>NZ_AP019783.1:3699956-4002441 GCF_019670005.1 Methylomagnum ishizawai | reverse complement strand
GGGCGGGACGTTGTTTTTCGATCCCGCCGTCTATCCGGGCTATCTCAAGAAAATCTACGAGGATGGTATTTGGCTCAAGAAGGATATCGAGGCGGTGTTGCACGGTATCCATGAAATCACGCTATCCGAACCCTGCTTCGTCTTCTACCACGGCAACTGCAACAACTTCGGCCATTTCCTCACCGAAGCCGTGCCCAAGCTCTTCACCATCAAGGAATTATACGCCCAGGGTTGGCGGGCACCGCTCCTGCTCGAGCGCAACCGGGCCGGGTTCTTCATGGGCTATGTCAAAGCCATCCTGCCGGAGGCCGAAATCGTGTTCATCGAACCCGGCATCCGCTACCGGGGGGATTTCCTGTTGCCGAGCATAGACCCAGGCTACAAATACCATCCAGAGCGGGTGCGGCAGATGCAAAGCTACGCGGAAGCGCAGGCCGGGCGGGTGGATAAGCGGTTCCCCAGGGAAATCTTCGTTTCCAGGGGCGCGTTCTCCAAGTCCTACCGGCGGATGGCGAACGGCCCGGAAATCGAGGAAATCGCCCGTGGGCACGGCTTGGCCATCGTCAGGCCGGAGGCATTGCCCATCCCCGAGCAAGCGGCCCTGTACCGGAACGCCGAAATCATCGTCGGGGAATACGGCTCGGGCCTGCACAACGCGATCTACAGCAGGCCGGGTACGGCGGTGCTGGCCCTGAACTGGATCAACGGCGTGCAACAGGCTATCGCGGACTCGTTCGGGCACGCGGTGGGGTTCGTCTTGCCGGAGGATGGCGGACCCGTGCTGAACCATGGCGAGGGCGTCCAAAAGGCTTTCAACATCGCGCCGGGGGAGTTCTCGGCGGCGCTGGCGGAAATGTTCAGGATGCGCGATTTCGTGGCCGGGGCCAGGCGGGCCGCGGCGGACTGCTAAAACGACCCGATCAAGGTGACATAGGCCATGCCCTTATATTTGCTAGAGAACAAACTGGTTTTGTTCATCCATGTGCCCAAGGCGGGAGGCACTTCGGTGGAGGAATACCTTTCCAAACATTACCTGGGTTTGCTGGACCGGGGATTCCGGGGCCATTTGCCCTGTTCTCCCCAGCATTTCCACGCGGCCATGCTGGCCACCGCCTTGAAAGACGCGCCCTTGGATTATGTCTTCATGGTGGTGAGGAATCCCTGGGACCGGTTGAGGAGCGAATACAAGTTCAGGAAAAGGCATTTCAAGGATGCCAAGGATGTGGATTTCGATGAATGGGTCGAGCGGGCGGTCGCGGCCTACCGCAAGAACCGTTTCCACCTGGACAACCACTTGCGGCCGATGAGCGAATTCCTGTTGCCGGGCACGGAAGTCTTCAAACTGGAGGAGGGGCTAGCGGCCTTGCGCGATACCTTGGTGCAAAGGTATCCCGCCGCCATCGACGCGGCCTGGCGATTTCCAGCGGTCAATGTGATCGATAAGGATGGCGAGCCGGGCGAAGCGCCTTCCAAAAAGGTCTGCGACCTGGTGCATGGGCTGTACCGGGAGGATTTCGAGCGCTGGTATCCGCTGGCAAACGTGGAAGGCGGCGACTGATGGTGCGGACCGGCCGGGGCGGGTAAGAACGCCACTTTAAGGGGGTTGTTATATTTGCACTGGTTGGCTTGGGTTCCTTTGTCCGTGCGTTGAATCCGCTCGATAAGGATTGTCCGCTCGGAGAGCCTGGGTCTTCAGTAGAAAATATTATCTACCTATCTGGGTTGGGTGTTTCCACCATGTATAAATATACGTAGATACCACTTATCAAACCCTGTATGCAGGTGAAAAAATGAATGAAAGCGTGAGCCAGGGTCGTTTATCACGGATCATATGGTTGCTTTGGTTACAGGGATGGGACCAAGCCCCGGAAGTTGCTTGGGCTGGGCGTGCGAGTTGGGAAAAGCGTAATCCAGGTTGGCAAGTCCACGCGCTGGACCAAGCTAATGTGGTGGATTTCCTGTCCCCCGAAGGCTCCAAGCGTGTCTTTTCTACGCCGAAACAGCCGGAGGCTATGAGCGACCAAATCCGCTTGGAACTTTTACACCAGCACGGCGGGGTCTGGGCCGACGCGACCACCCTCTGCGCCCGGCCCCTCGACGAGTGGCTCCCGCAAGCCATGCCCAACGGTTTTTTTGCTTTCGCCCTGCCCGGTCACGACCGCAGCCATGGCCGTATGATAGCGACGTGGTTCCTGGGGGCCGAGAAAGGAGGGTATATCATCGAACAGTGGAGGAATGCCGCTCGACGCTACTGGAACGGCCGCGCCCGCCGCGATAACTACTTCTGGGTCCATTTGCTCTTCACCAAACTCCATGCTGCCGACCCCCGTTTCCAGGAGCTATGGGATGGCACGCCCCAGATCGCATCCAATTACCTTTTTACTCATGGCCCCCGTAGCGCTCGGTTATTGCAGGAACCACCGCCAGAAATAGAGCGGCTCCTGGCCTCCCCTCCCTCTCCGGTTTTCAAGCTGACCCACAAGTTCGATACGCCACCAGGGCCGGGTTCGCTCATGGAGCGCTTGTGCGCCTTCGCCAGGGAATAGCTTCACCGGGCGGCCGGACCGCCCCGCTCCTGGAAGAAGGCGTTTATGCGGTCGATGGCTTCGTTGGCCCGTTTGTACGGGCAGGGATATATCTGTCCTGCGCCATCCCTGCGGTGGTTATGGCGGATCAAAAGCGGTTTGCAGGCATTGGGGGCGAAGCTGTTGTGGATCACCCCATTGGTGGGGAAATTCAATTCGGTGGGCAATGCCCGGTAGCTGAGCCCGGCCATGGACAAGGCGATGGGCAGGGCGAATTGGTGCACCAGGAAGGGGTATTGCTCGATGTCGGGAACCTGTGCGCGACAGCCGGGCAGGTTGAGGATCGCGCTGTGCCACGCTTCGACCAGGGATTGCGCCAAGCCGCTGGGGACGGCCAGGACGGCGGTATTGAAATAGGGCAGGGTCTCGGCGGCGCCGAAGGAGGTCAGGAAGCGGGCCGGCGGGAAGGGTGCCCCGAACGTCTTGAACAATCGCTTCCATACGCCGAGGGGCAAAGGGTTTTGGTCGGCTATTTTCGCGAGGACCGAATTGCCACGGATGCTTTTTGAAAAATCCCCGGCGACGACCACGTCCGTGTCCAAGGCTAGCGTGTAATCCACCCCCGGATGCGGTCCGATGGCCAGCAGCTTATTCGCCTGTGGGCATCCTATATCGAGCGGTTCGACGATTTCGACCCTCACATCCAGGCTTGAAAGGACCGCGGCGTTTTTTTCCGGGATCGGCCCCAGGAAATAGGCGATGGCCGGACTGTTCGCCATCGTCCCGCCGAAATGCCGCAAGGTCGTGAATAGATCGAAGATTTCCGACAGATAAGGCTCGGATGGGGGGGCTATGGTCGTGACGGCGACCTTGGGTTGTTTGGGCGGAACCTGGCCTCCCGGACTTGTAGAACCCTGGGTACCGGCCTCCGCTGTTCGGGGAGGGCGGTGATGTGCCGTTGTTTGCCCAACATGGCCCAGCCGTTTCCGCAAAGCGGGCACGAATTTCTGGATATCCAGGTTCTCGTTGCGGTTCGCCCAGTTCCGCCTGCTATCCAAATCCTGGTCGCTATACCCTATGGCTTTATATCTGGGACGCTTCATTTCGTCGAAAGCCTTCCCGTCGAAATTCAAATAATGGTTGATGCGCAGCTTCTTGCATTTTGGGGGATCGACGAACGCCCCGTGGAAATCGGCCTTGGTTTCATCCACATAGCGGAAACCGGGCTTGAGCTTGACATAATGCTGGGTGAGCGCGCTGGCGACCGCCGACACCTTGACCAGGCTTTTAATGTGTTTATCGGGTCCGGCGCATTTGATCAAGGTTTCCAACATGCATTGGTTGGCCGGAATCTCATAGATATCCGAGGTGCCGAAGCCGAACCAGTTAACCCCGATAGCCCCTATATCTGGGTCGTTGTAGGATTTTAGCGTCTCCTTGATATCCATCGATTCCAGGGTTAATAGGTACTCGTCGCTATCCAAGAGCGCCAGCCAGTCATATCCTTGGGCCTTGGCATAATCGATGGCCTGTTGCTGCTGGTTGATCTGATAGGCCGCCCAGGCGGGGATATCGCTGCCCGAAAAAGGCGAGCCATCCAGCACATCGACAAAGCCCGACCCGATCCATGGAGTCAACGGTTCGAGATGCCGCCGGTCCTCGCCGGAAAATGAAAGTATAACCTTGTCCCAACCCGTCACTTCATAGAATGCAATCCATTCTGGAAGGAACTTATAATCCTGATTGAATATGCAGTGACTCACTAATCTCATAATATCCCCGATGACCCTGGTCGTGCCTATGGTGTAGGCGGTCCGATAGCGTGTTAAGCCCGGCCTAAGAATCCCTAAAGGGCTGGAAGTTTGTGATCGTCTGGATACCAGCGCTCGAAATCCTCCTTGTAGAAGCCATAAACAAGGTCGGCGACTTCCTTGCTCGCGATGCCACACCGCTCTTCGGTTCCGGTTTCATGGGCGTGCGGGATCGCTTTTTCCTTGGCGATGGCGGTGGGGTATCTCGAATGGAGGTCGTCGCGTAGCCGTTCCAAACCATCCTCAAGTTTGTAGACTTGGGTATTTGGCAGGATGAACTCGGTCATTGGCCGTAGATGGTTGTCGAGGTGGTAGGGGTTTTTTAGGTAGGTTTCCAGAGCGTGGGCGACCCATGCCTCGAAATCCATATTCTTGACATCGCCGAAGTGTTTTTTCCTGAACTTGTATTCACTTTCCAGCCTCCGCAGAGGATGCCTGACAACCATGAATTTATAATCGATGGGGGAGTTTTTCAGGACGATGGAAAGCAGCGCGGCATGGAAATGTTGTGGGGAGCAAGGCAATCCTCCCGGATAAGAGGTATCCATCAACCCAACATAATGCGGTGCCAGGAAATGCTCTATCGACGACCCCCCGGCTTTGGGCACATGGATAAATAAGACCAACTTTTTCTCCAGCATGAACAAAGGCATAGGTTCACCATTCTCCAAAGCAAACTAGGGTATCCGATTGATTTTGTCGCCTTCCGGCGGAACCGGCATTCCAGGGATAATCCCGGCAACGGGGGGGTATAGCCATGGCGGGCGATGGCTAGGCCGTTATAATCACCCGCACCGCGTCCAAGCGCAAATTCGCCGCCTGGATGCAGGCGTTCATTTCCAAAGCTTCTTCCTTGATCCGCTCCAGTTCTTCCTTGCGGACGTTCGGGTTCACCCGCTTCAGGGCCACCATGCGCTTGAGTTCGCGGGTTTCCGCATCGACCATGCGCTTGGCGCTCTCGGCGACGAGGTGGGGGAGCTTGGCCTTGGCCTCGCGCTCGGCCAGGGCCAGGAGTTGGGTGATGAGCTTGCGCTGGCCCCGGATCAGTTCCACCGCCTGCTCGCGGTCGAATTGGCGCGGCTGGTCGATCAGGCTGTCGAAGGGCAGGACGCCGAGATTGTCGCCGGTCTGGTCGTAGAGGAAGCGCAGCAAGGTGGGCGGGAAATAGCGCCCGATCCTGAGGCGCTTGGGCGCGGTGCAATCGACCAGGTAGAAGGCTTCGACCAAGAGCTGCCCTGGGTCGAGGTCGGGATGGCGCACCACGCTGAGGGCGGCGTTGCCCTGGCCGCCGTTGACGATCAAGTCCATCGCCCCGCGCACCATCGGGTGTTCCCAGGTCAGGAACAGCATGTCCTCGCGGGCCAGGCCGATGCTCCGGTTCAAGGTGACGGTGGCCCCGTCCTCGGTCAATTCCGGGAACTGGGTGCGGAGATGCTCGCCTTGTTGGAGGATGTGGCAATCCTCCGAGTGTTCCTCGACATTCACCCCGTAGACATCGAACACCTGTTCCAGATAGGGCCAGAGCTTGTCGTCGGCATCCTCGGCCTGGACCAGGGCCACCAGCCGTCCGGCTTCCTCGTTGCGGCAGGAGTTGAGTTCCAGCAAACGGTCGCGGCCTTGGTGCAGGGCTTGTTGGATCGCGGCGGACAGGTGGGCGGCATCGGCGATGAGCGCGTTTTCACGCGCCGGGTCGGGGCGCAGCAGCAGGTCGGTCAATTCCCCGCGCAACCGGGCGAACACGGCGGGCGCGGCCGGATTGGGCTGGGCGAAGGCGTTCAAGCCCTCGTGATACCAGCGGAACAGCAGGTTTTGGGCACCGCCCTCGAAATAGGCGGCATGGATGCGGATGGTGTCCGCTTGGCCGATGCGGTCCAGGCGGCCGATACGCTGTTCCAACAAATCCGGGTTCAAGGGCAGGTCGAACAGGGCCAGATGGTGGGCGAACTGGAAATTGCGGCCCTCGCTGCCGATTTCCGAACATACCAACACCTGCGCCCCATCCTCCGAATCGGCGAACCACGCCGCCGCCCGGTCGCGGGCGACGATGCTCAAGCCTTCGTGGAACGCCGCCGCCTTGATCCCGGCCACGCGCAGGGCTTCCTCCAGGTCGATGGCGGTCTGGGCCTTCGCGCAGATCACCAGCACCTTGGCCGGGCGCAGCTGTTTCAAGGTCCGGGTCAACCAGGACACCCTGGGGTCTTGTTTCCACCAATCGCCCGCGTCTTGCGGAAACAGGGTTTCCGGGTGCAGGAACGCGGCGGGGTCGGTGCCGGGCAGGCCGCGGTAGGCCGCGGGCAGGGGCAGGGCGTGGCCCAGGAGTTCGCGGGCCGGGAAGCCCTGCACCGTGGCGCGGGTGTTGCGGAACAGGATGCGGCCCGTGCCGTGGCGGTCGAGCAGCAATTGGATCAAATCCTGGCGGGCTTGTGCCGCCGTTTCCGGCTGGCCGAGCCGGGCGAAGGTTTCCTCGGCCAAATCCTGGGTGATGAGGGCTTGGAGCCGGGCCAGGGTGCTGAGGTCGAGCTCCGGGTCGTCCAGCAGGTGGTTGATGACATCGGCCAGCGCCTCGTATTCGCGCTCTTCTTCCAGGAAGCGCTCGTAGCTATAGAAACGGTCGGGGTCCAGCAGCCTGAGCCGGGCGAAATGGCTTTGCTTGCCGAGTTGTTCCGGGGTGGCGGTCAGCAGCAACAGGCCGGGCGAGACCTGGCCCAGCGCCTCGACGAAGGTGTATTCGGGGCTGGCTGTTTCCTCCGACCATTCGAGATGATGGGCCTCGTCCACCACGCACAAATCCCAGCCCGCCGCCAGGGCGTGCGCCCGGTGGCGCGGATCGTTGGCCAGGAAATCCAGGCTGCACAGTACCAACTGCTCGGTTTGGAACGGATTGTCCTCGCCGGTTTCGTCGTAGCGCTCCTCGTCGAACAGGCTGAAGCGCAGGTTGAAGCGCCGCCGCATTTCCACCAGCCATTGATGCAGCAAGGGTTCCGGCACCAGGATCAGCACCCGCTCGGCCCGGCCCACCAGCAATTGATGGTGCATGATGAGGCCGGCTTCGATGGTCTTGCCCAAGCCCACCTCGTCGGCCAGCAGGACGCGGGGGGCGGCGCGGCGGGCGACTTCGTGGGCGATATAGAGCTGGTGGGGGATGGCGCTGGTGCGTCCGCCGCACAGGCCCCGCACTTCCGATTGTTCCAGGCGGCCCAGCAGGTTCAGGGTTGCGTGGCGCAGGCGGAAAGTGGCGGAACTGTCCAACTGGCCGGTGAACAGGCGGTCCTGCGGCTTGTTGAATTGCAGGAAATGGTTGAGTTCCATTTCTTCGAGGCGGGCCGGCGCGCCGTCCTCGTCGGTGCCCTCGTAGGTGAGGATGCCCTGTCGTTCCCGCACCGCCTCCACCTTCATTTTCCAGCCATCGACGCTTTCCACGGTTTCGCCGGGGTTGAAGCGGACGCGGGTGAGCGGGGCGTTGTTGGCGGCGTAGGTGCGCCGTTCGCTGCTGGCGATGAAGAGCATCGTGACGCGGCTGTGTTCGACGGCAAGCACGATGCCGAGTCCCAATTCGGGTTCGGTTTCGCTGATCCAGCGTTGTCCGGGGACGAAGTCGGGCAAGGTCTGATCCTCCAAGGGCTTAGGGGTGGCGAAGGGGGGAATTGTAGCAGAGGGGGAGGGGAGGGCTTGGGTTCATCGTGGGAGTGGGACCGGGCCGGGTGGGTATCCATGTCCACCATCTACGAGAAACAGCCCGGCGCGGATGCGCCGTATGTTTCCAAACGATGCGGGATAAAGCCAAAATAGACAGGAATTATCATTTTTTCTTTCGTTGTCATGGATCGGTGCGCTATGATCCGACAATAACGGAGACAGAAATTACCTACATGTCACTGAAAACACCATATGGTCCCTATCTTGGGGAAAGCGCCATGCGGACCATTCCAGCGGGGCTGATTTCGCCAGCGGCGGCGATGCCCTGTGTGTGTCTCTGTTCAAGGTTTAGAGCCATGGAGGGCGTTATGCGGCGTATGTCGATTGGGTTTGGCAGAATTATTTGCGGAATTAGGCGGTGTATTATTCGGAAGAGGGAAATTGGGGTGAGACTTTAGTTTTATACGGCTCGTTCTTTGTAGGATAGGGCTGAAGTTAATTTCCGGTGTTCGCCGGGAGGCGCATCTTCGTGTTAATTATGGAGGTTGTTATGAATGCTCTTTTGAAGCTGATTAAATCGGTGGTCGAATATCTCTCGAAATTACATCGTGCGCAGTCATCGGAGGATGGAGTTGGCGGGTTAAGTATAGGGCCGAAAAACAGCAAAATGATTATGGCTTTGATCTTGACATTGATGGTTGCCTTGATTTTTGTGTTTATTGCTCAGTTTGTCGTTGGCTCTAAAAATAGTACTGAGTGGCAATTAGAGTTATCCGCTTTGAGGCAGAATTTAGATAAAACGCTAGGCGAACTAAATTCATTTGAAATGCATATTAAGCAATCCAAAAACCAAATTGTAGATACTAGTCGTGATGGCGGTGCTGGTGATAGAAATGGTGATGCAGGCGATGAAAAAATTACCGAAGCTAGGCTGGATGAGTTGGATAAGGCTATGCAATCGATTAATGTCCATCTTTCGGAAATTGATAAGGATTTAAGCAATCTCAAGGTAAAAATAGGTAGTTCTGATAGGGATGGTTTTAAAGTGCTCATCAAAGAAATCGAAGCGTTAAAAATAGATATTGAAGGGATAAAAATGCGGTTTGAGTCTTTGGCGGCTCAAGGTGAAAGTATAATAGCACCCCATGGCTCTGAAATCCTAGCGCAAAAAATATTGGCTCAAAGCATTAGGCAACCGTCTTGCCAAGCTGGAGGCGAAACGGTAAGTGCCAGTTTGGTCGATGTAAGAGATGGCCGAAATCAATTTTCTATAGCGTTTGATACCAAGATAAAAATAGATGCGCAAGTAAACTTCGAAAGAAGTGAATACAAGGCTGATAAAATAATACAGAGGGCTTGTTTGGATAAGATACTTGATGAATTTGTTAGTAAGGCAAAATGTATTTATGGAAGACTTATGTATACTAATATAAGTATTATTAGATCAACTTTTGAAGGTGCGGCTGACAATTACAGAAAAAATCCGGTTACGAGATATAGATACGAATACGGAGTTGTCTCTATTTCGGGTGATGATGTTGATATAAATGGACAGCCCACAAGGATTCACATGGAAAATAATCATGGTGTTATGAATCATGAATTAGCTCTTTTGCGCGCTCTTTCGATATATCATGAACTCAGAGCGAAATCAAGCCAGTTTCCTATGCTTTACGATGTTCTAAATGTATCTAATATAAAGTATTCTGCGAGAACTTATCCAGATAGCAACGAAGCACTACGCTACGGTGGAGTTAAATTCACGTTGAGCATGATGTCTGATAAGCAAATAGCTAATAGATCTGATATCGGGGGCTTGAAAGAGTGCTATCCATAAATTATGTTCCTCTCCAATTCATTCAGATTTAATCTATATACTCAACCCAGAATCGGTATAACTATGAGCGTCGCCTACTACCTATCGACGGAAACAAAAATCGACGGCCTGGATATCGATGATTTCGGCGGCAAATGCCTTGCCAAAGCCGACGATCATTTCGAGAAAAACGTCTATGGCCGCTTGGGTATCCAACCGCTGTTGGAATTCATGGGCGACGATCCCCGCGATTTGTGGGATGGGGACGCTTTCGACGACATGGAGATAGACCCGGCCATGTTGGCGGAACGCTGGTTCGCCCCCGAGGCGGGATTGCAAACCATAACCGCGCTGATGGCCTATTTGCAGGCTAACCCAGGGATTGTGGCCGGACAGGCGGATGTTTTGGAGGAATTACAGCAAATCGAGCGTATGCTATTGGCTTGCCAAGCGCACGGAATCCGCTGGCATTTGTCGATGGATATATAGTCCATGTGCCAACCATGACCCATCCCATCCACCTCGAAACCCCACGCCTCCACCTCCGCCCCTGGCTTCCCGCCGACCGCGTTCCCTTCGCCGCCTTGAACGCCGATCCCAAGGTCATGGAATACTTCCCCGCCCCGCTGTCCCGCGCCGAAAGCGACGCCCTGGCCGATCGCTGCCAAGCCTTGATCGAAGCGCGGGGCTGGGGTTTCTGGGCCGTCGAGCGCCAGGACGGCGGCGGATTCATCGGCATGGTCGGCCTGCACACGCCGGATGGGCTGCCGTTCCCGCCCTGCGTGGAGGTCGGTTGGCGGTTGGCGTTCCGGCATTGGGGCCGGGGTTACGCCACCGAAGCGGCGCGGGCGGCGGTGGCTTTCGGGTTCGGGACGCTGGATTTGCCGGACATCGTGGCTTTCACCGCCGAAACGAACCTCCGTTCCCGGCGGGTCATGCGGCGGCTGGGGATGGCGGAAGCCGGTGGTTTCGACCATCCCAAGGTGGCGGAAGGCTCGCCCCTCCGGCGGCATCGTCTTTATCGGTTGTCCCGCGCGGACTGGGAAACCGCTTGAAACCGCCTTACGCCTCCGGTTCCCCCATCCCGATATAGCGCTTCACCGTCCGCCGGTCCAGCCCCGAGCGCCGCGCCACTTCCTCATAGGTCCGGCACCGCCCGTACAAGCGCGCCAGATACCCCGCCAGCAACTCGTCGGCGGTCAGCCCGCCTTCCGCCACCCGCCGCAGGAAACCATCCGGCGCGGCCCGCCCATCGGCCTCGTAGCGCCCGGTCAGGCAGATACGCCGCACGCATTGCTCCAGTTCCCGCACATTGCCCGGCCAGGGATAGTCGGCGGGCACCGAGGCGCGGGTGCGTTCCTCCACCCCGTCCACCAAGGCCAGTCCGTCGGGACCGAAGGTCCGCACCAGGATCGCCGCCACCATCAGCCGCAATTCCGCCGGGTTTTCGGCGATGCGCTGGCGCAGCGGCGGCAGCGCGATCACATCGGAACACAGCCGGTAGAAGAAATCGTCGCGGAACCGCCCCTCCGCCCGCAATCGGCCCAGGTCGCGGTGGGTGGCGGCGATGACCCGGCCATTGAATTGCTGTGGCTCGCGTCCACCCACCGGGGTGAACCGGCGTTCTTGCAGCACCGTCAGCAGTTTCAATTGGATCAGCGGTTCCACATCGCCGATCTCGTCCATCAAGACCGCGCCGTGGGCGCTGCACCGGGCCAGCACGCCCTGGTGGTGGTCGATGGCCCCGCTGAACGCGCCCTTGCGATGGCCGAACAACTCCGATTCGATGACGCCGGGCGGGAATTGCGCCAGGTTGATGCCGACGAAGGCGCGGGTATAGCTCTCCTTGAAACGCCGGGTCTTGGGATCGTAGGGGATGAAGCCGGAATAGCCGATGGCGCGGGCGGCGGCGGTCTTGCCGGTGCCGGTCTCGCCCAGCAGCAGGGTGGAAAAATCCTCCATCCGCCCCACCAGGCAGCGCAGATACCAATCCGGGCGGAAGGTGAAGATGGCGTTCCACAGCCGCATCCTGAGTTCCACCACGGCGGGGCACAGGCCGACGATTTCGCGCTCGATGCAATGGAAGCCGCGCCGTACTTGGTAGAACACGCCCAGGTAGCGGGCGCGGGCTTCGGCGTCCAGGCCCAGGCCGGCCAGTTCCGCCCACAGCGCGTCGGCGAAGGGCGGGGCCAGGGGTTCCGCGCTCTGGGCTTGGCGTTCGATGAACTGGCCGAACTCGTCGCGGAAGGCGTGGTAGATGCGGAACAAACCCACCCATTGCAGGAGGCGGGCGTCTTCCGCCGGGTAGCGGTCCGGGCGCAAGCGGCCATCGGGGTCGAGTTCGCGCACCCGGCGCTCCACTTGCTCGATGGCGAGTTCCAAGGTCCGGGCCGGGTCCGCCGGGGCGCGGGGGTCGATCCCGGCGATGCGGCGGTCCAGCGCGGCCCGCTCCGGCCCGAAGGGATTGGCGAACACCGCCTCCGCCACCCAACCGAAAAATCCGCGCTGCGCTTCGCTCAAACGTAATCCGGCCATGAAAACCCCCGTGCTTTTTATGCTAGGGGCATTGTGCGGAAAATGTCGGTCCAGGCCAAGCCGACGAGCCTATGGGTTCATCAAGCTCTTGATTGGTAAGGGTCAATCGCCGCGCATCGGGCTGGCACGCCGACTGCCTTAATAGGCTTGTCACAATCACCCGAGGCATCCCCCATGAACCCCTTCAGACGCATCTTCGTCAGTGTCAAGGCGCAACTCAACGAAGTGGCCGGCGATTTCGAGAACCACGAAGCCGTGGCCGACGCCGCCATCCAGGAATTGGAAAAGCTGGCCGCCACCACCCGCGTGCGGCTGGGCCGCCTCGACCGCGAACTGAAAACCCTGGACGAACGCCACGCCGCCCTGCGCAAGGACGCCGCGCTTTGGGCCGAACGGGCGGTGCGGGTCGCCGCCGAGGAAACGCGGGCGCTGGAATGCGTGCGGCGGCTGGAAGCCGTGGAGCGCGAGGCCGGACAACTGGCCGTCTCCCTGCGCGAAACCCAGGCGCTGCGCCAGAAAATCCGCGCCGAACTGGACCGCCAGACCACCAAGCTGGAAGAAGCCAAGCGGCGGCGGACCTTGCTGAGTTCGCGCCAGTTCCACCTGGAATATGCCCAGTTGTCCGACCCGCTGGGCGGCACGGAGGCGGTCGATGCCGTGTTCGACCGCTGGGAAATACGGCTGGGCGCGGTGGAGCCGGACCTGGCCGCGGGCACCGGCTACGACGATCTCGCCGCCGAATTCGAGCGCACCGAACAGGCCGAGAGTTTGCGCCGCCGTTTGGCCGGCCTGGTCGCCGCCTCCAATCCCTCCCAATCCAACACCGAAACCGGGGAGTAATCCGCCATGAAATCTTACGACATCGAATCCCAGGACCGCCGGGAATCCCCAAACTACCGGCCCGGCTTTTACCTGCGCCTGCTGGGCACCACCATCCTGCTATTGGCGATGGCCGATTTCCTGGTGCAGGGCTTGAACGGCCTCACGCCCAATTACCGCTACTGGATCATGCCCGGTTTCTCGATGTTGCTGACCTTGTGCGGGCTGGTCTGCGGCTATCTCTGGCGCGACCACAAGGGGGCGCGGCTGTTCTTCGCCCTGGCCGCGGCCTTGGTGCCGGTGCAGTTCACCCAACTGGGCGCCTTGTTCTATGCGCCGCCCGCAGAACTGGCCGGGTCGGCGCTGCTGTTGGGCGATTTGGCCCTGAGCCTCGGGGTCGCCCTGCCCGTGGCCTATCTGGCGTTTTCCATCCTGGCCAAGCCGCGCCGGGCCAGCTTGTTGACGGAATTGTTCCTGGGCTGCGCTTTGTTCTTGATCCCGAGCCGCGAGCCGGAGGTCGTGGCGGCGCTGTGCCTGGGGCTGTTCGGCTTGCTGCGGCTGGGTTGGTCGCGGCAGCGGCAGGACGCCTTGATGCAGGCGGGCGAGGGCGTGGCCGCGCTGGCCTTGGCGCATTTGCCGCTGGTCATCCTGGTGGGGCGTAGCGCTTTCCTGCCCTGGTCCTGGATCACCACGGCGGCGCTGTTGACGATCCTGGCGGTGCTGTTGTTCGTGGATGCCGCCAGGGCCGGTTTGCTGGGTGGCTGGGCGGAACCCATGGGCGCTTTGGCCGCTTTCCTGGCCTTGAATGGCCTGCTGTTGGCGCTGCCGGTCGGGGTGGGCGGGTTCGGCGGCTGGACCGCCCATGCCTTGGGTGGCGCGGCGCTGTTGTTCGCGCTGGGGCAGAAATCCCTGCGCCAAGGTCCGGCCTTGCGCGGTCTCGGCACTTTGCTCGCGTTGCTCGGTTGCTTCCTGTGCTTGGCGGTCCGCCGCGACCATGCCGCCGCCATGTTGTTCCTGGCCGTGGGCACGGCCCTGGTCTATGCCGGGATCGCTTATCGGCAGCGTTGGGTGTTGTTCGCGGGGATCGTGGGGTATCTGGCGGGGGCGATTTTCTACGCCCGGTTCACGGTGCAGCTTTATGAAGCCAGTCCTTGGCTGACCATGACCGGCCTGGGTATCGGCATCCTGTTGTTCGCCTCCTTCCTGGAGAAGCAACGCAAGCCGCTGATGGAATTGGGGCAGCGCTGGTGGCGGACGGTGAATGCTTGGGGGCGGTGAGTTTGGGGTTGCGCCAGAGGGGTTTGCGGGATGTGGCGTATTGTGAAGATGGCTGTTTTCAGGCCCGACGCATCCTGCAGCCTTATGGTTTTTTCGTGCGGTTACAACTTTTTACGAAAACATGGTTTAACTCGTTTGGGGCAAGCGAAATTTTCCAGTTCTGAGCATCCACATGATATTCAAGTATGTCAATATCTACGGGCGGAGCGACGATTTTTGAATCGCTGGTTCCTGGACAGCGGTGGACATGTTGCCTTACTTTAAAAATATAGAACAATTCTCCATTCTCGATCCAAAAGCGTTCTTTAAAAACCGCGATTTCATTAAAAGTACACTCTTGGTTTGATGCCTTGGCTACTATATCACAGACTCTGGCTTTGGCTTCTTCCGGTTTTAATATTCCAGGACTAAACCCGGTTTGGCCTTGATACTCTTTGTCGCCCTCGCATATACGAAGTTCCCCGATTAATGGATATTTCATTTCTGCTATTTTGCAAAGGCGTATCCCATTATTCTCAAGTACAAGGTCGTAAAGGAGATCAGGGCCATCTCCTATTTTTAGTTGTTCGTTTAGCAAATTACTCAATCCTGACGAGGGCCGCTCAAGGATGATATCTGAGTTGAACTTTAAAATATTGCCCTTGGTGTCTACGATGAATATATGGTATAGCCATTTATTTCCTTTTTTGGTTATTATTTGGGCGGCATCAACTGTTTCATCAATTCCTTTGGCTCGATATATTAACTTCAGAGGAATGCAGTTTCTATAGGGGCTGTGCCATTGAAGTGCGACTATTGATGGTTCTTTGCATATTTTATCGTCAGGTATTGCGTGGCAGTAGCTTACGCTAAAGAAGAATAGTATAAATATGAGAAAGCATGGCATAGAGTTTTCCTCATAATGTATGGTGATGCATCGGCGGCGATGCGTGATTATATATTGAAATGGTGCGGGCGCTTCATGCGGCGGAATAGCATGCCCGCGTACTCCGCCGAATGTGGAATTTCGGCCATGCGCTCAGTGGAACGGACAAAGCCCACCCTCGGCTTCCCCGCCCTCGATCTTGATCGCCCGCGTCGGGCAATACCGCTCCGCCGCCCTGAGCTTCTCCAACAACTCCGCCGACGGGTGTTCGTCCAGCACGGTCAGCTTGCCTTTATCATCGACCTGGAATACTTCCGGCGCTTCCGTCATGCAGTTCGCATGGCCCTTGCACAAATCCCAATCGACCACGACCTTGAGCCGGTGCCGATTTGCTTGGGCCGCATCCGTGGCCGTTGCGGTCGCCGCCGTCCGCTCGGCCTGGGTCTTGCGCCTGCGGTAGCGCACCAAACACGGGGAATTCGGCTCCACCACCATCTTGGTGTAATCGTCGCGGTAGCTCTCGGGCGGGTTGACCAGCTCGAACTCATAGCGCCGCAGCAATAGGCTGAAAATCGCCTTCAACTGGAACAGCGCGAAGGCGTTGCCCGAACATTTATGCCGCCCGCCGCCGAACGCCTGCCAGCCGTAGAGGTTGCGGTCCTCGCCGCGTTCCGGGGTGTAGCGATCGGGGTCGAAGCGTTCCGGGTCGGGGAACAACTCGGGAATCCGGTGGGTCACGGCGGGCGCGGCGCAGACGAATTTCCCGGCCGGGATCAGATAATCCCCGACCTGGAAATCCTTCATCACCTTGCGGATCAACAGGATCAAGGGCGGATGCAGGCGCAGCACTTCCTTGATGACATTTTCCAACCGGGGAATCTGCCGCAAGGACTCGAACGTCACCGGCCCGTCCTCGCCGAACAAGGCGTCGAGTTCCGCCACCACCCGGCGCAACTCCTCGGGGTGGCGCAGCAGTTCGATCAACACCCAGGCGGCGGTGCCGGAACTGGTGTGGTGGCCCGCGAACACGGCGGCGGTCAGCATCCCGGTGATCTCGTGGGAACTGAGCTTGCTGCCGTCCTCGTAATGGGCGTCGATCAGCATTTGGAACACGTTGGTGCTTTTTTCGCTGCTTTGGGCGCGTTTTTCCATGATCTGCGCGACCAAGCCATGTAGCCGCACCCGCGCCTTGTCGCGGCGGCGGAAGATCGGCAAGGGCAGGTTGGGGAACACATAGGCGATGGGCTGGATGCTGTGTTCCAGGTCGCGGTAGATTTCGGCGAATTCGGCGCTGAGTTCGTAGCGGAATTCCGGGCCGAGTAAACAATGGCTGGCGGTGTAGATGGTCAGTTCCTTGGTGAATTCCAACAGGTTCAAGTCGCCGGAGCCGCCCCAGTCGCGGGTCATTTGTTCGACCTCGCCGACGATGACCTCGGAATAGGTCCGCATCGGCTTATCGCGCAGGGCCGGCATGAGCATTTGCAATTGCTCGTTCTTGCGCGGGATGGGCGCGTCGAACACCACGCCCTGGCCGAAGATCGGCGTCATCAGCTTATAGGCCGGGCCTTGGTCCAGCACCTCGTCCGGGGCGCGGTAGAACGCCTCGCTGGCCTCGGCCCCGGTCATCAGCACCATGTCCTGGTGGAACATCTGGAATTCGGCGATATCGCCCAGCTTGGCCCTGAGCCGCATCATGAAATCGTGGGGATTCTTGCCGAAATCGGGGATATGTCCGAGCAAGGGCAGGGCACCCGGCAGTCTGGGCGGGGCTTTCGGGGGGCGTTGGCTCATGGGGGGCTCCGGTTGTTTTGAGGCCAGGAAAAGGGCGCGGCATCTTAGCATCGATGCTCGATCCCGCCGCAATCGTCGGCGAAATCCGGTATCTTCCCGTTCCTTATCCATCCACCGCAGGAAACCCTATGCCCGCCTATCCCCGCGCAGAACTAGAAGCCATGGTCGAACGCTGGCTGGCCGCCAACCAGCGATCCGAAACCGAGGGCGATTGGATCAAACACCTGGGCGCGATGTACGCCGAGGACGCCGAATACCGCTGGAACATGGGACCGAACCGCGAATTCATCGCCCGTGGCCGCAAGGAAATCGAGGAATGGGCCTTGGGGGCGCATATGGAAGGCTTCGAGAAATGGCGCTATCCCTACGACAAGATCATCATCGACGAGCAACAGGGCGAGGTGATCGGGATTTGGCGGCAGGTCGCGCCGGTCCGGCGGGCCGATGGCGGCGAATACGAAGTCGCCGGGGTCGGCGGCTCCTGGTTCCGCTACGGCGGCAACGGCCTATGGGCTTGGCAGCAGGATTTCTTCGATCTCGGCAACGTCAAGGCCATGTTCATGGAACTGGCGGCGGATGGACAATTGGAGCCTTCGGTCAAACAGCGCTTGAAAAAACTGGCTTGGGGGCAGAAATTGCCGGGCGTCTATCCGCTGCACGCCGATCCCGGCCTGGGGCAGAAGCTCAAGGCCGTGGGCGCGATGCTCAGGATCGTATTGCTCGGCAAGTAATCCACGGAGAAACACCATGGCTCTCAACCTTTATCTACTCAGGCACGGCGAAACCGAATCCAGCCGCACCGGCGGCTTTTGCGGACGCTTGGATATCGAGCTTAGCCCCATCGGCCAGCAGATGGCGGAAGATTTCGCCCACGGCTACCGCGACCATGTGTGGGCCGGCATCTATGCCAGCCCCATGCGCCGGACCCGCGCCACCGTGGAACCCTTGTGCCACCTGACCGGCGCGGTCGCGGAACTGCGCGATGGCCTGCGGGAAATCGACTATGGGGCCTGGGAAGGCAAGACGGCGGAAGAGGTGCGGCGCGAATACCCGGAGGATTATCTGCGCTGGTTGGGCGATGCGGGCTGGAACGGCCCGACCGGCGGCGAGCGCGGGATCGACGTGGGCCAGCGGGCGCTTTCGGTGGTGGACGATATTAGGGCGCGGCATGCTTCGGGCGATGTGCTGGTGGTGTCGCACAAGGCCACGATCCGGGTGTTGCTCTGCCAGATGTTGGGCATCGACGTGGGCCATTACCGCGACCGCATCGATACCCCGGTGGCTTCCCTCAGCGTGGTGGAATTGCGCGACCACGGGCCGTTGTTGCGGCGCTTGGGCGACCGCGCCCACTTGCGGCCCGAACTGCGCGATTTGCCGGGGACTTGAGGCCGCTCAGGCCGGGAGGCCGGCCTTTTTCTCGCGCTTGGAACGGTACATCGATTGATCGGCCCGGTCGATCAACTCGTCCGGTTGGTCGCCATCGTCCGGGCAGATCGATACGCCGACGCTCGCGCCGAACCGGATGGACTGGTTTTCGAAGTTGAAGGGCTGGCCGCAGCGCTCCGTGAGCCGGCACACCGCTTTCAAGGCGCAGTCGCGGGTTTCGACCGGTGCCAGGATCAGAGCGAATTCGTCGCCGCCGAGTCGGGCGGCGGTGTCGGAATGGCGGGCCTCGGCGGCGATGCGCTTGGCCATCTCCTTGAGGGCGGCGTCGCCGACGCGGTGGCCGTGGTGGTCGTTGATGGGCTTGAGCCCGTCCATGTCCAGCATCAGGATGCCCAGGCGGCGGCCTTCCCGTTTGGCCTGGGCGATGCTGTGGCGCAGGCGGTCGTAGAACAGCGCCCGGTTGGCCAGTCCGGTGAGGGCGTCGGTGGTGGCCCGGCGGAACAATTCCTCGGTGCCGTATCTGGCGGCGTGGAACATCGCGGCGGACAGCGATTCGCAAACCAGGGAGAGCAAACGGAGTTGGCGTTCCCCGAAGGCCCCAGGTTGCGCCGCCAATACTTTCAGCGCCCCCACGGGTTGCCCCAGATGGATCAACGGGGCCGCGACCATGGAACGGATGCCGATCCTCAGGCAGGCGTCCCGGTCCACCCTGGGATCGGTGTCGCTATCGTCGCAGCGCAAGGCGGTGGCCGAGGCCACGCACAGGCCCGACAGGCTGGCGTTCCGCGCCAACCGCAAGCCCAGGGAGTTGGAAGCCCGCCCGGATACGGCCCGATACACCATCTCATGGCCTTCCGCGATCTCGATGACCGCGCCATCGGCCTGGGTCATGGCCTGGGCGCGTTCGGTGGCGAGGGCCATGATGGCCGGTAGGTCGAGGCCCAGTTTGATGAGTTCGGTTTGGGTGTGGATCAGGGCGAGCAACTGGTCGCGGGTGGGTTCGCTGGTGTTGGCGGTCATGTTTCGTGTTTCCGGTGGCATATCGGCACGCTGGCCGTGCCGGGCTACAAGGTGTCCGCCGCGAAATCCGCCAGCCTGGACCGCTCGCCGCGCTTCAGGGTGATATGCGCCGCGTGCGGCCAGGACTTGAAGCGGTCCACGGCGTAGGTCAGGCCGGAGGTGGTGCCGGTGAGGTAGGGCGTGTCGATCTGGGCGATATTGCCCAGGCACACGACCTTGGTGCCCGGCCCGGCGCGGGTGACCAGGGTTTTCATCTGTTTCGAGGTCAGGTTCTGGGCCTCGTCCAGGATGATATAGCGGTTGAGGAAGGTGCGGCCCCGCATGAAATTCAAGGAGCGCATCTTCACCCGGCTGGCGAGCAGGCTGCCGGTGGCGGCGCGTTCCCAGCTCGAACCGCCTTCGTTGTAGCCGCTCAGGAGTTCCAGGTTGTCCAGTAGCGCCCCCATCCACGGGGCCATTTTTTCTTCCTCGGTGCCCGGCAGGAAGCCGATGTCCTCGCCCAGCGGGATGGTTTCGCGGGTCATGATGATCTCGCGGTAGAGCTTGGCTTCCATCGACAGCGCCAAACCCGCCGCCAGGGCCAGCAAGGTCTTGCCGGTGCCCGCCGTGCCCAGGAGGCTGACGAAATCGATCTCCGGGTCCAGCAGCACGTTGAGGGCGAAATTCTGCTCGCGGTTGCGGGCGGTGATGCCCCACACGGCGTGCTGCGGCGACCTGAAATCGCGGGCCAGTTCGATCACCGCGCCGCCGGGTTCCAACCCGCGCACGATGGCCTCGAAACCGGAGTCGTCCGGCATATAGAGGAATTGGTTGACGAACCAGTCCCGCGCCAATGGGCCTTGCACCCGGTAGAAAGTCCGCCCGCGTTGATCCTGCCAGGATTCCAGCTTGCCACCGTGGGTTTCCCAGAAATCCGCCGGCAATGCCTGCGCCCCGCTGTAGAGCAGGTTGATATCGTCCAGCACCTGGTCGCTGTGGAAGTCCTCGGCCCGTATCCCCAGCAGCGAGGCCTTGATCCGCATATTGATGTCCTTGGACACCAGCACCACCTGGGTTTCCGGGTTTTCCTTGGCCAGGGCCAGGGTGGTGGCGAGGATGGAATTATCGGGCAGGTCGCCGGGCAGGCTTTCCGGCAGGGCCGAATCCATGCGCCGTACCTGGAAGAACAAGCGGCCCACGCAGCGCTCGTCGATGCGCCCGGCGTAATCCAGCCGGTTCAAGGCGATGCCGTTGCTGATGGCCTGGAAATCGGCCTGGTGGATGAGTTCGTCGAGGAAGCGGCTGGCCTGGCGGGCGTTGCGGGCGACTTCCGACAGCCCTTTCTTGGAGTGGTCGAGTTCTTCCAGCACGATCATGGGCAGGTAAAGATCGTGTTCCTGGAAGCGGAACAGCGAGGCCGGATCGTGCATCAGGACGTTGGTATCGAGGACGAAGAGCTTGCGGTGGGGGAGGGTATCGGCGGTCATCGTGGGGGAGGTTGCGTGGAAGGGGGTAGGATACGCGGTGCGTATTGCCAGGGGGGCGGATTCAGCCGCCCAGGGCCGGTGAAAAAGGCGGATGAACCCGCCCCCGCGGCGCTTATTAGGTGGAGAGTTCGCGCAGTTTGGCGAGTACGGCGGCGGCGTGGCCTTTGACGCTGACCTTGCGCCACTCGAAGGCGATGCGGCCTTCGGGGTCGATGAGGAAGGTGCTGCGTTCGATGCCCCGGACTTGCTTGCCGTACATGTTTTTCATGCGGATCACGTCGAAGGCTTGGCACAGGGCTTCGTCCGTGTCCGAGAGCAGCTCGAACGGGAATGCCTGCTTGCACTTGAAGTTCGCGTGGGACTTCAGGCCATCCCTGGACACGCCCAGGATATCGGCGTTCTCGCCCTGGAATTCCGGGTAGAGTTCGCTGAAATCCTGGCCTTCCTGGGTGCAGCCGGGGGTGCTGTCCTTGGGATAGAAATACAACACCAGGAACCGGCCCCGGAAATCCCGGAGGCCGAGGGTTTGATCGGAGGTGGCGGGGGCGGAGAAGTCCGGGGCGGGTTGGGCTGCGCTCATGGGGATTCGGGTTTCAACGTTTGACGGGTTCGAGGATGGCGTCGAGGTTCATCTGGTCGCAGAAATCGAGGAACTCGTCGCGCAGCGACACGATGCGCGTCCCGGCGGGAATCTTGACGATGATATGGGCCAGGAACAAGGGCGAGCCGGTGAAGGGCGCGGGATAGCGGCTGCTGGAAAGGTCGAGGATATCGATGCCGCGCTCGGTGAAGAAGTTGCCGAGGTCGTGGATATTGTTGATCTGGTCGGTGGCGTAGATATCCACGGCATAGGGCAGGGAGGTGTCTTCCTGGGGTTCTTCGCGCTCCTGGGCGCGGAGGGTGGCGATCTTGAGGCTGTAGCGGGTGGCGAGGCTTTCCAGGGAGTTTTCCAGCCGGACGATGTGGTTCCAATTGCCTTCCGCCAGCAGATGGGCGGCGAACTCGTTGCCCAATTCGGTCATCCGGCTTTCCAGGATCATGCATTTGCAATCCTTGAAGGCGCGGGTCAGTTCCACGACGAGGTCGGGGCGGTTCACGCCCAGCACGGTAACGACGAGCTGCATGGTGGTGGGGGTTCTCACGGGAGGGACTTCTTGGAAAAGGAAAAAAGTTTATCACCTTCATATCGCGAATGCCCCTGCCCATGGCCGTGGCGGGCGGGCCTTGGGGTGGCGGGTTTATGCCGCCCGGACGGGCGGTCGCGCGGTTGTCAGAGCCGGCCAGCGCACGGTAACATGCGGTTTTTGCCCGAACCCCAAAAGGCATGATGATTCAAGCTAGTATCGTAGCGTTGGTGACGCCCATGGAAGCGGACGGCACCGTCGATTTTGACAGTTTGGACCGCTTGGTCGAGTTCCATATCGAGCAAGGCACCGACGGCATCGTCGCCGTCGGCACCACGGGCGAGTCCGCCACCCTCGACCCCGAGGAGCATTGCGCCACCATCCGCCGCGTGGTGGAGCGGGTGGCGGGCCGGGTGCCGGTCATCGCCGGGACCGGGGCCAATTCCACCCGCGAGGCCATCGACCTCACCCGGAGCGCCAAGGCCATCGGCGCGGACGCCTGCCTCCTGGTCACGCCCTACTACAACAAGCCGACCCAGGAAGGCTTGTACCTCCACTACCGCGCCATCGCCGAGGCGGTGGACATCCCGCAAATCCTCTACAACGTCCCAGGGCGCACCGCCTGCGATTTGCTGCCCTCGACCGTGGCCCGCTTGGCCCCGATCCCCAACATCATCGGCATCAAGGAAGCCACCGGCAAGCTGGAGCGGGTGAAGGAAATCATCGAATCGTGCGGGCCGGATTTCCTCCTCTATTCCGGCGACGACGCCACCGCCCGCGAGTTCTGCCTGCTGGGCGGCCATGGGGTGATTTCGGTCACGGCCAATGTCGCGCCCAAGCTGATGCATGAAATGTGCGTCGCCGCGATGGCGGGCGCCGCCGAGACCGCCGCCGCCCTCGATGCCCAACTGGCCGGGTTGCACCGCGATTTGTTCATCGAATCCAATCCCATCCCGGTCAAATGGGCGGTCCATGAAATGGGCTGGATCAAGACCGGCATCCGCTTGCCCTTGACCTGGCTATCCGAAGGCTGCCGCGACACGGTGCGGGCCGCCATGCGCCAGGCCGGCGTGGTGTGAAAAAACCTATGAAGCCTATCCATCTCGGCAGGGTGCTGGCCCTCGCGGGCCTATGCGCGGGGCTGTCCGCTTGTGAAACCATCAGCGGTTGGTTTCCCGACAAGCAAAAGCAATACAAATACAGCACCGAAATCCCGCCGCTGGAAATCCCGCCCGACCTGACTTCCTCCACCATCGAGGACGCCGCCACCCGGAAGCTGTCCGAGCCGACGCAGGAAGAAACGGTGCGGACCCGTCCTGGCGAGGAGCCCGCGCCCGAGGCCGAACGTCCCGAGGAAGCCGAGCCGCCGCGTCCCGCCGCCAAACGCACCCAGTCGCCGGAGGTCGATTCGACCCTGGCCCAGAGTTCCGACAATGTGCCTTTGATCGAGATCGAAGCCCCGTTCGACCGCGCCTGGAGCGATGTCGCCAAGGCGCTGGGCCGCTTGGAGCTGGAAGTCACCGACCAGAACCGTTCCGAAGGCATGTACTTCGTCTATTATGGCGGCGATCAAAAACCTTACGAGGACCGCGGCTTCTTCGGCGACGTGGCGGCGCTGTTCGGCGGAGGCCAGGAAAAATCCAGGGAATACCGGGTCAAGTTGGAAGACAAGGGCCAGACCCAGACCACCCTGGTCTATGTGCTGGATTCCGATGGCAAACCCCAGGACAGCGGGCCGGGCTTCGAACTTTTGAAACGCCTACACGAAACCTTGAAAACCCTCGCCGAGTCGCCCAAGACGGGCGAAAAACCCGCCGAATAGCGGGCGGTGCCGGTTCCCCTGCCGTAGGAGCGGCCTCCGGGTCCGCGATGGCGCACCGCCATCGCGCCCGGAGGCCGCTCCTACAAGCGTTAAGGGGCTATGTTTTTGCACTGGGCAGGCCCACCTTGCCCTGTTCCACCCGCGCCCCGCGGGTTCTCCTCAGACTCAATCCTACTGGCAGGTCTAAGTATGATCCTCAGATTTCCCGGTCCCGCCGCGCTGTCGGAGTTTCGGCGCGTCAAATTGCTCGCGGATATGCAGGCCGTGGTGCCGAATGTGTCCGATTTCACCGCAGCCTATGTCCATTTCGCCGAGGTTGCCCACGCCCTGGACGAGGCCGAGCGCAAGGGCTTGGAAAGCGTCCTGCACTATGGGCCGGAAGTCAGGCCGGGCGATTTCGCCGATGCCTATTTCCTGGTGGTGCCGCGCCTGGGCACGGTGTCGCCCTGGTCCAGCAAGGCCACCGATATCGCCCGGCGCTGCGGCCTCGATGCCGTGCTGCGGTTGGAACGCGCCATCGAATACCGCATCCAGGCCAGCGGCGGCATCCCCATCAAGAAGCTGGACCTCCTGAAAGCCCTGTTGCACGACCGCATGACCGAGAGCGTGCTGGGCCATGGCCAGGAACCCTCGATCTTCCGCCACCGCAGTCCCGCCCCGGTCGAATTCATCCCGTTGTTGGAGCAGGGGCGGTGGGCCTTGATGACCGCCAACGGCAAGCTCGGCCTGGCCTTGTCGGAAGACGAACTGGACTATCTGGAACAGAGTTTCACCGCCCTGGGCCGCAATCCCAGCGATGTGGAATTGATGATGTTCGCCCAGGCCAATTCCGAGCATTGCCGCCACAAGATTTTCAATGCGTCCTGGATCGTCGACGACGACCTGCAAGATCGCTCCCTGTTCGGCATGATCCGCAACACCAGCCAGAAATCGCCCACGGGGATTCTCTCCGCCTACAAGGACAACGCGGCGGTGGTGGAAGGCTCGATGGCGCGGGTGCTGCTGCGCGACCCGGACAGCCTGGAATACGTCTACCGGGAAGAGCCGGCCCATTTGTTGATGAAGGTGGAGACCCACAACCATCCGACCGCCATCTCCCCGTTCCCTGGCGCCGCGACCGGCTCGGGCGGCGAAATCCGCGACGAGGCCGCGACCGGGCGCGGTTCCCACACCAAGGCCGGTTTGACCGGGTTCTCGGTGTCGAACCTCAGGATTCCCGGCTTCGTCCAGCCTTGGGAACAGGACCACGGCAAGCCGGGCCGCATCGCCTCGGCCCTGGACATCATGATCGACGGTCCCCTGGGCGGCGCGGCCTTCAACAACGAATTCGGCCGGCCCAACCTGTGCGGCTATTTCCGCACCTTCGAGCAGCCTGCGGCGGACGGGGCGGGGCTGCGGGGCTATCACAAGCCCATCATGATCGCCGGGGGCATGGGCAATATCCGGCCAGGCCATCTCGCCAAGGAAGCCTTGCCGCCGGGCGCGCCCATCGTGGTGCTGGGCGGCCCCGCCATGCTGATCGGCCTGGGCGGCGGCGCGGCCTCCTCGGTGGCGGCGGGCGAAAGCGCCGAAGACCTGGATTTCGCCTCGGTGCAGCGCGGCAATCCCGAGATGCAGCGCCGCTGCCAGGAAGTCATCAACCGCTGCGTGGCCCTGGGCGGCGACAATCCCATCCTGTCGATCCACGACGTGGGCGCGGGCGGGCTGTCCAACGCCGTCCCGGAAATCATCCACGACGCCGGACGCGGGGGCCGCTTCGAATTGCGCGAGGTGCCCAACGACGAGCCGGGCATGACCCCGATGCAAATCTGGTGCAACGAATCGCAGGAGCGCTATGTGCTGGCCCTGAAGCCGGAGGCGGTGGAGCGGTTCCGGGCCTTCTGCGAGCGCGAGCGCTGCCCCTATGCCGTGATCGGCCAGGCCACCGAAGAAGAACACTTGGTGCTGACCGACCGCTTGTTCGGCAACGAGCCGGTGAACATCCCCATGTCCCTGCTGTTCGGCAAACCGCCCAAGCTGCGGCGGGAAGCCAAGCACGGCGGCACCGCCCTGCCCGCGTTGAATTTCGAGGGCATCGGCTTCCCCGAGGCCGCCCGCCGGGTGTTGAGCCATCCGAGCGTGGCGGACAAGAGCTTCCTCATCCATATCGGCGACCGCTCGGTCGGCGGCTTGGTGGCCCGCGACCAGATGGTCGGCCCGTGGCAGGTGCCGGTCGCCGACGTGGCCGTGACCGCGACCGGCTTCCACGCCTATACCGGCGAGGCCATGGCCATGGGCGAGCGCGCGCCCCTGGCCTTGATCGACGCCCCGGCCTCCGGGCGGATGGCGGTGGGCGAGGCGCTGACCAATCTCGCCGCCGCCCGCATCGTGTCCTTGAAGAAGGTCAAGCTCTCCGCCAACTGGATGGCGGCGGCGGGCCACGGCCACGAAGATGCCGCCCTGTACGACACCGTGAAAACGATTGGCATGGAGCTATGCCCGGCCTTGGGCATCGCCATCCCGGTGGGCAAGGATTCCTTGTCGATGAAGACCGTGTGGAAGCAGGATGGCCGGGAAACCGTCATGTCCGCGCCCTTGTCGCTGATTATTTCCGCCTTCGCCCCGGTGGCCGATATCCGCGCCACGCTGACCCCGCAATTGCGCCTGGACGAAGGCCCGACCGTCCTGGTCCTTGTCGATCTGGGCCGGGGCCGCCACCGGCTGGGCGGTTCGGTGCTGGCCCAGGTCTACGGGCAATTGGGCAATGCCGCCCCGGATTTGGACGATACCGAGCTATTCAAGGCGTTTTTCGGCGCGATCCAGGGCTTGAACGCCGATGGGCTGGTATCGGCCTATCACGACCGTTCCGATGGCGGCTTGTTCGCCACCCTGTGCGAGATGGCGTTCGCGGCGCGTTGCGGCCTCGATATCGACCTGGCCGGTTTGGGCGGCGACACCCTGGCGGCGCTGTTCTGCGAGGAACTCGGGGCCGTGCTGCAAGTGCGCGAAGATCAACTCGATACCGTGATGGAACGCTTGGGCCGGGCCGGGCTGGGCGCTTGCGCCCATGCATTGGGCGCTCCCAGGACCGATGGGCGGATCGTCTTCCGCCGTGGCGACGCGATCTTGATCGAGGGCACCCGTGCCGGTTTCCAAGCGGTCTGGTCCGAGACCAGCTACCGGATGCAGGCGTTGCGCGACAACCCCGAATGCGCCCGGCAGGAGTTCGAGACCGTGCGCGACGAGGGCGATCCGGGGCTGTCGGCCAAGTTGGGTTTCGATATCCAACACGATATCGCCGCGCCCTTCTTCGCCCAGGGCCGGCCCAAGGTCGCGATCCTCCGGGAGCAGGGCGTCAACGGCCATGTGGAAATGGCGGCGGCGTTCGACCGGGCCGGGTTCACGGCGGTCGATGTGCATATGAGCGATATCCTCGCGGGCCGGGTCGGACTGGAGGGTTTCGTGGGACTGGCGGCTTGTGGCGGCTTTTCCTATGGCGACGTGCTGGGCGCGGGCGGGGGCTGGGCCAAGTCCATCCTGCTCAATCCCGAGGCCCGCGAGCTATTCCACGCCTTTTTCCATCGACCCGATACCTTTGGCCTGGGCGTGTGCAATGGCTGCCAGATGATGTCCCACCTCGCCGAACTGATTCCGGGGGCGGCGCATTGGCCGCGTTTCGTGCGCAACGAGTCGGAGCAATTCGAGGCGCGGGTGTCCCTGGTCGAGGTGCGCGAATCGCCCTCGATCCTGTTCGCCGGGATGGCGGGTTCCAGGATGCCGGTGGTGGTGGCCCATGGCGAAGGGCGGGCGGAGTTCTTCAAAAGCCCGATCAAGGCGATGAGCCAGAGCTTGGTGTCCTTGTGCTATGTCGATCACCGCGGCCAGCCGACCGAGGCCTTCCCGTACAACCCCAATGGCTCGCCGTTCGGCATCACCGGGCTGACCAATGCCGACGGTCGGTTCACCATCATGATGCCGCATCCCGAGCGCTGCTTCCGCACGGTGCAGAATTCCTGGCATCCCGGCGATTGGGGCGAATACGGGCCTTGGATGCGGATGTTCCGCAATGCCAGGGCCTGGGTGGGCTGATCCCCGCCCGCCTGGGTCCCCAAGTTCCGCTTGGGGACCCAGGCAGCGGGATGTTTGGAGTCCAAAGCTGGCTTTGGATGCCAGCGCCTGGGCTGTAATCCGGTCGGCTAGGTAATTTTGCAGTCTCGCACGGCGCGGATCCTCCGTGCTAAAAAAGCTTTACAAGCATAATCCACCGAACCAGCGTCCAGGTTCCCCCGGCCGGATAAACCGGCTTCCCACCCAATGCCAGCCACATTCGACAAGGATAGTCCGATGGCGATTTTCCCGAGCCGCGCCGTGCTGATGGCGGATGGCAACATACGGCGGCGTCATCTCCGCCGCAAAATCCTGAGCGAACTGGGCTGCCCGGTCATCGAGGCCGGCACTTGCCGCGAGGCCGTGCAGGCGGTGCGCGAGCGCCGCCCGTTCCTGCTGGTGCTGGGCGGGCGTTTCGGCGATGGCAGGCCCGAGGATATCTGCCGCCAGATCAGGACCGATGCCGCCGCCGCCCCCTGGATACTTTATCTCTCCGAACGCAACGACGGGGCCGCTGTCTCCGCCGCCGATGGCTATCTGGTCGAGCCGGTCAAGCAGGCCGAACTCATCAGCTACGCCAAGCTGATCCATCGCCTGGGGGAGGGCCTCGCCGTCGGCCATCCGCTGGGTTCCGAGGGCCGCTGTCTGCGGGAATGGGTCGAGGCCCTGCCGGTGGCGGCCTATGCCACCGATGCCGAAGGCCGCTTGGCCTTGTACAACGAGGCCGCCGCCGCGCTCTGGGGCCGCCGTCCCCGCGCCGGGACCGACCAGTGGTGCGGTTCCCAAGCCATGTACCTACCCAATGGCACGCCCTTGCCACACGAGCTTTGCCCCATGGCCGTGGCGCTGCGGGAACAGCGCCCGGTGCGCGGCCAGCGCATCGTGATCGAGCGGCCCGATGGCGGACGGGTGGCGGTGTTGCCCTATCCCACGCCGCTGCGCGATGGTTCGGGGGCGTTGATCGGTGCCTTGAACATCCTGCTGGAAGCCGACCCGGACCGCGTCGCGCCCAGCGCCCGGTTCTGGGCCACCGTGGCCGAGCATACCGCCGACGGTATCGTGGTGACCGACGCCGAAGGCACCATCGTCGCCGCCAATCCCGCTTTCCTGCGCATCACCGACCACGCCGAGCCGGAGGTGCTGGGCCAGAACCTGTTGCGGCCCCAGACCGGGCTGGGCGATTTGGCGTTTTTCAAGGAGGCCTGGGACGGGCTGGACGGCGGCGGCACTTGGCTGGGCGAAGTGTGGACCCGCACCGGCACGGGGCTGTTGTCACCGCGTTGGTTGGTCATCAACGCCGTGAAGGACGAGGGTGGCCAGGTGTTGAATTACATCGGCACGCTGACCGATATGGCCCCGGTCAAGCAATCCCTGGAGCGGCTGGAATATCTGGCCCACCACGATCCCCTGACCGGCCTCCCCAACCGGCTGTTGTTCCGGGCGCGGCTGGCCCATGCCTTGATCCAGGCCAAGCGCCTGCGCCAGCAGGTCGCCGTCATGTTCGTGGACCTGGATCATTTCAAGCAGATCAACGACGGCCTGGGCCATGCGGTGGGCGATGGCCTGTTGCAGGCGGTGGCGGTGCGGCTTACCGAACAGATGCGCGAGCAGGACACCGTGGCACGCTACGGCGGCGACGAATTCGTGGTGTTGCTGGAGGAACTCGCCAAGGAGGCGGGCATCGCCAACGTGGCCGAGAAGATATCCAAGGCCATGGCCCAGCCGTTCCAGGTGGAAGGCCATAGCCTGAACGCGACCGCCAGCATCGGCATCGGCCTCTATCCCCGCGATGGCTGGACCGTCGATGCCTTGCTCAAGAGCGCCGACAGCGCCATGTACCGGGCCAAGGCCGAGGGACGCAATACCTTCCGCTACCACAGCGGCGAGGTCTCGGCGCGGGTGTTCGAGCGCAAGATGGTCGAAGGCCAGTTGCGCCGGGCCATCGAGCGCGACGAACTGGTGTTGCATTACCAGCCGCAGGTGGAGTTGGCGGGCGGGCGGGTGGCGGGCCTCGAAGTCCTGGTGCGTTGGCAGCATCCCGAGCAAGGTTTGATCCTGCCGGAGCGCTTCCTGCCGCTCGCCACCGAGGCGGGCCTGCTGGAAGCCCTGAGCGATTGGGTGTTGCGGCGGGCCTGTGTCCAGGCCAGGGCTTGGCTGGACCAAGGGCTGGATTTCGGCAGGATCGCGGTGAACGTGAGCGGTGTCCAACTCCAGCGCGGCACCCTGGCGCGGGCGGTGCGCTCCGCCCTGGGCCATTCCGGCCTGTCGCCCAAGCGCCTGGCCCTGGAAATCCCCGAGTCCCAGATCATGGCCCAGGGCGAGCCGTGGCTGGCCCAACTTGCCGTCCTGGCCGATCTGGGGGTGGAACTCGCCATCGACCAATTCGGGATGCGCCATGCCGCGCTGCCCCATTTGATGCGCCTGCCGGTGTCCACGCTCAAGCTCGACCCCATGGGCGATCCCCAGGCCGATCCGCAGGATGCCGCCCAGGTCCGCGCCCTGATCGCCCTGGCCCATAGCCTCCGGCTCAAGGTCGCCGCCGCCGGCGTGGAGCGGGAAGGACAACGCCATTTCCTGGCCGAACAGCGCTGTGATTCGGCGCAGGGTTTCCTATTCGCCCGGCCTTTGCCCGCCCAGGCCGTCGCCGGTTTCCTGGCCGGATAAATCGGCGGCTTTCCCCCCTTGAAAAAATAACGGCCACCTCCATATCGGCGATACGAACGAAAGTGTATCCGCCGGTATTTCCGGTACCCTGGTCTAGCAATTGGAAAAGGATACGCTTTCGGGTATACCTGCACCGTTTTCCGCGTGGGCTTCCGCAGTATTGCCGAAGTATATACGCGGGCCGCTATTCCCCGATGGCTGGGTATTTTCCGGCGCTGGGGAAAGCGGAATCTACCCAACCTGAATCCTATGGAGCATCGCCATGACCCGTTATGAACCCTGGAGCCTGTTGAACCAACTGCAACGCGAACTCGAACGCAGCTTCGAGGGCAGCCGGGCCGGCACCGATACCGCCGCCACCGCCGAATGGACCCCGGCGGTCGATATCAAGGAGGAAGTGAACCGCTATGTGCTGTGGGCCGACCTGCCCGGCGTCAGTCCCGAGCATATCGATATCACCATGGAGAATGGCATCCTCACCCTCAAGGGCGAGCGTTCCACCGAGGCCAAGGTCCAGCGCGAGGGCATCAAGCGGGTGGAGCGGGTGTTCGGCACCTTCTACCGGCGTTTCTCGCTGCCCGACACGGCGGATTCCGACGGCATTTCCGCCCGTTGTAGCAATGGCGTCCTGGAGATTTCCATCCCCAAGAAAGCCGCCGTGCAACCCAAGAAGATCAACGTGGCCGGCGAGGGCTGATTCCACCGCTCGTCCGCTGGATAGGCACCATGGGCACCCGCGGGTGCCCATTTTTTATGGGGTGTATACAATAAGCGCGATATCGCATCACCCGCGCCCGCTGGGCCGGAACCATTACCCCCAAATACCATATTCCCTATGAACAAAGTATTCTCCTGGACGCTGGCGTCTTTGCTATTGCCCGCAGCCACGGTGGAGGCCACCCCCGCTTTCGTGGAATTGCACACCAACTATGGCGCGATTGAATTGCAACTCGATCCCGACAAAGCCCCGGTCACGGTCGCGAACTTCCTCGCCTATATCAAGGAAGGGTTTTATCAGGACACGATATTTCATCGTGTTCCCTTGGATTTCGTGGCGCAGGGGGGTGGGGTGATCCAGGATCGCACCGGATCGACCTTGACATACAAATACAAGTCCGGCTTGCACGCTTCCATCGTCAACGAGGCTAGCAATGGGTTGAAGAACATCCGGGGTTCGATTGCCATGGCCAGGGGCAGTGCTGCCAATTCGGCTACCTCCCAGTTCTTTATTAATACCGTGGACAATGCCTTCTTGGATTACGGCTCGGCCCAAAGCCCAGATGGCTACGCGGTGTTCGGCGAGGTCATCGGAGGCATGGCGGAAACCGTCGATGCGATGAACCACCAGTTGCGCCGGGCCTACGAGGTCTACGCCACGACCACCACCGATCCCAACTATTCGCTCTATGCCGTCTCCCGCAATAGTTCCCTGCTCTACGATATGCCCGTGTTCGACGAGGCGGCGCAACTGCCCGTCTACATCGAATCCGCCGAGGTGTTGCCGGAGGCTCTACCCTTCGCCAGCGCCGGGCCGGACCAAAAGGTCGCCGAAAATGCCGCTGTGATCCTGAACGGCTCGGCCAGCGATCCCGGCGGGATGGCCATCGCCAGCTATCAATGGGTCCAAACGGCGGGGCCGGCCGTCGAATTGACAGGGGCCGATAGCGCCCAGCCGCAATTCACCGCGCCCGCCGTCACCGAGGATACCGTCCTCGGCTTCCAAGTGGTGGTGACCAATGCCCAGGGCAAGACCAGCGCCGCCGACGCGGTCGCGGTGACGGTGGTCCAGTCGGGCGGCGGTGGTTCCAACCCGCTCGATTGCGGCACGGCCTACGCCGCGCCGAGCCAACTATGGCCGCCCAATAAGCTGTTCAAACCCGTCAGCGTCCAGAACGTGACCGGGGCGGGTTCCGTCAGCATCACCATTACCGGCATCACCTCCGACGAGCCGGTGAAGAACAAAAAGGGCAAGGACACGACCAAGCCCGATTTCAAGATCAAGCGCGACCATAAGACGGCTTTGCTGCGGGCCGAGCGGCAGTATGGCAAGGCCGGGAATGGGCGGGTGTATACGGTGGGCTTCCAGGCCAGCGACGGCACCCAGACCTGCACCGGCGCGGTCAAGGTGGGCGTGCCGCCGACCCGGAACGCCACGGCGGTGGACGACGCCGCTTCCTAATCCTCCTCCGCTTCCCATAAGACAGCGCCCCGGCTCTCGATCACCCGGCGGTAGAAGCGGGCGCTGTCCTTGGGAGTGCGGGTGCCGGTCGGGTAATCGACCCGCACCAGCCCGAAGCGCTTGCCATAGCCATGCGCCCACTCGAAATTGTCCAGCAGCGACCAGGCGAAATAGCCCTTCAAATCCACCCCTTCCGCCAGCGCCGCGTGGGCGGCGCGGAGATGGTCGCGTAGATACGCCACCCGGCGCGGATCGGCCACCCGTCCCGCCACGGCGGGCGGGTCGGCGAAGGCCGCGCCGTTTTCGGTGACATACAGCGGCAGCGTGGTATAGCGCTTTTTCACCCAACCCAAACAGGTCTTCAAACCTTCCGGGAACACCTCCCAATCCATCGCCGTATGCTCGGCCCGTTGCCGTACCCGCGCATCGCGCACCGGCAAATTCATGGGATCGTCGCGGACCACCGTGCGGCTGTAATAGTTGATCCCCAGGAAATCGAACGGCTCCCGGATCAGCTTGAAATCTTCCTCCGGGAAACGCGGCCAATCCGCGCCGAAGATATCGGCCATTTCTTCCGGGTAACTGCCCAGGAACACCGGGTCCAGGAACCAGCGGTTCATATAGGCGTGGCTGCGGGCCAGGGCGGCTTGGTCTTCCGGCTTGGCGCTGGCGGCGTACTTGGGTTCCAGGTTGACCACCAGGCCGATTTGCCCGTCCCCGTCGGCGCGGAACGCCTGTACCGCCAGGGCATGGCCGCGCAACAGGTTATGGGCGGCATGCGGGGCCTTGGCGAAAGCGGGCACGCCTGGCGGATGCGCCCCTTCGATATAACCGGCGTGGACGATCACCCAGGGTTCGTTCAGCGTGGCCCAGTGCTTTACCCGTCCGTCCATGGCACGGAACAGGGTGTGGGCGTAATCGGCGAACCATTGCGCGGAGTCGCGGTGGGCCCAACCGCCCTGGTCGTCCAGCGCGGCGGGCCAATCCCAATGGTGCAGGGTGGCGCAGGGCACGATGCCGGCGGCGTTGAGGGCGTCGGCCAGCCGGAGATAGAAATCCAAGCCTTTTGGGTTCAAGCGGCCCCGGCCTTCCGGGAAGATGCGGTGCCAGGCGATGCTGAAGCGGTAGGCTTGCAAGCCCAGTTCGCGCATGAGTTGGATGTCTTCCGCCCAGCGCCGGTAATGGTCGCAGGCGGTATCGCCATGGTCGCCGTTGGCGATGGTGCCGGGCCGGTGGGCGAAGCGATGCCAATTGCTGACCCCCGCGCCGTCGGCCAGGGGCGAGCCTTCGATCTGGTAGGCGGAGGTGGCGGCACCCCAGAGGAAATCGGCGGGAAAGCTGGGTTTCGTGGTCATGGGCGGGTCGGGGTCTAATGAGAAGGGCGGATATTATGCGGTTTCCCGGGCCGTACATCTTGACCCGGTTGCAACGGTATTTCGCGGACCTTCCGGCACGGCTGGAGGCTACGGGTGCCGCTGTTGCTGCGCTGGCTCAGGGAGCGCGGTTGATTCCCCCGCGCCGCCCGGCCCGCTAATCCCCCCCATCCCCCGGCATCATCCCCAACGCCATCTCCATGAAATCCTCCCGGTCCCGCAAATCGCCATAGCGCTCCAAAATCGCCAGCGCCCCCGCCACATACTCGCCCGGCACCGCCGCCCCGTCGAAAAACGCCCCCTGCCAGCGGAACAGCTTCCACAGCACATACAAGGGATTCCTGTCGTCGTGTAAACGGTATAGCTCGTCGCGCAGGATGCGCTCGCGGGTCCAGACCGATTTGGGAAATTCCACCACCTTGCCCATCGTTGTCCTCCAAATTTGATAAAACCCGATCCCGGTTTCCGGTCGCGCCAGTATCCGTGGAATAGGGTGGGTTTATGCGCCATATACCGGAACAAACCGCGCCATTGGATCGCGGCGCACCGGGAAGCGCCGCCGCTTTGCCGGTCCTGGGCGGTTTTGGCCCGTGCCTTGCACCCGTGGGCGGGCCGGAATGGTTCCGGCGCACCGATCCACCCTGAACAACCGCACCAGCCTAGGAGATAACGGATGTTATCGATAAGAATATGCCTCTTGGCCTGTTTGACGCTCTTGTCGGGCTTGGCCCAGGCCAAATACGACCCCGAGCAATACCTATATACCCTGATGGGTTCCACCCCCAATCCCAATGTCAATCAAAACGGTATCGGGATTTATATCTACGACGGGGTGAACAGCATGGACGCCCTGGGTCCATACCGGGTTTTCAAAACCGCCGGGCTCAAAACCTTTTTGATCGCCCAACAGGCGGGCACGATCACCACCAACGATGGCTTGAAAATCCAGGTGGATAAGGCCATCGATAATGTCGCCGCGCTGGATATCCTGCTGATTCCGGGCGGGGCGCTGGAAACCGCCGCCCAAACCCAGAACCAGCCGGTCCTGGATTGGATCAAGCGCATCGACCAAACCACGGTCTATACCACCAGCGTCTGCACCGGGTCTTGGGTGCTGGGGGCGGCGGGCTTGCTGCAAGGCAAGCAGGCCACCTCCAATTGGTACCGCGCCCAGGAAGTCCTCGCCAAATACGGGGCCAGTTTCCAACAGGAACGCTGGGTCCGGGACGGCAAATATTGGACTTCGGCGGGCGTCAGCGCCGGCATCGATATGGCCTTGGCCATCGTGGTCGATCTGTTCGGTGGCACCGCCTTGAACAACGCCTACGCCCAGGCCATCATGCTCGACCTGGAATACGATCCCAAGCCGCCGATCCGGGGCGGTTCGGTCCGCAAGACCAATCCCAAGGTCTTCGGTGCCATGCAGTATATGTACGACTACTATCTGCTGCCCTTCGTGCAAGGCACGCCCTGAACCACCGCACGGGGCGGCACGGACGCCGCCCCACCTTCATCCCCCGTCTTCCGGCAGGAAGCCCCCCGCCTGCATGGTCCACATCCGGTAATAGAACCCGCGCCGCGCCAATAACTCCTCGTGCCTGCCATCCTCGACGATGCGGCCCTTGTCGAACACCAGGATGCGGTCGAGATGGGCGATGGTCGAGAGCCGATGGGCGATGGCGATCACCGTCTTCTTGCCCATGGCCCGGTCCAGGTTGTCCTGGATGGCTTGTTCCGTGACCGAATCCAGGCTGGACGTGGCTTCGTCCAGGATCAGGATCGGCGCATCCTTCAGCATCACCCGGGCGATGGCGATGCGCTGGCGCTGCCCGCCCGAAAGCTTCACCCCGCGTTCGCCCACCTCCGAGGCATAGCCCTCCGGGATGGCTTCGATGAAGCCCTCGGCATGGGCCATGCGGGCGGCTTCGCGGATATCCCTATCGTCCGCGTCCGGGCGGCCATAGCCGATGTTGTCGCGGAGGCTGCGGTGGAACAAGGTCGGGTCTTGCGGGATCAGGCCGATTTGGCGGTGGAGCGAATCCTGGGTGGCGCGGGCGATGTCCTGGCCGTCGATCAGGATTTGCCCCGACTGCGGCTCGTAGTTGCGCAAAATCAGGCTGACGAAGGTCGATTTGCCCGAACCCGAAAACCCCACCAAGCCCACCCGCTGCCCCGGTTCCAGCACCACATCCAGGCCGTCGAACACCGGGCGCTCGGGTTGGTAGCCGAAGCGCACGGCGCGGAACTCGATCCGGCCTTGGCTGGCGTGGAGTGGCTGGGCGTCGGGCGCGTCCACGATCCCGTGCGGCTGGACCAGGGCGTCCACCCCATTGGCGACATTGCCGAGGTACTCGAAGAATTCCAGGAAGCGCCGGCTCAGGTTGCGGGCGTCGCCGATGATCAGCAGGGCCAGGCTGGCGCTCATGGCGAAATCGCCCGCGCCGATGTTGCCGGTTTCCCACAGGGTCAGGGCGTAATACACCGTGCCCAGTTTGAGGATGGCGGCGGCGATGAACTGGAACCAGCGCACTTTTTCCATGTACCAGAAGGTCCGGCGTCCGGCGCGGACCTCGGCTTCGAGCTGGGTTTCCAGTTGTTCGCGCTCGTGGCGCAGGCGGGCGAACTGCTTGGTGTTGAGGATATTGGTGACGGCGTCCACGATCTTGCCGTTGACCCGGCTGCGCACGGCGGCGAACTCCTGGGCGTAGGGCTGGCAGCGGGTGGCGAGCCAATACGAAATCAGCACATAGACCGCCATCCAACCGGCCACGAACAGCCCCAGTTGTTCATGGACACGGAACAGCAGGCCGCAGGTGAAGCCGAAGGTGATGACGATGGGCCAGAAATCGAACAGGATGGCCCAGAGCGTATGGTTGACGCTGACGGCGGTTTCGCTGATGCGGTGGGCCAGGGCTCCGGCGAAGTGGTTGCTGAAGTAATGCGCCGAATGGTGTTGCAGATAGGCGTAGAGGTCGCGGGCGGTCCTTTGGCGGAGGCGCGGCCCGACCGTGACCAACACCGCGCCGCTGGCCCGGCTGAACAGGATTTCCGCCACGTTCAGCGCCGCGAACAGCAGCAAGGGTTCCTTCAGGGTTTCCACCAGCGCCCCGCCCGCCGCCACGCCGTCCATCAGGCGCTTGATGGCGTAGGGGACCAGGATGCTGCCCGCCGCCTGCCCGGCTTCGAGCAACAGCATCAGGACCAGCCATTTACGGAAGCCCCGCAGGCAATACAGGATGAAGCGGCCCGTGCCGGCGGGCAGGGCGGGGGCGTCGGCGGCGCGGCGGAACGGGGCGGATCGTCGGCTCATGGGGGGTTGGATTCCGGGGGGTGGGGGAAGCCTATGATAGTGGCGCGGTGGCTGTGGATTCCGTGCGGTGCCGGGCTTGGCGCGGGAAATCCAGCATTTCCTGGGGATAGGGTGTGCCCGTCCGCGCGCGCGGGCAGGGTCGGTGGGAAGGTGTATGGATGGGATGGGGTGCTTGCTATGTAATGGGATTTTGACCCTGTTCACAAAAATGGTCATAATCGGGCTTCCGGCTGTTGCCAAGCCGGGAATATGAGCATCCAGTGCAGCATCCACGCTCCCATCCCCGCGAGGAATCCTCCCGATGAATCCCAAAACCATAACCCGCCTGTTCGCTGTGTCCTTGGCCTTGGCAACTCAGTGCGCCAGTGCCGACCAGCGTCCCATCCTCTATAGCAGCCCCGGCGCTTCGCCCGCCGTCTTGCAGGCGGCGCAAAAAATCAGCGACACCGCCACGCCCAAGGTCGATTACGCCGCGCTGACCCGCCAGGGCGATGTGTTCGTCCGCATCGCGCCGCGCGGCAGAACGCTGACCAACACCAATGCGTTGTCCGCGGGCGCCTTCCTCAGCGGCAAACCCTATGCCTTCGTCACCACGCCGGAAAGCGTGTACGGCAAGTCGCTGTTGGATATCTATCTGGATATCGGCTATGAAGCCGAGGACGTGATCCACTGGCAGCGCGACCAGGACATGGTGGCTATCGTGTTCCGCTTCCCGGACGTGGTGCGGATGTCGGACGTGGGCAACGGTGCCTTGCCCGCCGATTGGAATGCCCAGGTCTACGCGCCGACCTGGGACAATATGTTCGCGTTGTTCGATAGGCTCGCGGGCCAAGCCACCATCGACGTGGCCAAGGCATCCAGTTCCTTCGCGCCCTCGGGGCTGGTGTTCGCCTCCACGGCGGAGCGCGATTTCGTCACCGGCTTCCCCGCCGCCGCCCGCGCCGGTGTCAAGGCCGCTTCCTACGACAAACTCAGTGTGGACGGCGGCGACCCCTGGCGCTATCGCCAACTCATGGAACAGAAGCTTTCGGTGTTCGAGCATTTCTGCGGCGACGGCCATACCCGCAACGAACTGGTGGACCGCGATTGCACCACCCGCAACAGCGGCATCCTGGAATTCGTCGGTCCCAACCAGAAGTTACCGGAACTCAAGGACGTGGCGGTGGTGCGCCTGGGGATGTTGGGCATCGGCGATAGCTATGCCCCGGCCTCGCGTTGGGTGGCGGCCAGCGGTGGCACGGTGCCCGAGGGCGCGGTGAAGGCCGGGGCCGAGGCGGCACCGGGTCGGCAGCCCTTGTACGTATGCCGGGCCAGTTATCAGGGCGGGCTGCATCCTGGCAAGCTGCGTTCCGACTTCAAGGGCTGCAATCTCGGCTGGGGTGGCAAGGAGGTGGTGGTGCCGGATTACGAGGTGTTGACCGAGTAGCCTGGGCACGGCTTGGCATCCGGGGAGGTGCCGTGCGGCCCGCTCCCCGGACCGGACCCGCCTTATTTCCCCGCCTCCCCCAGCAAAGCCTCGATCTTCCCCACCAAAGCCTTGTCGTCCGGCGTGGTGGTCGAAGCGTAGGCTTCCACCACCTTGCCGTTCCTATCGATCAGGTATTTGAAGAAATTCCACTTCGGGCTGGTGCCGGACTGTCCGGCCAGTTGCTTGAAGAAGGGATTGGCGTCCGCGCCCTTCACCGGGCTTTTGGCGAACATGGGGAAGGTCACGCCATAGTTGAGATAGCAGACCTCGGCGGTCTTGTCGGCCTCGGAGAATTCCTGCCAGAAGTCGTTGGACGGGAAGCCCAGCACCACCAGGCCCTTATCCTTGTATTTCTGGTACAAGGCTTCCAGCCCCTTGAATTGCGGGGTGAAACCGCATTGGCTGGCGGTGTTGACCGCCAGGACGACCTTGCCCCGGTAGGCTTCGCAGAACTGGACGGGTTCGCCGCCGCGCAGGGGCTTGGCGGTGTAGTCCAGCAGGGGCGGGCAGTTTTCGGCGGCGCGGGCGTGGGTCGGCAGCGCCAAGGCGCAGGCCAACAACCAGGGAAGCAGCGGGAAATGGATACGCATGGAATACCTCGGTTGAAAAACGCTGGGGATGGAGCCATAACCGGTCTTCTATCCGGTCCCGGTGGATTCGCCGGTTCCGAGTACGGGTTTGTTATAGTAAGCCGTTTCGGGACCGGACGATCCGCCCTCCTTAGTCGCCGGAATCCGGCCCGGATTCCCCCATCCCATCCATCGGAGCCTATGCTATGTCCGCTTTGGCCGAATCCGAACAGAAATCCATCCGCCTTTCCATCGCCGGGATGCGCTGCGCCGGTTGCGTGCAGGCCGTCGAAACCGCCCTGCGCGATATCCCCGGCGTCGCCGCCGCCGATGTCAATTTCGCCGACCATTCCGCCCTGGTGCGCGGCCCGGTCGAACCCGATCTCCTGCGGAAAGCCATCCAGGACGCCGGTTTCGACGCGGCGGTCATGGAGGGTTTGGAAGACACCAGCGAGCAGGAATCGCTGGAACAGGAGCGTTACCGCTCGCTCATCAACAAGGCCGCGGTGGCGGGTCTCCTGGGCGCGATGCTGATGGGCGGGGCGCATTTCGGTGGCTTGCCGACCTTCGGCGCGCCCGGCACTGGCGGCATCTGGTTCCTGATTTCGCTGCTGACGCTGGGGACCATGTGGTACTCGGGCAGCCATTTCTATAAGGGGGCGCTGAAAAGCTGGGAGCATCGCCAAGCCAATATGGATACCTTGATCGCCCTGGGCACCGGCGCGGCTTGGTTCTATTCCACGGTGGCCATCGTGGCGGGCGATTGGCTGCCGATCCTGACCCGCGATGCCTATTTCGAGGCGGCGGCGGTCATCCTGGCCTTCATCAACCTGGGTGGCGCCCTGGAAATGCGGGCGCGGGGCCGGACCTCCTCCGCCATCCGCGCCCTGATCGGCCTGCAACCGCGCACGGCGCGGGTGCTGCGCGAAGGCCAGGAATTCGATATTCCCATCGTCGATGTCGGCCTGACCGATGTGCTGCGGGTACGTCCCGGCGAAAAAATCCCGGTCGATGGCGTCCTGGTCGAGGGCCATTCCAGCGTGGACGAATCCATGCTGACCGGCGAACCCATGCCGGTCGAAAAGACCGTGGGCGACGAAGTGGTCTGCGGCACGCTCAACCAATCCGGCACCTTCCTATTCCAAGCCACCCGCATTGGCCGCGACACCGTGCTGGCCCAGATCATCGCCAGCGTACGCCGCGCCCAGGCCAGCAAACCGGCCATCGCCCGCCTGGTGGATAAGGTCGCGGCGGTGTTCGTGCCGGTGGTGGTGGCCATCGCCCTCGTGACTTTCCTGGTGTGGTGGATCATGGGGCCGTCGCCCGCCTTCGGCTATGCCTTCGTCACCGCCATGACCGTGCTGGTCATCGCCTGCCCCTGCGCCTTGGGGCTGGCGACGCCGATTTCGGTCATGGTGGCGGTGGGCCGCGCCGCCCAGTCCGGCATCCTCATCCGTAATGGCGATGCCCTGCAAGGCGCGGGCAAGCTGAGTTGCGTGGTGCTGGACAAGACCGGCACCGTGACCGAGGGCCGGCCCAAGCTCGCCAGCGTCGCCGCCGCCGAAGGCTGGACCGAGGATACGGTGCTGCGATGGGCGGCCAGCCTGGAGGCCGGCTCCGAGCATCCCTTGGCGGCGGCGGTCCTGGCCGGGGCGCAGGACCGCGGGATCGAACCCTTGCCGGTGAACGGCTTCGCGGCGGTGATCGGGCATGGGGTGTCGGGCATGATCGAGGGCAGCGCGGCCCTGTTGGGCAACGCGGCCTTGATGAAGCAGCATCAGGTCGAGACCGGACCCTTCGCCGAACCACTCCAAGCGCTGGCGGGGCAGGGCCAGACCCCGGTATTGCTGGCGGTGAACCGGGTGGCGGTGGGGTTGATTTCGGTGGCCGATCCGATCAAGGCCGATTCCAAGGACGCAGTGGCGCGGCTCCGCGCCGCCGGTATCCGGGTCTTGATGGTGACGGGCGACAACGAGATCACCGCCAAGGCCATCGCCGCCCAGGCCGGGATTTCGGAAGTGCGGGCCCAGGTCTTGCCGCAGGACAAGGCCAAGGTGGTCAAGACCTTGCAGGACCAGGGCGAGGCCGTGGGCATGGTGGGCGATGGCATCAACGACGCGCCCGCCTTGGCCCAGTCCAATGTCGGTTTCGCCATCGGCACCGGCACCGATATCGCCATCGAGAGCGCCGACGTGGTCATCATGGGCGGTTCCCTGGTCAAGGTGGCGGAGGCGATGGAACTGTCCCAGGCCACGGTGCGCAATATCAAGCAGAACCTGCTGGGCGCCTTCATCTACAACAGCTTGGCGATCCCGGTGGCGGCGGGGGTGCTGTATCCGGTGTTCGGCATCCTGCTGAACCCGATGATCGCGGGCGCGGCCATGGCGATGTCCTCGGTGACGGTGGTGACCAACGCCAACCGGCTGCGCTTGGTGGGGAAGTAGGATCGCGCTGGTTCCCCAACCCGGTTGGGGAACACCAGCCCTGAAGTCCCGCTCCCGGCCTTTGGGTTCAGCCGAGCCGTGTTGTTTAGGGTTTCCGATAAATCGCGGGCCGCACCGGCCTCACCGCGTCGGTCAAACCGTGCAACACTTCCGAATGGCCCACGAACAGATAACCGCCGGGCCGCAAGCGCTCGATCACCCGTTGCAAGACCCGCCGCTTGGTGGGCGCGTCGAAATAAATCATCACATTGCGCAGGAAGATCAGGTCGAAGCTGCCCAGTTCCGGCAAAGGCTCGTTCAGGTTGATTTGCAGGAAACGGACCCGCTCGCGCAACTGGGGCGTCAGAGAGAGCGTGCCTTGGCAGGAGCCGATGCCCTTGCGGCAATGTTCCAGCAGCAAGGGGAAGGGGATGTTTTCGCCACGGCTCAAGGGATAAACCCCGCGTTTGGCGATGTTCAGCACCTTGGTGCTGATATCCGAGGCCAGCACTTCCCAAGAGGTGTCGGGATAGCGCCCGGCCAGGGTCATGGCGATGCTGTAGGGCTCCTCGCCCGAGGAGCAGGCGGCGCTCCAGATGCGCGGCGGGGTCGCGCGGTTATGCCCGGCCAGGAGGTGGTCGCGCAGGAAGGCGAAATGCTCGGGTTCGCGGAAGAACCAGGTTTCGTTGGTGCAGAGCAGGTCGATGGCCGCCTGCATTTCATCGCAGCCGTTTTCCAAGAGATCGAGATAATCCCCGTACCCGCGCAGGTTCAAGGCCCGTAAACGGCCGCCCAGCCGTCCCGTGACCAGATATTTCCGGGCCGGGGACAAATCGAGTCCGACCCGGTGGCGGATCAGGCGGCCCAGGTTGGCGAATTCCTGGTCGCCGATCTCGTCGTGGGCGGGATTGGATAATGCGGCATTGGCTAGGTTCATGGTGCGATCCTCCCATCAAAACCGGACATATTCGCGTTCGTTGACCGGGGTTTCCGCCGCCTGCCCGCGGGGCTTGGTTTTTGGGCGCGGCCCGGCGCGGGGTGCCAAGCGGTCCATGGCCATTCCGGCATCGTTCCCGACCCGGAAGAAATTCATGAGCCGGCCCAGTTGCTCGGCTTGGTTGCTCATGTCCTCGGCGGTGGCGGCCAATTCCTCGCCGGAAGAGGCGTTTTGCTGGGTCACTTTGCGTAGCTGGTTCATCGCCAGATTGATTTGCTCCACCCCGCTGGATTGTTCGCGGGAAGCCGCCGCGATTTCCTGCACCAGCTCGGAGGTCTTGCCGATGGCGGGCACCATCCGTGTCAGCAGGCGTCCGGCCAGTTCGGCCCGCTCCACGCTGTCGGCGGCGAGCTGGCTGATTTCCAGGGCGGCGACTTGGCTGCGCTCGGCCAGCTTCCTGACTTCCGCCGCCACCACCGCGAAGCCCTTGCCGTGTTCCCCGGCGCGGGCGGCTTCGATGGCGGCGTTCAGGGCCAGCAGGTTGGTTTGGTAGGCGATGTCGTCGACGATGCCGATCTTGGAGGCGATCAGCTTCATGGCCTGCACGGTCAGCAGCACCGCGTCGCCGCCTTCGCCGGCTTCCTTGGCCGATTCGTTGGCGATGTTCTCGGTGGCATGGGCGTTGTCGGCGTTCTGGCGGATCGACACCGCCATCTGCTCGACCGAAGCGCCGGTTTCCTCGACGCTGGCGGATTGCTCGGTGGTGGCTTGGCTGAAGGCCTGGGCGGTGGCGTTGACTTGTTCGGTGGCGCTGGCCAGCGCGTCGGAGGCTTGGCGCACTTCGGCGATGACCCCCGACAGCTTGTCCACGGTGTTGTTGACCGAGTCCCGCAGTTGGCGCAGCTTGCCTTGGTAGGTCGCGTCGATCTTTTCGGTCAGGTCGCCGCGCTCGATCAAGGTCAACAACCGCATGACCTCGTTCACCGGCCCGATGACCGAATCCAGGGTTTGGTTCACGCCCTCGACGATGCGGCGGTAGCCGCCCTGGTGTTTGGCGGCGTCGGCGCGGGTTTCCAAGCGGCCTTCCAGCGCCGCTTGGGACAGCATGTCGGCGTCGGCGATCAAGGCGTTGACGTTGTCGATGGCGAGGTTGAGGTTGTGCTTGAGGACGTTGAAATCGCCCTGGTAGTTGTCGGCGATCTTAGGCGGGATATCGCCCTGGGCGATGCGGTCCACATAATTTGCTGCAACGTTCAGGGGACCGATGACGGCGTCGAGGGTCTGGTTGATGCCTTCCACCATGTCCTTGAAGCTGTGCTTGAACTTGGCGGCGTCGGCGCGGGCGGCGAGTTTGCCCTGCAAGGCCGCTTCCACCAGCCGCATGATCTCGGCCTGCATGGCTTGCAGGTTGGCCTTCACCCCGTCGATGGCGGCGGTGATCTGGCCCTTCTTGCCGGGCAGGCGGTCCATGTCCTGGGAGAAGTCGCCCTCGGCGTATTGCTTGACGACCTCCACCACCCGCATCTTCACCGCGATGTGCGAGGCCACCAGTTGGTTGATGCTTCCGGCGATGCGGGCGTACACGCCGTTGAACCGCTCGGTGGGGATGGCGTAGTCGATGGCCCCGGCGGCGTGTTCGTCCCAGATTTTCCGCTGCGCCGCCTCGAAATCGTTGAGCGTGCCGATCAGGGTGTTGAGGTTGTTCTTGAGGACGTTGAAATCGCCCTGGTAGTTGTCGGCGATCTTGGGCGGGATATCGCCCTGGGCGATGCGGTCCACATAATTTGCTGCAACGTTCAGGGGACCGATGACGGCGTCCAGGGTCTGGTTGATGCCTTCCACCATGTCCTTGAAGCTGTGCTTGAACTTGGCGGCGTCGGCGCGGGCGGCGAGCTTGCCCTGCAAGGCCGCTTCCACCAGCCGCATGATCTCGGCCTGCATGGCTTGCAGGTTGGCCTTCACCCCGTCGATGGCGGCGGTGATCTGGCCCTTCTTGCCGGGCAGGCGGTCCATGTCCTGGGAGAAATCGCCCTCGGCGTATTGCTTGACGACCTCCACCACCCGCATCTTCACCGCGATGTGCGAGGCCACCAGTTGGTTGATGCTTCCGGCGATGCGGGCGTACACGCCGTTGAACCGCTCGGCGGGGATGATGTAGTCGATGGCTCCCGCCTGGTGTTCGTCCCAAATCTTACGCTGCGCCGCCTCGAAATCGTTGAGCGTGCCGATCAAGGTATTGAGGTTGTGCTTGATGGTGTCGAAATCGCCCTGGTAGGGGTCGGCGATGGCGGGCGGGATATCGCCCAGGGCGATGCGTTGGATATAGTGGGCGGCCACATGCAGCGGCCCGACCACGGCGTCCAGCACCCGGTTGATGCTCTCGCCGAATTGTTTGAAGCCGCCGCCGACCCGCTCGATATCCACCCTTTGGGCCAGGTTCCCGGCCACGGCTTGTTCCACCAGGCGTTCGATTTCGGCCTGGCCCCGGACCTGGTCGGTGATGTTGTCCCATTGCACCGCGAATCCGTTGGGACGGCCATCCTTGCGGACCAAGGGAAAGGTGGTCAACCGGAAGGTATGGTCGGCCAGCTTCATGGTGGTCGAGAGCGAGCGGTTGCGCGGATCGGACAGCAATTGGCGCTGATGCCGCGGGTGTTGGTGGAAGGTGTCGATGGAGAGTCCGACCAAGCGGCGCGGATCGACGCCGGGGAACAGCTTCTCGAAGGCTTCGAGGTTGTCCTCGAAAATCCGCAGCACCGCCGGGTTGGCGTAGGTGATGTTGAAGTTCTCGTCGCAGGTCATGATGGCGTATTCGGTGCCGGCCAGGATTTGCCGCATGATTTCGCCGATGCGCTCGGTTTCGAGATGGTCGGTCGCGTACCAGAATTCGATGGCGTAGCCCGTGATCTTGCCGGGGCGGGTGGCGAGCGGGATGGCGGCGATGTGGAAGCGGTGTTGGCCTACGCCGACGAAGCCGCTGAGACCGGATTCGCTCTCCCGCAGGCGCTTGGGCAGGGCGGGGTCGATGCCGGGCCAACGGTCGATCCGGCTGCCCGGCAGGGCGTCGGGGCGGAAGTCCGGGTTCAGTGCGCGGATATCCTCGGCGTAGCGCCCGAGCAGCGCCTTGGCGGCGGCATTGACGCCGACCACGGCGAATTCCGCGTCCAGAACCACCATCGCGGTGTGGGTGTGGTGCATGGCGAGTCGGAGGCGCTCGCCTTCGCCGTTCCAGAGACCGTTCAACAACCAAAAAGTCATAACAACCTCCTGTGGATAAAATGCCGCCCCGGCGGCTATGGATCGGTGGATGAAGCCTTGTTCCTAAAGTGGGTGGTCGGATCGGCCCTGCCCGCCGGACAGGCTTGCCGCCATGGGTTTCGGGCATAAAGGCCGGGTGTGGTGGTCGGCGATGGCGCGGCGGACCCAGGGTCTGGCGTGATCCGCTCGCCGCGAATCCGGTATCGGAACCCATCGTCGGCCTCGCCGCCGAACGGTTGGCGGAGTGGGTCGGTGCCAGGGCCATGGCGGGCGGGCCGGCCCGGTGTGAAAGAGAACCTCAAGAAATAAGTGTGAGACGGTAAATCCTTTACTGTGACGCTTGCGATACGCAAACCGTAGCGCCTCCTAAAGCTAGATTAGTTTGACATAAATTCCATGGTGAATATTACCCATTTTAGGGGCAGATTTAGGCGCGAAGCTTGCTCGGGGTGCTGGTTTTTAGGGATATGGGAGTGCGGAAAAAGCTTGGGGCGGGTTTCGCGCCTAGGTGACGCGATAGGTTCGGTTCATATCACCCATAATGGGTTTTGTGGCGCGGTGGCCTGGGGATTTCTTTAGGGGAAATCCTTAGTTTCATCCTTAACCTGGGGGCCGACGGCCACGGGCCGGGGCGCGGCGGGTGTCCGGCGGTTGGCGCGGGCTGTGGATTCCGCCGGGGAACCCGCGGAAATCGGCGATGGGTCACTGATTGGCATGGCGGGGGGTTGCTACCCTTTACATCTGGTTTCGCCATAACGTCCAATTCCAGGAACATCCCCATGCCGATCTTCTATCCCTCCCATCGCCTGCGGTCCTTGTCCATCGCCCTGATCCTCGCCGTCCAGGCCGGGGGGGCCGAGGCGGGCCGGACCGGCGGTTTCGCCGTCAACATCCCCAAAAACCGCGAGGACGCCCGCAATTTCTACAACGCCGTGTACGCCGCCTCCGAAGGCGTCGCCATGGGCTGGACCGGCCAGCTGGCGGGCTGCAAGCCGGGCAGGGTGTCCACCGACTACCTCAAAGCCGGACTGACCCGCGTCAATTATTTCCGGGCCATGGCCGGGGTGCCCGCCACCGTCACCTTCCTGGCCGATTACAACGCCAAGGCCCAGCAGGCGGCCCTGATGATGCTGGCGAACCAGTCGCTCAGCCATTCCCCGCCCCCGGGGTGGACCTGCTACACGGCGGACGGCGCCACGGCGGCGGGGAGTTCCAATCTGGCGGCGGGCAATGCCGGGGCCGCGTCGATAGACATGTACATGAACGACGCCGGCACGGTCTCGCTCGGCCACCGGCGCTGGGTGTTCTATCCGCAGACCAAGAACATGGGCCAGGGCAGCGTGGCCGATGCGTCCAAACCCACCTATAAACAAGCCTCGGCGCTCTGGGTGTTCGACGGCCACGGCGGCGACGCCCGGCCCGCCACCCGCGATGGTTTCGTGGCCTGGCCGCCCAAGGGCTATGTGCCCTACGGCTTGATCTACCCCGATTGGTCGATTTCCTATCCCAAGGCCGATTTCAGCCAGGCCGGGGTGGTGGTGAGCCGGGGCGGGACCGCCATTCCCGTCACGGTCTCCCATCCCGGCAATGGCTATGGCGAAAATACCCTGTCCTTCCGGCTCGGCACCGCCATCGTCCCGACCGCCGCCGACCAGGTGTTCCATGTGGCGGTGACGAATGTGTTGATCGGGGGCGTGGCGCAGAGCTTCGTCTACGATGTCAAGGCGTTCGATCCCCAGGTCAAGACCGCCGCCAGCGTGACGCCGGTCCTCAGCGGCAACGCCCAGCCCGCGTTCAACCAGGCGGAAACCTATGGCTTCACCCCGGTGTCCAGGGCCGATGGCTACCGGCTGCGGGTCGGCGTCCTCCAGGATTTCACCACGGTGGCGGGCGCGGAATCCAACAGCGCCGCCGGTTTCGTGGTCGATGCCGACACCGCCGCCTATCCGGTGGTGGTCGCCGCGCCCGCCACCGGCCAATACGCCTTCCATCTGGCCCATCCCACCCCGCCTCGCACCCAGAGCCTGACCTGGGACCATGATTTCTATGTCAAGGACGCCCAGGCGGTCCTGCGCTTCGATAGCCGCCTGGGCTGGGCGACCGGCGCGCAGGCGGCGCAGGTGCAGGTATCGCCGGACGGGGGTAAAAGCTGGCAGACCGAGTACGAGCAAGCCGGCACCGGCGGCGCGGGCGAATCCGGCTATGTGGCCCGCCAAGTGTCCTTGCAAGCCTATGCCGGGCGGACGGTGCGGCTACGGTTCGCCTATGCCTTCAAGGGCGGTTCCTATTACCCACAGACCGGCGTGGGCATCGGCTGGCAGTTGGACAATATCCGCCTGGGTAACACCGCCGAACTCACCGGGCAGACCACGACCGACCTGGGGAAGATTTCCAGCCTGGTCTATACCCCGACGGCCAGCGGCCAATACCTATTGCAGCTCCAGGCGACCGCTTTCGGTGCCTATCCCTTGGAATGGGGACCGGGCTTCTTGATCCAGGTCGCGCCCTGACCCGGTTGTGGGGTGGATGGCCCCGGCGCGATCCACCCCGGCCCGCCGCGCCCGGTTCCACCCGACACACGGAGAATTCACGACATCGCCTGTCGGCTTGCCGACAAGCCTGCCACGCCCGCCGCTGCGGCCAAGTCCCCGATTCGACGGCCTGCGCCGCGCCGGGGTCCACGGCACCGAACTTGCTCGACAGCCAGTCCACCATCCCATCATCGAGGACACCCCATGAACGAGCTATTCGCGATCTGCCGCACCATAGAAATCGAGGAGGAACAAGGCCACGGCTACTGGCTGTCGCGCCGCTACGAAAACGGCGAGGTGAAACCCTGGCCGATCTTGATCACCCGCAAGGGCAACAACTTTTTCGGCTTCGAGAACGCCTGCCCGCATACCGGCCAGCGCTTGGATACCACGCCGGGGCAATTCATGGACGAGGAGGGGAATTTCCTGAATTGCGGCAGGCATCACGCCCAGTTCGATCTGGATACCGGCAAATGCTTCATCGGTCCCTGCCAGGGGAAATACCTGACCCCGGTCCAGTTGGTGATCGACGATGGCGATGTCTGCGTGACCGGGGTGGAGTTGGAGGATTAGCGATTAATAAAGGCGATTTCCGAAGGGGTGCGCGCCGCGCCGGGCTTTTTTCTGGAAATCGCCCAAAACCCCGCCCGGTGCTTTGGCTGGCTCCAAGCCTTTCATTCCACCCCGAACACCTCGCCCCGCGCCGGAAACGGCAAGCGCCCGCCCTCCGGCAATAGGAAAGCATGTTCGAACGGGATCTCCAGGCTGTCCTCGCAATAACCATCGGTAATCACCAACACCGGGCCGCGCCGGGGGAAATCCCCGCGCCGGGCCAAACCGCGCAGGCAATCCACGCCCGGTTGCAGGACCGTACCACCCCGTCCTTGCACCGTATAGCGGTCCAGCAGCCGCTCGGGTTCCACCCAGCCGCCGTCGTAAGCCACTGCGTCGCAACACACCAGCCGCACGGCATAGACCTCGCGGGCGATGGCGTAGCTGGCGATGGCTCCCAATGCCTTGCCCAATAATTGCGGTTGCATGGAACCGGAGGTGTCCAGTACCACGCCGAATACCCGGCTTTTGCGCTGCTCTTCCGGGGGCTGGCAGGTGGAAGGCCGTGGGATATCCGGCGTGGAGTTCTGGCGGCGCGAGGGGCGGGCATAGCTGCGGCGGTATTCGGGCGGCGGGAATTGGCGGTCGAACCATTCGGCCAGCTTCACATCCCAAGGGATCGGCGGTTGCGACAGGGCGCGGATGGCCTCGGCCAGACCGGCGGGTATCAAGCCCCGCCCGCTGGCTTGGCAGCGCTCCCAGCCTTGCGCCAAGGCCCGGCGGCAATAGCTTTCGGCGTCGGTGAAACCGGGGCCGCGTTCCTCGCCGAAGAAATCGCATTGCCCAAGGCCGCGCAGGGTGGCGAGCTTGCGGGCGCGGCGGATATCCCGCGCCAGCCGGTCGTAGACTTCCTCCGCCGAGGACTCGGCGAACTCCGGGTCGAACAGCATCCCGATGCTGGGTGGTGTGCCCACCCCCATGGCTTTGAGCCAGCCGTTGATGACGAAATCGCAGGCGGCGTTCCACAGGAAGGGATCGCGGCCCCGGCGGCGGGAGGCGTGGTTCAGCCCGGCGTGTAGGAGTTCGTGGGCGAACACGAACAAGGTTTCCTCCGGTCCCAAACCCGCCGCCGGATTGATCCAGATGCGGCGGGCACCGACATCGATGGCCGCCACCTGGATATCGTAGCGGCGGCAGGATTCCAGGCTTTCTTCGAGGTCGAAGCCCGCCGCCAACGCGCCCAGCAAGGGATGATGGTCGATCAAGCGGCGCTTGGCCCGCTGCGCCGGGCTGTTGGCGCGTGGGCGTTCCGGGGCGTTGCCGCCAGGGTCGGCGGCGATTTCCAGGGCGCGGCCCACGCCTTGGGCGATGCCTTCGGCCAGCAAATCCTTCCACTTCGGGAGCGTGACCCAAGACGGGATTTTTTCATCCAGGGCGCAGAACACTTGCCGACCCCCGCCGCAGCAAGCTTCGCGGAATGCCGTCAAGCGGGGATCGACCTTTTCCACGCACAAAGCCCGGAACAAGACCTCCTCACCCCCCGCCGGGATGTGCGGCGGCGGATAGGCCAGCGCTTCCGGCAAGTGGCCGATCTTCAAATCGCCGCAAAAGCGGTCCGCCACCAGCAAGGCCGCCAATTCCCAAGCCGCTTGCGGCGGGCGGCCCCGCACCCAGCCGAAGCCCAGGCAGGCCAGCATCAAGGCGACGAGCCGCGCCCATTCCTCCGGCGTGGCGCGGCGCTTGGGATGCAGGAACAGATATCCCCTGGGCGTCACCGCCACCCAGCCAGATTCCGCCACATAAGCTTGCTCGATATCGGCCCGGATCGTGGCCCGCTCGGCCAAGGGGGCCAGCACCGGGTTGGCCCGGACCAGGGCGATGCCCGCTTCGCGGGCCTCCCGCGCCGGGTCGGATTTGGATTTCTGGCGGCTCATGGCTGGCCTTTGTCGCGGGCGGCGAGGCGCGGCAGGTCACGCGCCACTTCCACCAGGAACCAAGCCGGCAGGCGCTGGCCCTCGTCGTCCTCGGCCAGCACCGACTGGGCGATCTCCACGCTGATGCGGGCCAGTTCGCGCAAACGGTCCTTGGCCTTTACCGCCAATTGCTTATGCTCGCCGCGCACCGAGGCTTCGTCTTCCGGCAGTTCCTTACGCAATAAGCCCCGGAACGATTGCGCCAGGAAATACAGCACATCGCGGTCGCAGGGCGCGGCGGGCCATTGCGCCTCGCCTTTGAGGATGGCGTGCAAAGTGTGCTTTTGGCGGGTTTGCTTGACGAAGCCTTTGAACTGCCCGGCATGAGCCGGGCTGAGCAGGCCGAAAGCCAGGGCTTCCAGCAAGGTATCGGCGATCCCATCGCCGAAGGAATGCAGGGCGTCGGACAACATATGCCAGCTGCGCGGGGTCGAGAACGGTTCCTCATGCTTGGGCGGTTCGCTCCACAGGTGGTCAGGCCGCAAGCGGAGATAATCCAACACCCAGGCGTGGATGCCGCCTTCGGCCATGGCCCAATCCAGCCATTGCCGATGGTCGGCGCGGAGATGGATATGCGCCAGCCGGTTGATGAGCGCCGAGGGCATGGGCTTGACGATGGCGGCATCCTTGGCCCGGTTGCCCGCGCCGATAACGATGGTGCCGGCCGGCAAATGGTATTCGCCGACCCGCCGGTCCAGGATCAGCGAGTAGAAGGCTTTTTGGATTTCGTGGCTGGAGGCGTTGAGTTCGTCGAGGAACAGCACGAAGGCTTGGGCGCGGACGATATTGGCGGGCGGGAAGAAGCGCGAGCATTCGCCGTCGATCTTGGGGACGCCGAGCAAGTCTTCCGGGGCCAACTGGCTGCCGAGCAAGGACACGCATTCGAGTCCCACGGTATCCGCGAAGCGCTGGACCAGGGCGCTTTTGCCGATGCCGGGCGCGCCCCACATGAACACGGGCCGGACCACGGCGACATGGAGCAGGAAATCGAAGGCTTCGCTGGGGCTGAGTTGGATGGCCGGATTCATACGGCGGTTAGCCTTCTCCCGACAGCAACAAGAACTTCCGATACAGCGTATCCCGGTCCTCGGCATGATGGGGATGCGGGATGATGCATTCCACCGGGCAAACCTTGATGCACTGGGGTTTGTCATGGTGGCCGACGCATTCGGTGCAAAGCCCCGGCTCGATCTCGTAGATGCTCTCGCCCTGGGCTATCGCCCCATTCGGGCAGGCGGGTTCGCACACATCGCAATTGATGCATTCGTCGGTAATCAGCAAGGCCATCGTTCATTTCTCCTGGAAGGCGGCGAATTTGCCGGCCAGCGCCGCCAATACCGGGGGCGGTACGAAGCCCGACACATCGCCGCCGAGTTTGGCGATTTCGCGGATGAGGGAAGACGAGATATAGGCGTAATTTTCGCCGGGGGTGAGGAACATGGTTTCGAGTTCCGGCCCGAGTTGGCGGTTCATCCCGGCCAGTTGGAATTCGAACTCGAAATCCGACACCGCCCGGAGCCCCCGGAGGATCACGCCCGCGCCGTACCTGCGGGCACATTCGACCAGGAGCGTATCGAAACCCACGATCTCGATATTGCCCAAACCCGCGAGCGCCCCGCGCACCAAGGCCACCCGTTCGTCCAGCGTGAACAGCGGCTGCTTGTTCTTGTTCTCGGCCACGGCCACGACCACCCGGTCGAAGATGCGCGAGGCCCGCGTCACCAAATCCACATGGCCGTTGGTGATGGGATCGAAAGTCCCCGGATAGATCGCGGAAATCTTCATGCTTCGCTCCGGTGTCTTTCGTAGAGGAAATAATTGACCTCGCCCGCCGTGCCATTACGCAGCAAGCGCCATGCCGGAGGCAGGCCGTCCAGGTTCACCCCATGTTCGATCTCGAAATAGACTTTGGCCTGGGGCTTGAGCCAGCCGCGTTGTTCCAGCAGGACGCAGGAGGGCACCAAAAGGTTATGGCGGAATGGCGGATCGACGAAAGCGAGGTCGTAAGGTTCGGCGGAACCTTCGAGATAGCGGATCACGTCGGCGCGGACGATCTGGACTTGATCGGCCTTGAGCAGGGCGCGGTTCTGCTCCAGGGCGGCGCAGACGGCGGGGTTCATTTCGACCTGGACCACCTGGGCCGCGCCGCGGGAAGCGGCCTCGAACCCCAAGGCACCGCTGCCCGCGTACAGGTTCAGCACGCGGGCATCCTCGATATCCAGGCGCAGCCAGTTGAACAGGGTTTCCCGCACCCGGTCGGGCGTGGGCCGCAAGCCCTGGGCGTCGGGAAACTTGAGTTTGCGGCTGCGCCAGGTTCCGCCGATGATGCGGAGTTCGTTCCTCACTTCACCGCGCCCCCGACCAGCACGGTTTGCAGATGATCGGGATCGATCCGCGCCTTGAAGGCCCGCTTGATATCGTCCTTGGTCACGGCCTGCACCTTCTGGGTGAAGGTGTCGAGATAGTCCAGCGGACGGTTGTAGAAGGCGATGGAAGCCACTTCGCCGGTGAGCTTCTGGTTGCTGTCGAGGCGCAGCACGAAGCCGCCGACGATGTTTTGTTTGGAAGCTTCCAATTCCTTGTCGGTCGGGCCTTGCTCGACGAAGTCCTTGACGGTTTTGATCGCCACCTGCACCGCTTCCTCGGCCTTGTCGTTGCGGGTTTGGAGGCCGATCTCGAACGGTCCCGCCACCCGCTGCGGATAGAAATAGCTGTAGGCGCTATAGGCGAAACCGCGTTTTTCCCGCACTTCCATGCTGACCCGCGACACCAAGCCGCTACCGCCCAGGATGTGGTTGCCCACGTAGAGCGCGAAATAATCGGGATCGTTGACCTTCATCCCCAGTTGACCGGCCAGGACGTGGGTTTGCTCCGATGGGAAGGCGGTTTTGACCGGTTCCGGTGTTTTGTTCGGCACGGGATCGGGCAAGGGCGGTTGGGCTTCGCCGTCCGGGAGGCCGGACAGCAGGGTGTCGGCCATGGTTTCGGCCTCGGCCCGCTTCACATCGCCGACGATGACCACGATGGCGTTTTTCACCACATACAGGCGCTTGTGGAAATCGACCAAATCCTCGCGGGTCAGGGGTTGCACGGTTTCGGTGAAACCTTCCGCCGGGTGGGCGTAGGGATGGTCGCCGTACAGGGCTTTCATGAAGGCGATATCGACCAGTTCGTCGGGTTCCTCGCCGCGCTGTTTGATCGCCAGCAGGGTGCGGCTTTTTTCGCGGTCCAGGTCTTTGGGATCGAAACGGGGATGGGCCAGGACTTCCTTGGCGGTTTCCAGGGCCACGCCAAGTTTCTCGGGATGGGTCAGGCTGCGGAGGGACACGAAGGCGGAATCGCGGGCGGCTCCGGTGGCTAGGTTCGCGCCGACGTTTTCCAGGCGCTGGGCGATGGCGTCGGCGTCCCAGTCGCCCGCGCCGGTATCGAGCAGGCCGGAAGTCAGGGCGGCGAGGCCGAACTTGGCCCCGTCGCGGGCGCTACCGGCATCGAATACCAAGCGCACATCGACCAGCGGCAAGCCTTGGGTCGGCACGAAATAGACCCGGCCACCGCGGGCCGTGGTCCAATGCTCGATCTTGGGCACGGCGAAGCTTTGCGCCGAAACCACCAGCAGGATCAGGAAAAAGCAACGGGATAGGCGCTTAGCGAACATGGCCACCTCCCATCGCCGGGGATTCCTCGGGGGCCGGCATGCCTTCGGGCAAGGGCTGCGGGTCGAGATGGGCGACGCTCAGCCGGTTTTCGATCAGGTATTTCTGGGCCACTTTCTGTACTTGCTCCGCTGTCACCGCGTTCACCTTATCGACGTATTCCTGCACCTTTTTCCAGCCCAGGCCCACGGTTTCCGCCATGCCGAGTTGCATGGCCTGATAGAACATGGAATCGAGCTGATAAACATGGCCCGCCAACACCTGGGCCTTGACCCGCTGCAATTCGTCGGCGGACACCGGCTCCTCGCGCAGGCGGCGGACTTCCTCGCTGAGCGCCTTTTCCAACTCGGCGACGGTCTTGCCTTGGGCGGGCGTGCCTTCCAGGGTGAATAGCTTGTTCATGCGGGCGTAGAGATCGTAACCGGCCCCGGCGGAGGCGGCGATTTGCTGGCCGCGCACCAAGCGGCTGGAGAGGCGCGAGCTATTGCCGCCATCGAGGATGCCTGCCGCGACTTCGAGGGCGTAGGCTTCCCAATCCTCGGTCACGGTGTTCAACACCGGCACCTTATAGGCCATCGCCAGATAGGGCAGTTTGGCGGGCAGCTTGACCGTCATCCGGCGTTCCCCGAGTTGTTCGACCTCGCGTTGCGGTTTGAGCGGGGCCAATTTGCTGGGCTTGAGCGGGGCGAAATATTTCTTGGCCTGCTTGTAGACCTCGTCCGAATCGACATCGCCCACCACCACCACGGTGGCGTTATTGGGCGCGTACCACTGGCCGTACCACGCCTTGAGATCGTCCACCTTCAGCCCGGCCACATCGTCCGGCCAGCCGATCACGGGATTCTTATAAGGGCTGTTGGTGAAGGCCAGCGCGTCGAAATGCTCCTGCATCTTGGCGCGGGGCTGGTCGTCGGTGCGCAGGCGGCGTTCTTCCAACACTACCTGCTGTTCCTTGGCGAATTCCGGCTCCAACAGCTTGAGGTTGCGCATCCGGTCGGCCTCCAATTCGAAGCTCACCGGTAAACGGCTCTTTTCCAAAGTCTGGAAATAAGCGGTGTAATCCTCGCCGGTGAAAGCGTTTTCGCGCCCCCCGTTTGCTGCGATAATGCGGGAAAACTCCCCCGGCGGATGCTTCGCGGTGCCCTTGAACATCATGTGTTCGAGCATATGCGATATTCCGGTGATGCCGCCGTATTCGTAGCTGGCCCCGACCTTATACCAGACCTGCGAAACCACGGCGGGGGCGCGATGGTCCTCCTGCACCAAGAGTTTCAAACCATTATCCAGCAGGAATTCGCGCACCTGCGGCTCGGAGGCCGCCAGCGCGGACGGCGAGGCCCATGGGATCAAGGACAGCAGAACCCAGGCAGGTCCATGCGGAAACTTCATTACGTTCTCCTTGGGAAATTGTTCTTAAAACGCGGCCCGGAGCCGCCCGTTGAATCGCGGCGGGCGCGTGTTCGTGCCGCCGCTATTGTAATCGAATACCGAAACCCACCATGACTACCCCCACTCTTCCCGCTTCCGCAGCTTCCGTTTCCGTCACCTGGCGTGCCTATCTGGGGCTGTGCAAGCTCCGGGTGGTCGGGGCCATCGTGTTCACGGCGGTGATCGGCATGTTCCTGGCCGTGCCGGAACCGCCGCCCTTGATGCTGTCGTTCTGGGCCGCGCTCGGGATCGGCCTCGCCGCCGCGTCCGCCGCCGCGCTGAACCATGTCTACGACCGCGAGGCCGACAGCAAGATGGGCCGCACCGAGTACCGCCCGCTGCCCCAGCACCAGTTGGAGCCCCGGCAGGCCAATTTCTTCGCCGGAATCCTGTGCCTGCTGTCGATGGCGATCTTGGGATTCTTGGTGAATCCCTTGACCGCCGTGCTGACTTTCCTGTCCTTGATCGGCTATGCCGTGATTTATACCCGCTATCTCAAGCGGGTCACGACCCAGAACATCGTCATCGGCGGCGCGGCGGGCGCGGCTCCGCCGGTATTGGGTTGGTGCGCGATCACGGGGAGCTTGGACCCGCATTCGCTATTGCTGTTCCTGTTGATCTTCGTGTGGACGCCGCCGCATTTCTGGCCCTTGGCGCTGGCGAAGAAGGATGAATATAAGCTGGCCGATATGCCGATGTTGCCGGTGATCTATGGCGACGCCATCACCAAGCTGCATATCCTGCTGTATACCATCCTGCTGTTCATTTCCAGCCTGTTGCCTTATCTGACCCATATGAGTGGCTTGATTTATCTGGGCTCGGCGGTATTGTTGGGGCTGGGGTTTTTGTATTTCGCCGTGCGGCTGTGGAAGGCCCAGGATAATAAGTTGGCGATGAGGACTTTCGGGTATTCGTTGTTTTATTTGATGGGGTTGTTTTCGGCTTTGTTGGTGGATCATTATGTGCGGATTGGTTAACAGAGGTTTTTTATTAACTTTTATCCTCAATCACAGAGCATAAGTATCCTCAAGGATTAGATCATGGAAAACTCGAAGCAAAAACAGTACGTAGAACTCGTTCAACTAAGGAAGAAATGCCATATATGCGAAGGCTTAACCAACCCCTCATGTTATGCGGAAGGAGGATACGATTCATGTGAAATAGGTCCATGGACCCAATGGCAAGGAAATTTGGATGCACAATTGATGGTAATAGGCCAAGACTGGGGGACACCGAACGATTTAGGAACAGACGACTCCAAGAATCCTACGAACGTAAACCTTGCAAGGCTATTGAATTCGATTGGCATAAATATTCAACCCACATCCGCCAAGAATCAACCCCATATCCTTTTTTTCACAAACACGATCCTATGCCTTAAGGAAGGAGGACTGCAAGCACCAGTCAAAACTCAATGGATCAAGAACTGTGGAAAAAACTTCCTTAAACAAAACATCGAAATAGTAAAGCCAAAAATTGTAGTCGCATTAGGAAGGAAAACATTTGAAGCGATCCTCGATACTTACAAAATGCCATACGGTCGTGGCGAAAGTTATGCGCAAATAGTAGAGCGGGGAGAAATAATAATTTCAGAAAAAACGCGCTTATTCCCCGTATTTCACTGCGGAAGAAGGGGGATGACGAATAGAAATATGCAATTGCAACTAAATGATTGGCAAGAAATAGGCCGAACTTTAGTCCGACAAGATGGGTAGAGGCGATAAACGAAACCTATCGAAACCCTATCCGATCCTATCAACCATCGGAAACCCGCCATGACCACTTCGATTGACCTACCCGATTCCATAGGAACAAGGCTATCGGCCTATTGCCAAGCCGAAGGAATCTCCGAAAGCGAAGCTGTCAAACGGGCCTTGGATATGCTGTTCGGAACGCCGCCGCAATCGACGGCTTACGAACTCGGCCAGCAAGGATTCGGCTCGGACCAAACCCATGCTGGGGATATCGCCCGCAACAGTAAGCGGCTGCTGCGCGAAAAATTCCGCCACATGGCAAGATGGCTAGAGGCACGATAGCCAAAATTCATCGAAACCCACCCGCCCCATCCTTTCATAAAGAGGAACACCCCAAAATGTCGCAAAGCCTATCCCTGATAGAATACCCTGCCGACGAACATGGTAATCTTTATGAAGACCATTCCCGCATCATCGAGTCGGCGTTTATTACCCCCGAAGTCATCAACACCATCGAAGCACAACGATTGCTCGAAGACAAAACCCTGCTTGAGGAACCAGGAGCAAGCGCATCCTCCGTGATGAAATGCCTTGAGGATTCCTCAATCGACAAGGTTTTATCCCTTCTAGAGATCGAATTCGTAAAGTCCATCACTTCGGAAGCCGCCAGCAATGCGAAAGACATACTTATCAGCGGAGAAATCTCCTCTTTGATCAATGATTTCCGCACCATCGCCAACCTGCACCATGTTATAAAGCTCAAGAAAGAAAAATTCGAGCATCGCCCCAATGTGGTTTTGAAACTGGGATAAAGGCGGTGAGTTCCAACAAAGGCAAAGATGGGGAAATGCGGGTTGTCAAAATCGTCGCCGATATCGTCATCCAGAAGGTTTCGATTTCACCCGCCCCACCGTGACCAACGAAAGCGATATGGGAGCGGATTTAATGCTTAAATCTTCGCCGCAATCGTTGCGCCGCTTGCTTCAAATCGCCGCTGGAAATCCACGACCCACCGATGAACCCGACCCGGAACGCTCGAAGAAAACCATAGAATCCAGGGTCGACGTGAAAACGACACAGAATAAGCTACAAACCGATACCATCGAAAAATTCGCTGCGGACGTGCTTAAACATCCCAAATGTACCGGCCATATCCTGATGGGTGGAAGCAATTTAACCGGCCCCGCGCAACGGAAATTCGATCAATACAAAACGGTCTTTGAGCAAAAAGGCAAGGTATTGGGTTATATCTCCAATGAGGGGGTCGGTAGATTGGAAGCAGCGTATGCGAAACCCATCGCACCGTTTTTAGAAAAATAGCGATTGGCCCATCGCAAACCCTACTGCGCCTTCCCATCCACGCCACCCGCCACCGTCCCAGGCCGGGTCCGGTAAAACCGCAAAGGTTGCGCTTCCACCTCGTTCAGCACGGCGCGTTTGATCTTCCCCACCACATGCATCTCGCAGGCTTTGCAGTCGAACTGCAAAGTCAGCTTCTCCTTGCCATTCACCAATTGCAGCGGCTCGGCCTTCACCGTGCCCTGGACGCCGGTCACGCCCTTGGTTTGCTTGGGGCAGAGCGACAGCGAATAACGCACGCAGTGCTTGGTGATCATCAGGCTGACCTCGCCCAGCGCTTCGTGGCTTTCGTAGGCGGCTTCGACCACCCGCACGCCATGCTTGAGATAGAAGCGCTGGGCCGCATGGTTGTAGACATTGGCGAGATAGCTGAGGCTGTCGCCGGGATAGCGGGCGGGCGGTTCCAGCGGCAGGGCGCGGGGCAGGCGGGTCCAGGCCTCGGCGCGGGCTCGTTCCAATGCGGCGATGCCGTCGCGGCGCAGCGCGTTCAACAGCGAGGCGGGCCAGAAGCCGGGCCGGTCGCGTTCCAGCGCTTGGATGGAAATTCCACGCGCCTCGAATAAACTGTTGCCCAGTTTGCCCAGGGCTTCCCGCATCGCGGTTTCGGCGCGGGCCGGGTCGCGGGCGGTTTGGTGGCCGTGGGCCAGTTCGACATAGGCGGCGTGGCCGTCCTCGTCGCCGAGTTGCAGGGCCAAACCATCGGGCGTTTCGATTAGGGTCAAATCCACGGCGATGCGGCGTTCCGCCGTGCGGTCGCTGTCCATCAAGCGCTCCCAGGCCATGTCGCGGCTGCGGGAAAGCGCCACGCCCTTCCGTAAATCCTTGAGTTCGGCCATCGCTTCGTTGGGGAAAGCCCGCCACCGCGGCCCGCCCAAGGCTTCGGCGATATTGACCCGGAAGCCCCGCAATTCCTTCTGCAAATCGAAATAGGTGAGGGTGTCGCCGTTGTTGAGATTCGCGACGCCTTCGTCCAATTCCAGCTCGAAATGATCGGCGGCGGTCTTGACCACCCAGCCCAGCGGCAACCCGGCGGGTTTGGGCGTGTCGAACGCGCCGATATCGTCCTGGCGGCCATTCACGAAATAATCGGTGCCGCCCCGGTTGAAGCTGCGTTCCGGCTCCGGGGTGAACAACAGCCGGGTCGTGCCGCTGGACGCCCGGCCCAGGCCGGTCCGCTCCGCCAGCAAATCATCCAGCAGGCGGCGGTAATGGCCGGTGATGTTCTTCACATAGGCCATGTCCTTGTAGCGGCCTTCGATCTTGAAGCTCCGCACCCCGGCTTCGACCAGTGCCCGTAGGTTGGCGCTCTGGTCGTTGTCCTTGACCGATAGCACATGCTTCTGGTGCGCCACGATGCGGCCCTGGCCGTCCAGCACTTCGTAGGGCAGGCGGCAGGCTTGCGAGCAATCGCCGCGGTTGGCGCTGCGCCCGGTGTGGGCGTGGCTGATATAGCACTGGCCGCTATAGGCCACGCACAGTGCCCCGTGGACGAAGAATTCCAACACCGCCCGGTCCAGGCCAGCGGCCACGGCGCGGATTTGGTCCAGGGTCAGTTCGCGGGCCACCACGATCTGGGAAAAACCGACGTCTTGCAGGAAGCGGGCTTTTTCCGGGCTGCGGATATCGCACTGGGTGCTGGCGTGGAGTTGGATCGGGGGCAGGTCCAGCATCGTGAGGCCCATGTCCTGCACGATCAACGCATCGGCCCCGGCCTCGTAGACCTGCCAAGCGAGGTCGCGGGCGGTGTCCAGTTCGTCGTCGCGCAGGATGGTGTTGAGCGTGACGAAGATGCGGGCGTTGTAGCGGTGGGCGTGGCGGGTCAACCGCTCGATATCGGCGATGTCGTTGCCGGCGTTGTGGCGGGCACCGAAATCGGGACCGCCGATGTACACGGCATCCGCGCCGTGGTTGATGGCGGCGATGCCGATGTCGGCGGTCTTGGCGGGGGCGAGTAGTTCAAGATGTCGGGGGGAGGCGCTCATGGGGGAACTCTGGATGGGTGGTGGCCGGAAGAAAAGTAGGGTGGGCATGTGCTCATGCCCACCTTTCAATGAATGTCGCGGTGGGCCGGGAATATCGGTCCACCCTACAATCGATGATGAAACCGCGCTAGCCGCAACTCCCCACTGCCCCGCACGCCGTGCAGAACTCGCAGCCATCCTTGAGGATCACCGCGTAATTGCCGCATTCGTTGCAGCGCTTCCCAGGCTTCACCTCCATGGCCCCGACCGAACGCGCCCGCAGCGGAATCACGTTCTCGGCGTCATAGGCCACGATGCCCATGTCCTCCATCGGGAAACCTTCCTCGTCCAGAATCCCCAGCATGGCGTAGCGGTGCAACATCAGCCGCGCCAAATAGGCCACGGTCGAGGGGAAATTCGACTTGCGTTGCCCGCCCGGCACCCAGGCCAGGAAATCGCCGCGGGGTTCCGGGAAATCCTGCAACTGCCGCAGCTTGGCCCCGATCCAGGCCGGGTCGATCACGCGCATATCGTAGGACAGCGATTTGCACAGCCCGTCCAGCACCTTGGGATATTCGCCCGACAGCCACACCGAATAGGGGCGGCGCTGGCCGTTGGGCAGCACCAGTTCCTTCAGGCCCATGACGAAATCGTCGCCGGTAGCCGGGTTGAGAATATCCACGGTCCAGGACAGCGTGCCATCCGGGCCGGTCTTGGGTTCCTTGGGCGACATCAGGGCGTGGAGGACCGGGGTTTCGGTGATGTGTTCGAACGCGCCCAGTTCCGCGCAACGGTAATGCACCAGCCGGGCGAACCCGGAGACCAAACTCGGCACCCGCGTCGGCGTGCCTTCGGGCGGCATCGGCAGGTCGAAACCATCGTCGCCGGAGGCTTTCATCAGGCTTTCCAGTTTGGCCCTGAGCCAGCCGCGGTCGTTGGAGCGGAGGTCCATCGACAGCGATTTCGCCAAAGCGCCCAGGCCACGCGGCTGCTCCGCGCCATTGATCCACACCTCGAACGGGGCGCGGTGCCCATTCTCCAGATGCCCCACGAACACCGCGAACGAACCACGCGGATGATCGACCATATAGCACCAGGACGGATTGCCATTGCCGGGCCGGGGACGGCGTTTCCAGCGCAGCGAGGCCAGGGCCGGTTCCGGCACCCGTTCCAGGCGTAGGCGGCGGTTGGGATCGGATTCGTCGAAATCGGGTTCGGCGGTGGCGGTCTGCGCGGCCTGGGCCTCGGTGGCTTCCAGCACCGAGCCGGTGATGAGGTTGGGGCGGAAGGTCGCCAAACCCTTGAGGCCGTTGCGCCAGGCTTCGAGGTAGAGGTCTTTGAAGGACTCGAAGGGGTAGTCGGTGGGGACGTTCACCGTCTTCGATATCGACGTGTCGATATAGGGCTGCACCGCCGCCAGCATCCGCATATGGTCGAGGGCGGCGATATCCAAAGCCGTGACCCAATGCGCCGGGAGCTTGTCCACATCGCCGCCCGCCGCCCGGTACAGCCGGTAGGCGTGGTCCTCCACCGCGTAATCCAGGCTGCCGCCGTCGGGCATGCGCTTGCGGCGGGTGTAGGTCCAGGAGAACGGCGGTTCGATGCCGTTGGAAGCGTTGTCGGCGAAGGCGAGGCTGATGGTGCCGGTGGGCGCGATGGACAGCAGGTGGCTGTTGCGGAGGCCATGCTGACGGATCGCGCTTTGCAAATCTTCCGGCAGGCGGCCGGCGAAACCGGCGGCGAGGTATTTTCCGGCGTCGAACAAGGGGAAAGCGCCCTTTTCTTGGGCGATGGCCACCGAACCCCGGTAGGCGTGGTCGCGCAGGGCCGCGGCGATTTTACCCGCCATGGCGCGGGCGGCGTCGGTGTCGTAGCGCAGTCCCAGCATGACCAGGGTATCGCCCAGGCCGGTGAAACCCAGCCCGATCCGGCGTTTGGCCATGGCTTCGGCGTGCTGGGCCGCCAGCGGCCAGAAGGTGATGTCCAGCACGTTGTCGAGCATCCTGACCGCCAGGGCGACCACCTCCTCGAATTTGGAGAAATCGAACCGGGCTTGTGCCGTGAACGGGGCTTCGATGAAATGTGTCAAATTTATAGAGCCAAGACAGCAGCATCCGTAATCTGGAAGAGGTTGTTCCGCGCAAGGGTTGGTCGCTTCGATACGTTCCGCATAATAAAGATTATTGTCGGTGTTCATCCTGTCCATGAATAAAACGCCCGGCTCGGCGTGGTCGTAGGTCGAGGCCATGATCTGGTCCCACAAATCCCGCGCCCTAAGGCTCCGGTAGACCCAGCGCCCATCTTCGCGCCGCTTCGCGCCGATCTCGGGATTGGGTTCGGCCTGGTGGACCAATTCCCACGCGGCGTCGGCCTCGACCGCCCGCATGAAATCGTCCGTCACCGCCACCGAGATATTGAAATTGGTCAGTTCCCCGGCCCGGTCCTTGGCGTGGATGAATTCCTCGATATCGGGATGGTCGCAGCGCAGCACGCCCATCTGCGCCCCGCGGCGGCTGCCCGCCGATTCCACCGTCTCGCAGGAGCGGTCGAACACCCGCATGTAGGAAACCGGCCCCGAGGCGTTCGAGGCCGTGCCCTTGACCCTGGCCCCCTTGGGCCGGATGCGCGAGAAGTCGTAGCCCACGCCGCCGCCCCGGCGCATGGTTTCGGCGGCTTCCCGCAGCGCGACATAGATGCCGGGCTTGCCGTCGCCGTCGGGTTCCGAGATGGAATCGCCCACCGGCTGCACGAAGCAATTGATGAGGGTGGCATGGATATCGGTGCCCGCCGCCGACATCACCCGGCCCGCCGGGATGAAGCCCTGGCGCAGGGTTTCGAGGAAGCGCGGCTCCCAGGTGTCGGGTTTGGCTTCGACCGCGGCCAGGGCGCGGGCCACGCGCTGGAAAATCTGTTCGGCGCCGGTTTCGTCGCCCTTGGCGTATTTTTCGCGGAGGACGTCGCCGGAAATGGGTTGTGCTTGCATGGTGTGGCTCCTGGGGGATATCCGGTTATTGTAGTGGCCCGCCGCCCTGGGCGGGGCGGTGGCGGGGCGCGGATAGTACCGGATTCGCGCCGACGAGGGGATGCGTGAAGCGCTGCGTTTCCCGGCAATCACTCCGGCCTGGAGTCGGGATTCGCGTCCGCCGCCTATAATCCGACTTGAACGCCGGTATCTTGCGCGTGGCCTGGGGCCACGGCGGGCGGTGTGTTGATGGAATCCGCATTTTCCACCTTGCCGATAGCCGCCATGCCGAGAAAAATCCTGGTCCTCAATTCGGGCAGTTCTTCCCTCAAATACCGCTTGATCGACCTCGACGGCGAGGCGGTCCTGGCTTCGGGGCTGGTCGAGCGCATCGGCGAGGACGGTGCGCCCGCCGCCGATCACCGGCAGGCCATCGCCGAACTGGTGCGGCGCTTGGAAGCTTCCGGCCATTGGCGCGGCGCGGGCGATTTGTACGGCATCGGCCACCGGGTGGTGCATGGGGGCGAGAGCTTCGCCGCCGCCGCGCGGGTGGACGATGCGGTGGTCGCGGCCATCCGCGCCGCCATCGCCTTGGCCCCTTTGCACAATCCGCCCAATCTCCTGGGGATCGAAGTCTGCCGCGAGCTATGGCCGGGCGTGCCCCAGGTCGCGGTGTTCGACACCGCCTTCCACCAAACCATGCCGCCCCAGGCCTACCGCTACGCCTTGCCGGAAAGCTGCTATGGCGGGATGCCCATCCGCCGTTATGGTTTCCATGGCACTTCGTTCGCCTATGTCACGCGCCGGGTGGCGGAGTATCTGGGCCGCCCCCAGGCCGCGCTGAACCTGATCGCCCTGCATCTCGGCAATGGCGCGAGCGCCTGCGCCATCGGCGGCGGGCGCAGCCTGGATACCTCCATGGGCCTGACCCCGCTGGCCGGTTTGATGATGGGCACCCGCTGCGGCGACCTCGATCCGGGCGTGGTGCTGCACCTGCTGGGCCAGGGCCGGACCCTGGCCGAAGTGGCCGGGCTTTTGAACCGGGACAGCGGTTTGAAAGGCGTCGCGGGCGGCAACGACATGCGCGACGTGCTGGTCCGCGCCGACGCGGGCGATGCCGAGGCCGGTTTGGCGGTGGCGATGTATTGCCATCGGATCAAGCACTATGTCGGGGCCTATAGCGCGGTGCTGGGCCGGGTCGATGCCCTGGTGTTCACCGGCGGCATCGGCGAACACGCCGCGCCCATCCGCCAGGGTGTTTGCGCCGGGCTGGCGAACCTCGGCATCGTGTTGGACGAGGCCGCCAATGCCGCCGCCGGGCCGGGCATCGCCGAACTCCAGGGGGGCGGCGGGGTGAAAATCCTGGTGGTGCCCACCGACGAGGAATTGGAAATCGCCCGGCAGGCGGGCGGGGTCATCGCCCAGGCCGCCGTATGAGCGGTTCCATCGGCCCCCAGGCTCCGCCCGGAAACCGGCGCGGACCCGTGCGTTCCCGCGCCACCCACCCTTGATCGCCAAGCAAAGCCATGTGTATATCGCTTTATATCAGTACCATCGAGGCCGGGAGCGGCAAATCCGCCGTCGCCCTGGGGCTTATCGAATACGCCCTCCGCAAGACCACGCGGGTGGGGTTTTTCCGGCCCGTGATCCACGAACCTCCGCCCGGCAGGCAGGACGAGGATATCGATTTGATCCTGCGCCATTTCTGGCTGCCCCAGCCCTACGACGCCTCCTATGCCTGGACCGACCGCGAGGTCGATCATCTCCTGGGCCAGGACCGCCAGGACGAGGTGCTGGACCGCATCATCCGCTGCTATAAGTTCCTGGAGCAGCATTGCGATTTCATCCTGTGCGAGGGCACCGATTTCCTGGGCGATACCAACGTCCTGGAATTCGATTTCAATTGCGTGATCGCCAAGAACCTGGGCTGCCCGGTGCTGATGGTGGGCAATGCCCATGGCCGGGCGGTGGGCGATACCTTGCACGCCGCCCGCATCGCGGTCGATGCCTACGCGGAACGCGGTTGCCGGGTGGCGGGGATACTGCTCAACAAGGCCGAACCCGAGGCGATCCCGACCCTGACCGCCGCCTTGCAGGCCGATTTCGGCGCGGGCCTGGACCTCCTGGCCGTGCTGCCCTTCGACCAGAAGCTCAAGAGCCCGCGGGTGCGCGAGGTCGCCGAACAATTGGGCGCGGAGGTGTTGTTCGGCCATAGCCGCCTCGACACCTTGATTTCCGGCTATCTGATCGCGGCCATGCAGGTGCAGAATGCCATCACGTGGCTACAACCGGACCAATTGGTCATCACGGCGGGCGACCGCGCCGATATCGTCATCGGCATGATGCAGGCCGACAAATCGGCCAATTATCCCCGGCTGGCGGGCATCGTGCTGTCGGGCGGGGTGCGGCCCGATCCGGCCCTGGTCCGGCTGATCGAGGGTTCGCGCGATCCCTTGCCGGTCCTCCTGGTGAAGTCCGACACCTTCACCACGGCCTCCCGCGCCGCCGAGGTGCATACCGCCATGGTGGCGGGCGACGCCGAGAAGAGCCAACGCGCCATCGGCAACTTCGACGCCCATGTGGACCTCGCCAAGCTCGAACATCTGTTGAGTAACATCCGGGGCGTGGGGATGACGCCCAAGATGTTCACCTACAACCTGGTGGTGCAGGCCAAGGCCGACCGCCGCCATATCGTCCTGCCGGAAGGCACCGATACCCGCATCCTCCGCGCCGCCGCCGATTTGTCGGCCCGCGGCATCGTCGAGATCACCCTGCTGGGCATCGCCAAGAACATCGAGCAGATGGTCCGCGCCCAGAGCATCCCCTTGGACCTGTCCTTGGTGCGCGTGGTCAATCCCGCCGACAGCCCCCAGCTCGAACGCTACGCCGAAGCCTTCCACCGGCTCCGCAAGCACAAGGGCGCGACCCTGGAAACCGCCCGCGAATATATGCTCGATGTGTCCTATTACGGCACGATGATGGTGTACCTGGGCGATGCCGACGGCATGGTCTCGGGCGCGGCCCATACCACCCAGCACACCATCCGTCCGGCCTTGCAGATCATCAAGACCCAGCCGGAGGTGTCCATCGTGTCCTCGGTGTTCTTCATGTGCCTGGACGATGGCGTGGTGGTGTACGGCGATTGCGCGGTGAACCCCGCGCCCGATCCCGAGCAACTGGCGGAGATCGCCATCAGCTCGGCGGAGACGGCCCGCACCTTCGGCATCGAGCCGCGGATCGCGCTCCTCTCCTATTCCTCGGGCGAATCGGGCCAGGGCGAGGATGTGGAGAAGGTGCGCAAAGCCACCCGCATCGCCCGCGAGCGGCGGCCCGATTTGAAGCTGGAGGGTCCGATCCAATACGACGCGGCGGTGGACCCTGGGGTGGCGGCGCAGAAAATGCCGGGTTCGGAGGTGGCGGGCCGGGCCACGGTGTTCGTGTTCCCCGACCTCAACACCGGCAACAACACCTACAAGGCGGTGCAGCGGGAGACCGGGGCCATCGCCATCGGCCCGATCCTGCAAGGCTTGAACAAGCCGGTGAACGACCTGAGCCGGGGCTGCACGGTGGAGGATATCTTCAACACGGTGGTGATCACCGCGATCCAGGCGCAGAAGGGCAAGGGCTGAGGGCGGGGCGGCCCACCCGGAAGGGTGGGCATGGGCTGCCTATGGGGAGCAGTTGGAAATATTGCCCGTGGGCTTGCCGGTGGAGACATTGGCCGCGACCAGTTCGGTGCCATTGGCGGCCGTGCAGAACGAGAGTTTGGTGCTCGAACTGGATGTGCCTTGACTGGGGGTATTGCCATAGACGATATAGGTCATCTGGAGCGTGCCATAGGTGTATTTTACGGTCGCACCCAGGTTGCCGGGCCCGGGGATGTTGACAAACGCCCAGCTACCCACCGGGGAATTGTCGGGGTCCGCCGGATCGGCGCTCGTGTTGCTGTGCTGCTCTATGATGCTGCCGCCGCTAGCGCCGGCGGTGTGGAACTCATGCCAGGTGCCGGTGATCGCACCGGGCGTTCCGTTGGTGTTCGAACCGGTGCTGCTCGCGCCCGTGCCGGTGCCGCAGACAAGGCGACCGCTCAGCGCGTTGACCAGGCTGCTTCCGGTGGAGGTATAGCGGGTCCAGCAATTGCCTTCGCCTAAGGTGCATACTCCGCTGCCCGGTGAAGTTTCACCGCCCGCGCTGGAGCATTGCGCCCCGGCTTCCCGCCCCAAGCCGACACACAGGATTAACCCCGCCATCATGATCGTGTTCAGTTTCATAAGCCTGATTCCTCGTTTTCGAAAGCAAGTATTTCGGGGTTGGGAGAATGGACGGCGCTACGGGCCGCGTTGGCCGGAACCCCACAATCCGGCACCGAAACAGCAGAGGTAGAATAACATCGACAATCGTGGGGCATCCATCGTGCTCCCCAATAATCCCACCGCCAGGAAACCCACGATCCCCCCGGCCAATCCCGCCGCCGGGAGCCGTCCCGCCCAAAGGCCCGGCCCGAGCGCCCGGCCCGTCCCCGCCAGCAGCGCCACCAGCGCGGCCAGCCCCAATCCGCCCTGGGCCACATAGAGTTCCACCGCCATCTGGTGGATATGCCAGGCCAAATCCTGGTCCGCCGCGAACAGCCAGCCCGCCGCGCCGCGCCCGAAGCCGCCGTTCTCCAATAATTCCCGCCCGTCCGGCCCCTTGAGGCTGATATCGTCCAGGTCCAAGGGCTCGCCGCCGCCGGGATTGTGCAGGGAGAGCTTCACCGTCCGCCAGCCCCGGCCCAGGTCGCCGGAATCCCACTCGACATCGACCCCGCGCCAGCCCGGTCCCGCCGCGGCCATGGGCGGGACGCCGTCCGCGCACGCGAAGGAATAGAGCAGCGCCTTGGCGCATAGGGTCGCTTCCAGCGTGGCCCCGCCCCGTTCCCGCCGCAGCCGGGCCGAGAGCGTGTAGGGGGTATTGGGCCGGAGCGCGACGACTTGTTCCAGGAAGGTCGATTCGCCCGCGCCCAGGCGCAGGTAGGTGTTGCCGTCCTCGCGCAGGAGGCTATAGGTGCCCGGCGGATGCGGGCCGTCCCCGCGCAGGAGGTAGAGCAGGGGATATTGGCCGAAGCCCATGCCAGCCAGGGCGGCGGTCGGCCCCCCGTCCATCAGGTCCAGGGCGTTGCGCCAATGGGCGAGGCGGATGGCGAAGTCCTGGGAAGACCGCGCCAACCGCTGCTGGGCGAAGCCGCCGGACAGCACCGGCACGGCGGCGGTGGCGACCAGCACCAGCCCGGCCAGCGCCCAACGCCGATGGGGCGCAGCCCCCGCGCCGGGCCGCAGCATTCCCAACGCCACCGGCACCAACCCCAAGACCAGCCCGGCGTAGCCGCCCCTGGAAAAAGTCACCAACATGGCATAGACCGCCCCCAGCGCCAGGACGCCGCCGCCCAGCTTCCAACCCCGGTGCCGGGCGGCGAGCGTCCGCGCCGCCAATACCGGGAAGCAGAGGGCCAGGAAGGCTTCGATATAGGCGCCGCCGGTACGCATATCGGCGAAGGTGCCGGTGACGCGGAACACATTGTCGAAATCGCCCAGTCCCACGAAAACCTGGCGCTCCCACAGCACGGCCAGGACTTCCACCGCGAGTCCCGCGACCAGCCCGGCCAGCAGCCGGTCGCGCATGGTTTCCGCGTAGGCCGGGGGGATGCGCCGCATCAAGGGTACCAGCAGCAAGGCCCACAATAACCCCTTGCCCACCTGCCAGGCTTCGAGCGGCGAATGCGAACTGGGCGGCAATCCGGCCAGCGGCGCGGCGGGCGGCCACAGTCCGCGCAGGCTGGACAGCGTCCAACTGGTCCATAACAGGGCGATGGCCCACCCCAGCCAGCGGTTGGGCCAGGGCGTGGGCCGGTTGGCCGCGGCCCGCCAATAGCCTATCGCCAGGGCGACCAGCACCGCGAGGTCGAATTCGTTCAGCAGCAGGTCGCCCGTATAGGGCCGCAGGTCCAGGACCGGCAGCAGGGCGGGCAATAGCAGGAACAACAGCGAAGGCCGCCGCCACAGCAATATCCCATAGGCCGACAAGGCCAGCGCCAGCCAAGGCGTTCCGGTGGGATACCAGGCCAACCCGGTGGCGATGGCCGCGCCCGCCGCCAGGGCCACGGCCAATCCCAAGGGATGGGGTTGGGGCCAAGGGGCCGGGGCGGGTGCCGCCGTGTCCGGGGCAGGGTCGCGGTCCGGCTTTCCGGCGAGGTTGTTCGCGGTCCAATCCAGCAGGACGTAGGCCAGGGCTGCGCCGACGGCGGCGATCAAGAGGTTGGTCGGGTCCGGGTGGCGCGGCGGCACCCAGAGCTTGCCCGCTTCCATCGGCAAATCCAACGCCAGGGCGGCCAACCCGGCCAGCCCAGGACCGGCCCCGCCGCGCCAGCCCCGCCACGCCCAGACCGCCACGCCGACCGGGGCGTACATCCCCGCCACCGACAATAGGCTGCTCATGGCCACCATCTCGGTGGAGTAGTAGTGGTAATAGAAGGGCAGGAACCGCACCTGGCCAAGCCGGTCCAGGGCTGCGGCGGCGGGCAGCCAGGGCGGCGACAGCCAGCCGCTGATCTTCGCCAATAACAATAGGTAGGGCAGGGCGGCGAAGGGGATGATCCGGCGCAGCGTCCGGGCCATCCATTCCGGCCCCAGGGCGCGGAGGCTCCGGTCCAGCGCCGCGCCCGCCACCAGCCCCAAGCCCCGTTCCGGGACCGAAAGCCCCTGCGAATAGCCCGAGGCCAGCAGCAATTGGGTCAGTTCCAGTCCCAACCCCAGCCCGCAGCCGAGCAGGAACAGGCGGCGGTAGCCGATATCCGGCAAGGCCCGGGCGATGAGCAGCCCCAAGGGCAGGATGGCGAGGATTTCGCCCGCCTGCCGCGCCAGACAGATCAACCCCCCGCATCCGTCCACCAGCAGCCAGCCTTGTTGGCCCGCCGCCAGTTTCCAGGCCAGTTCCTCGCGCGACAGCACGAAGTCGTAGGGGAACAAGGCCAGGGCGATATAGGCCAGCGCGTAGGCCGTGCCCAGCGCCAGCGCGGATTTCTTCCCGCCCTGCGCGAATTGGTCCAGCAGGTGGGCGACGCGCCGCCGCCCCGCGGCGAACAGGCCGACCCCGGCCAGGCTGCCCAGGATTTCGGCCAGGAGATCGTTGAGCGAGACCGTGCGCGGGGCGAAGAAAATCTGGATGAATTCCACCGCCACCGCCACCCCGGCGCAGAAGGCCAGCACCAACGGCAGGGCCAGAGGGCGCGATTGCGCCAGCGGACGCAGGCCCACCGCCCAATGGCAGCCCAGGAAGGCCAGGGGAAGGTATAACACGAGGTTGGCGATCCAGTCGGCCCGCGACACGATGCCCAGGTCCAGCCAGGGGATGGCGGCGAATTGCTGGAAGGCTTGTTGCAGCGTGACGCCGCGGTACTCGAAGGGTACCAGGCTGCCGTAGACGACGAAGACGAGGTAGGCGGAAAAGGCGTGGCCGGGGCGCATCGGGGAATATCCTGGGCGAAGGGGACGCGGCGCGGTCGCGCCGCCGGGGCAGGATAACCAGCCTGGGGTCGCCGGATCAACCGGAGCGGGATGCGGGCTTGGGAAGGTTAGTTTGCGCGTTCAACTGGGAGGATGGAACGGCTCCCGATCTTATGCCGGGCATCCACCCCCGGCGGGGGCGCGATGGGGGCGGTCATGCCTGGGCGGCTTGTTTAACCGAAGTGATCCGGTCACTCGAAATAGCCATCCCGCAGGGGCGAGTCCGTGATAGCCTTACGGTTTCCTGCGTTCGGATCGCCGGCTTTCCCTATGGGTCGATAGGGGGACGCGCCTGGCGCGGGGGAATTGGATACCGGAGTAATCGCTTTTGATTTACAGCTGTCGCTGGCCGATTCGTTGCGCGTGTTGATGTGTACACCCCGTAAATATATCGCTTTAGCGTGGCCATGGCAACTCTATATCGAATCAAATGCCCCGGATTTTCTTGCAAACAACGTTATTAAGTCATATGGCTGAACTCGAATCCCAACAAAATAGCATCAGGGAAGCGCCTAAACACTATGGCGCGGAACAGGAGCCCACCGACGCCCCAGGGCCGGAACTGGCGGTGGATGCCGAATTCATCGAGCGGATGAGGGCTTGCGCCGACTTGGTGGGTAGTGTCAATGCGCTGGCCCGCAAGTCCGGGCTGTCGCAATCCGGGATACGCCGCTACTTTACCGGCGGCGACCCGACCCGGCGGGTGTTGATCGCCATCGCCGAGGCGGCCGGGGTCAATGTGTTGTGGTTGGTCAGTGGCGAGGGGACGATGCTGAGGGAGTCCCCGGCGGGGGCGGCCGCCCTGGGCGAGGCCTTGGCCCTGGCGCCCGAGATATTGCAGCTCAGCCTCGAGACCATCGAGGAAGCCCTGCTGAAATCGGGCCGCAAGATGTCCCCGGCCAAGAAGGCGGAGTTGGCGATGGCGGTTTACGAACTCTACCGCCGCGGCGATGGCCGGATCGACAAGTCGGCGGTGCTGCGTTTGGTGAAGTTGGCGACCTGAACCCTTGGGCCGCTTGCCCCGGCGGTTCGGGGCGGGCCGGGAACCGCCCACGCCCGCTAGGGGCGGTCGCGCTGGGCGAGCAGGCTGGGCCGTCCCGGCCGCGCCCGTTCCATGAGTTCGTCGGCGGGCATCGGCGGGCCGAAAAAATAGCCCTGGATCAGGTCGCACTGGTGGTGCTTGAGGAATTCGAACTGGCCGGTGGTTTCCACGCCCTCGGCCACCACCCGGATATCCAGGCTGTGGGCCAGGGCGATGATGGCCCGCACGATGCGGGGATCGGCCTGCTGGGCGTCGATATCCTGCACGAAGGAGCGGTCGATCTTGAGATAGTCCACCGGGAACAATTTCAGGTAGCTGAGCGAGGAATAGCCGGTGCCGAAATCGTCGATGGACAGCGCCAAGCCCCGGCTTTTCAGGCGGCGCACGGTGTCCACTGCTTGTTGCGGGTCGTGCATCATGGTCGATTCGGTGATCTCGAATTCCAGCCGGGAACGGTCGGTCCCGGTTTCTTCCAAAATGGCGTCGATGCGTTCCAGGAGGTTCTTCTGGCGGAATTGATGGGGCGAGAGGTTTACCGCCACCGCCATGTCCAGCCCGGCGTCGCGCCATTGCGCGATCTGTAGGCATACCGCCCGCAGCAGCCATTCGCCCATTTCCACGATCAGCCCGGATTCCTCCGCCAGGGGGATGAACTGTCCCGGCGAGACCAGGCCGTGGCCGGGCCTGCGCCAGCGCAGCAGGGCTTCCGCCGCGTAGCAACGGCCACTGTCCACTTCCACCTTGGGTTGGTAATAGACCTCCAGTTCGCCGCGTTCCAGGGCGTAGCGCAGGCCCGTCTCCAGCGCCAGGTTCTTTTCCCCATCCTTGCGGCGCGGCAGTTCCTTGTAGAACTGGTATTGGTTGCGCCCGAGCTCCTTGGCCCGGTACAGGGCGGCGTCGGCCATCTTCAGCAATTGCTCGGGGTCGGCGTGGTCGGCGGGATAGAGGCTGATGCCGATGCTGGCGGTCACGAACAAGGCGTGGCCGTCGACCACCAGGGCTTCCTTCATGACCGCGCCGATGGCGGTGGCGGCGGCCCCGGCCAGGGCCGGATGGGACAGCTCCGGCAGGATGAGGGCGAATTCGTCGTCGCCCAGCCGGGCCAGGATATCCTGTTCCCGCAGCGATTGGCGCAGGCGTCCGGCCACGGCGGCCAACACCCGGTCGCCGAAGGCGTGGCCCTGGTCGTCGTTGATGTTCTTGAAGCGGTCCAGGTCCAGGTGGAACACCGCGAAGCCCCGGCTTTCCCCCAGCATTTCCCGCAGCCGCTCCATGAACAGGGCGCGGTTCGGCAATTCGGTCACGGGGTCGAAATAGGCGAGGCGGCGGATGGTTTCCTCGGATTGCTTCAGCTCGCTGATATCGTGGGACATCACGACATAGTGGATGAGCCTGCCCTGCTCGTCCCGGATCGGGGCCACGTATTCCAGGCACCAATAGGGAACGCCGTTTTTGTTTTGCTCGCGGACCTCGCCCTCCCAGGTCTCGCCGCGCTTGAGTTTGTCCCACAAGGCCCGCCGCGCCGCCGGATCGACCCGGTCGGGGTACCAGATCGAAGCCCGGCGCCCCATCATTTCCTGGCGGCCGAAGCCCGAGAGCTTGCTGAAGGCCGGGTTGCAGTATTCGATCAGGCCGTCCCGGTCGGTGATCAGCACCATGCTCGGGCTATGCTCGACCGCCAGGGACAGCTTGCGCATCTCGCCGGCGGTTTCCTGGTGCGCTTGCAAGGCGGTTTCCAGGGCTTGGTTGGCGGCCAGCAGTTGCTTGGAATCGGGCAGGTCCATGAGTCCGGCCAGGACGGGCCGGAGCCGGAGGGCGGCGGCCAGGGCGGCCAGGGCGGCCGCCACCTTCACGGCCAGGGCCGGTATGCCATCGACCAGGCTGGGGGTCCATAGGTGCAGCAGGTGGTAGCTGCCGCAGAGCAGGGCGAAACCGCCGAGCAGGAGCGGCGGTCCGCGGCGGGGGAGGTCGTTGCGATGGCGGAGGAAGGCCCAGAGCGCGAAGGGGATGGCATAGAACGCCAGCGCCAGCAGGCCGTCCGCGACCAGGTTCGGCCAAAACAGTTGGGGCAGAATGGGCATATCCAACCGCGCGGGAAAGGGTGGGCTCGCAAACAACGATAACAGCGATTCAATCATATCGGGCGGTTTGGAAAATAAGGCTGGATAACGCCCCGACCAAAGTCGGCCTTCGGGGTGGGCGAAGGGACCGTATGGGGGAACGGCGACAGGCTACGCCGTGGATGTTATTGGTTGCGATATTCGCCGCCGGATTTACGAAATGGTTTGCGTGGAAACATAAGGGTGTTGGGGTGATGTCGGGTTTCGTGTATTAACCATCGCCGCTTCGCCGGTGCTTGCTGTCCCGGACGGACGTGGGCTAGGCGGGGATGGGGGCCATGTCCTGCCCGCACGGCGCGGCGTCATGGGCCGGGGCCGCGCACCAGAGTTGTGCGGGGAATCCCGTGCGCCTTAGCGTGGTGCGTTTTCCCCTGGCGCGGAATCGGCCGGAATATTCCCTTACCGCTCCCATGGGCGCTAGCCACAGCTTGGCATGGCTGATGCTTATTCGGTGTCCGGGCGTCTTCACCGAACCGGCGCATGATCGCAACCCGGCCCAGAGTATTACTAGCATCAGGAGAGTTTTTTCCATGAAATTCGTGACCGCGATATTGAAACCATTCAAGCTGGACGATGTCCGCGAAGCCTTGTCCGAAGTGGGGATTTCGGGCATCACCGTGACCGAGGTGAAGGGCTTCGGCCGCCAGAAGGGCCACACCGAACTTTACCGGGGCGCTGAATATGTCGTCGATTTCCTGCCCAAGGTCAAGCTGGAAGTGGCCGTGACCGACGAACAACTCGAGGTTGTGCTGGAAGCCATCTCCAGGACCGCCAACACCGGCAAGATCGGCGATGGCAAGATTTTCGTGTTCGATCTGGAGCAGGTGGTCCGTATCCGCACCGGCGAGACCGGTGCCGACGCGCTCTGACAACGCACGCGGAAATTCAAACAAGGGGATTCCAATGATAAAAATATTCAGTCGCTTGGCCTTGCTCGCGCTCCTAGGTTATGTGGGCATGGTTTCCGCGGAGGAAGTCGCCGCCGTCGCCGCGCCCCCGGCCCCGAACAAGGGCGATACCGCGTGGATGATCGTCGCCACCGTCCTGGTCATCCTGATGATCGTGCCGGGGCTGGCCTTGTTCTACGGCGGCATGGTGCGGGCCAAGAACATGCTATCGGTCCTGATGCAGGTGTTCGTGATTTTCTCCCTGATCGGTGTGTTGTGGGCCATCTACGGCTATAGCGTCGCCTTCACCGAGGGCAATGCCTTCTTCGGCGGCTTCGGCAAGCTGTTCCTGAAGGGCGTGACGCCCGAGTCCGCCGCGGCGACCTTCAGCAAGGGCGTGTACGTCCCCGAATTGATCTATGTCGCCTTCCAATTGACCTTCGCCGCCATCACCCCGGCCCTCATCGTCGGTGCCTTCGCCGAGCGGGTCAAATTCTCCGCCGTCTTGATGTTCATGGTGCTGTGGTTCACCTTCTCCTACCTGCCCATCGCCCACATGGTGTGGTACTGGGCCGGCCCGGACGCCTACACCGACAAGGCGGCGGGCGACGCGGCGGCGGCGACGGCGGGCTTCCTGTTCCAGAAGGGCGCTTTGGACTTCGCGGGCGGCACCGTGGTGCACATCAACGCCGGTATCGCCGGCCTGGTCGGCTGTTTGATGATCGGCAAGCGCATCGGCTATGGCAAGGAATTCATCGCCCCGCATAGCGTGACCATGACCATGATCGGCGCTTCGCTGCTGTGGGTGGGCTGGTTCGGCTTCAACGTCGGCTCCAACCTGGAGGCCAACGGCGTCGCCGCCTTGGTGTTCGTCAACACCTTGCTCGCCACCGCCGCCGCCACCCTGGCTTGGACCTTCGCCGAATGGGGCGTGCGCGGCCAGCCCAGCATGCTGGGCGGCGCTTCCGGCGCGGTCGCGGGGCTGGTGGCGATCACCCCGGCCTGCGGTTTCGTGGGTCCGATGGGGGCCATCGTGCTGGGCCTTCTGGCGGGCGCGGTGTGCTTCTGGTCGGTGACCAAGATGAAGCACATGCTGGGCTACGACGATTCGCTGGACGTATTCGGCGTCCATGGCGTGGGCGGCATCCTGGGTGCCCTGGGCACCGGCGTGTTCGCCTCGCCCGACCTGGGCGGCACCGGCGTCTACGATTATGTCGCCAACGCCGTCGGCCAGTTCGACATGGTGGCCCAGGTGACCAGCCAGGCCTGGGGCGTCGGCACCGCCATCGTGTGGTCGGGCATCGTGTCCTTCGTGTCCTACAAGATCGTGGACCTGACCATCGGCCTGCGTGTCACCGAGGAAGTGGAGCGCCAGGGCCTCGATATTGTCGAGCATGGCGAAACAGCCTATCACTTGTGATCCGGGCCGTTCCAACCCTTCCTGGAAAAAGGCACCCTCGGGTGCCTTTTTCATGGGCGCGGAAAGTTTTCCGGTCCGCGCCGCCGCTGGGGCGGGCTGCTTACAATTTTCCCGGTGGATGCGACAATACCCGTCGATAGATGTGGGCATCCGCGCCCCTTAGCCACGGGAGACACCGATGAAAATAGCACCGATACTCGCATTGGCCTTGTTCGCCTCGACCGCCAGGGCCGGGGATTTGCCCGACCTTAATATCACCCCCGGTTCCACCGACCCGGAGGTCACCGAGGCCAACCTCAAGGAATCGATCTGCAAGGTGACCCATTTCACCTGGACCGAGGGCCATATGCCGCCGGCCTCGTTCCTCGACAGCATCGCCAGGGAGGAGATCAAGCAATATGGCTACACCGACGAGAACGCCAAGCACTACCAGATGGACCACCTGATCCCCCTGTCCCTGGGCGGCAATCCCACCGACCCCAAGAACATCTGGCCTCAGGTCCTGGTGACCAAATGGTCGGCCCGGCGCAAGGATTTCCTCGAGCAAACCCTGCACGACAAGGTTTGCAAGGGCGAGGTGGGGCTGAAGGCCGCGCAGGAGGAGATCAGGACTAATTGGATCGAGGCGTATAAGAAGTACATCGGCGACCCGGACAAGCATTCCTGAGGGCTCCGGCGGCGGGGGCCGGTTCAGGATGCCGGTTTTTCCGCCGCCACCCGCGCCGTTTTGCTGGCGCGGGGTTCGTTGTCCCGCGGCGTCTGCTGCCTCGCGGATTCCATCGTCAGCCGCCCGCGTTCGATCACCATGTCGAATACCGAAACGTGAATTCCACGCCATAACCCGCCAGGAAAGCCCAGAGCATCGGCGAAAACCGTAGTTCGTCGATCCGGTCCAGGTCCGGGGTCAGCACCGCCCCGGCGATGAGGCCCAGCAATTCCCCCAACTACCCGTGTTTCCCAACGCCCCCGCGAACCCAGCGTGATGCTGAACTTGAGGCTTTCGTCCCATAAAGCCCGTTCGTCGTCGTCGCTGAGGTCCGTCGCGTCCTTGGTCAGGCCGCCCGCCCAGCGCGGCCCGGCCCTGGATAGTGGCGCCCGCGTTCAGCGTGTCCTTTGACAGGGCCATAGGCGCGATCAGCGCAGCGTAATCGCACGGATTTCATGCTTCCCATACAGGTGCCCGCCTCGCCGCTCCCATCAAGCCCATGCGATTTCACCGCGTGACGCATATGCGTTTCATTGGGCGCATATCGGTCTTTGTAAGGAAAATCCTACAAAAAAATCAGAAAATCCCTACACGTTTTTATGAAAACAGATGGTTTAAAAGTAAACAAGATGTGGTTTAATTCAGCTATATTGGGCTATGTGTAGCTAATTTGACCAAAGTAAGGGTCGAATCGATCAAAATTAGAGATATTTCAATTAAATGTGACATGCATGTGGCCGCGCCGGGACGCTTGGGGATGGAGGCGTTTAAGAGATATAGGCGCGATTAGCGGCAGCGTAATCGCACGGATTTCGTGCCCCCGATTCTGCTGCGTTAATCGAGGTTACGCAGGCTGCGGTCATAATGCTTTTACTCCCTTCAAAGCGAAAGAACATCCAATCTATTTTTTATCAAGACATTGAATTTAATGGTAATTTTTGATCTTGAGGCTAGGAGTTCTTTGGTCGGCAAGAGAGTAGTCGTGCAAGTACAACTTAAACTCATTAGGAGGACAAAACCATGGCTTTTGTTAACGAATACATTCCAAAAGAAGATTTGGAAAAATATAACTTTGCCGAGCTCAATAAACGCCCAATGAAAGGCGGGGGAACAAGGAGAGATTGGACGATAGATCGGAAAGCTAATATTTGGCTGCGAAAATTTTATACAGAATCCGAACACACGAAGCCAGGTTTGGGCTTAACTGGAGTATCTGCTTGGGATTTTTATTGGAAAGGTCACCTGATGATGGCCGAGGTTAAAGATTTAGGCATAGAAGGGGAGCGCGGTCAACCCTGCTGGCAACGTAAGAAACTTCTGAGTATTAATATTCCACCTGAGCTAGAAGTGCAGCGTCCTCAAATCATTAAGGATTTGGAGGCGGCATTTACAGAACACCGTGGTGCTGGAGTGTTTTCATCTCAAGATTACTACTCCAGATATACCTTTACACTCAAATTATAAAGAGAAAATACTAGGACTTACGCACATGGTTTAAGCTAGCTCTAAAACCTCGTGGCTTCTGGTCCTATTTCAACACCTCGCTATGATGATAGACGGGTTTTTCAATTCTCCCTTCATATACTCGGAAAGCAAGTTATTTTTCAAGGCATAGATATTGGTTTTCATCTTCCGGGCGAAGGCGGTAAGATGATTCCAAGTCAGGTAGGGTGGGCATGTATTCCATGCCCACCCTACCCGGCTGGTTCAGTCCGCGTAGGGCGGAATAGCCAGTACCCCAGTGTATTTCGCCGCATGGATGGAACCCCCGCATCCGGCGCAATAGCGTACCCGCGCATTCCGCCAAATGTGGAATCCCAGCCATGTGGCGGAATACAAGGGCTAAATTTTGAGTAAGCATTAATTTTTTGGAGAAAAAGTCATGGCATTTTTAAATGAATATGTCTCAAAAGAAGATATTAAAAAATATGCATTAGATAGAAAGTGGCTTGATCGTCATCCAGAATACAAGTCGCTTCCTTCAGAGTTTAATGCCATGTGGACTATAGATCGAGAGCGTGACATTTATTTTCAAAGAACTGGTGGAGCAAATCAAGCTTATGTTAACGAATCTTGGATAGAGTTCCACTTAAATTGGGATGGCAAACTCTTTATTTGTCGTTTAGAGCATGGAGAAGGCGGGTCAAAAAAATATAACGAATCGCCTTATATTATAGTATGGAGATTAATTAGTATTGATCCTTCTGATTTGCACGGCAAATTATATGAAGACGTGATACTGGTTCTAAAAGAAGCGTTAAATGTTTTTGGTGATAATGGCGTTAATTCATTTGTTAAAAATGCTATTGTCAGGTTTAGCTTTTAAATAAAAATAGGTTAAAATATGGCTTATAGCATGACGCAAGCCAACGTACTGTTGGATAGCATAAATACCGAGGCTGAACTAAAAGCCTTGGTTTCTCAGCTAGATGTTTCAGCTACAGGTAAAGTTACTGTACTTTACAGTGGCAATATTAATGGCACTTATTCTGGCACCATTATTAAAAGCATGCTTAGTAGTGGCGAAGACATTCGCGTGCTTGATAATACCCAAGCATCTAAATTTTTGGATATTTATGATCCAGCAAACCAAAATCTAAAATTGGTTGATACGTTGAAAAGGATTTTTGGAGACGATCCTTATGCGGTCGGAAGTAGCGCCAACCAATTTCTGTTCGGCATTTCGGATGCGAGCGGGACTCGAATTACTACAGGTGCATGGGATACCATTTCCGCCAATTTTGTTTCAGAAACGGTAGGTGAAGTAAAGACATTGGTAGCAGATGCAAGATCAGATCGTGTCTTTGCCCAAACTGAAATCCCCGCCCTGTTAGCCAACGAAAACGTCACTTCCATCGAAGGCATTCCCAAAAGCGAATTCGTAGGCAAAAGTGTTGACGAGATATTTGCTCGCGTAAAGACAGCTTCGCTTATGGATATAGCCTACAGCGGACTAAAATTCGACGGCGTTTCGCTCAGCGGATCAGATGACTTCCTATATAAGATTACTGACCTACAGAAATATCTGATTGAAAATCCGGGCGCGCATAATTTATTCGACGCCTACCTCAAGGATTTGGACCCGGCGCGGCAAGCCGAATTGAGCGGTATGGCCAAAACCATGTTCGCCGATGCTTCTGTCGATATCAGCACGGGCAGCAAGGTACTGAACAAACTAGGACTCCTCGGCGGGTTACTGGGCTTTTCCCTGGCCGCCAGCGAAGCCGCGTCCGCTGCGGAGAGCGGCGATACCGAGCAGGCCAAGGAAATCATGGCCCAATGGGCGGTCGATGAAACGGGTTCCGCCGTGGGCGAAGCTTTGGGAACTGCGGTGGGCGGTATCGCGGTGGCAGCGCTGGCGGCTCTTGGCGTGACGCTTTCGGCACCGATTGCCGCTGTCATTGTCGTGGGTGGCTCCTTTGTGGGCGGATTCTTCGGCGGCGACGGTGCCACCGGCTTGTATGAACTGCTCAAGGATAAGGATGACAACGACCGAGCGGATATTATCGACAAGCTCAAAGATTTGCTGTTCGGCAAAGACGGCTCGACCGACCTGCCGCCTGACATCGACGGCAACACGCTAACCTTCATCCCCGCCTTCAGCCACACCGAAATCGTCGAACACGCCAAGAACGACATTGCTTGGCGCTATGCCTTGCAGCAATTGAACCCATTCATAGTCCCGGATATTGACTACGACCAACACAATACCGACGGCTCCTTGGACCTGTACGATCCGGCGACGGGCCAAGGCACACTCACCGAGCAATGGATAGACGACCGCGCCCGTTTCGTGGTGCTGGTGGCCGAGGCCTCCCAAACCTTCATCCCCAATATTTTCTTGAGCTGGAGCTATTACGAAGACATCGCCAGCAACAAGAAAATCGGGGTTCCCATCGGCACCGACAAATACATCTTCGGCGATGACAAAGCCAATGCGGTCGAAGGCGGCTTGGGCAAGGATCACCTCTACGGCGGCAAGGGCGACGACACGCTGACCGGCTATGGCGACAACGATTATTTGCAAGGGGACCGTGGCAACGACACTTACCTCCTGCAATCGACTGGCGGCATCGATACCCTCCTTGATCATAGCGGCACCAACCGAATCCAAATCGACGGCGCGTCGATTTCCGGTACGTTCAACCCGGCCATCGACGGCGGGAAAATCTACTACAGCGCCGACAAGACTTACGAACTACGTCCCTTGCTGGATGGCGACTGGCGCTTGTCGGAGCGCGACCCCAACACCGGTGAATACAAAGCCGTGGCCAATATCGACAACTGGAAAGATGGCGAATTCGGCCTGAGCTTGGGAGCGGCGGATCCCGTAGACCGCGTGACCAAGAACTTCCCCAACAGCGTGGCTTACCTGAGCATGGACGGCTCCCTCGCGACCCAGGGTTTGGAACTCGGCGGGGGTACCAAAAGTGACTCTTTCTACGGCAGCAGTTACGACGACATCATCAACACCGGCGGCGGCACAAGCAATTTCGTCATCAGCGCCTACGGTGGCAACGACAAAGTCCAGGGCGGTGACAGCAAAGATTTCATACGCACTGGGGCCAACGGTTTCAGTACCACGACTTCCGACAACGATTTGGCCTACGGGGGTGCCCAATCCGACGTGCTGCTGGGCGGCTACGGCAGCGATCAACTGTGGGGCGACGCCGACGACGGTGCTTGGGAAGTTGCCGGGGCCGACAGTGGCGAGCGCGGCGACTGGCTCGGCGGGGAGAACGGCGACGACTCGCTCTACGGCAGCCGCAGCAGCGATGTCGAATTCGGTGGGGCCGGGGAAGACTTGGTCCGGGGTGGGGCTGGCGACGATCTGCTGTTGGGGGACGCTCAATACTCGCCTGCTTCGAGAGCGATAGCCCTGTCCTATGCGGGGGCGACCACTCAAGCCTTCCGTTGGAATACGGCTACGTCCAGCATGGTGAGTGTGCCTGCCGGCAGCTATGCCCTCTATCCCATCATGGTGGCTTCCGGCAATGCCTTCAAATGGACATGGAGCGTTGTTGGAGACGATTTCACTCTGACGACACCCGCCGGGTTTATCTCCGAAACCCGGCTGGCCCCGAACGGCGGTAGCGACGTGTTGGACGGCGGCCTTGGCAACGACTGGATGGCCGGACAGACCGGCGACGACTATTTGAATGGCGGCGACGGCGACGACATCCTTTATGGCGACGATGTGGACGGTCAGATATCCACGTCCGACCAGGGCGACGACACCCTGCTGGGCGGGGCGGGCAACGACCGCCTGTTCGGCGGCGGCGGGGACGACAGCCTGACCGGCGGGCCGGGCGACGACACGGTCTACGGCGGCAGCGGCAAGGACACCGTCTACTTCAACCGGGGCGACGGCCACGATACCGTGATCGATCCCGACAAGGATACCCAATTGATGTTCGGTCCAGGGATCGGCCCGAAAGATATCATTTTGAAACTGGGTTCGCTGGCGCTCTATCTTGGCAATGGCGACGAGGTCCATTTCGAGGACTTCGACCCTAACGACGTTTTCGGCAGCGCCGATCTTGGCCTGATCGGTTTCGCCGACGGCACCCAACTCACCTTGAACGAACTCCTGGCCCAAGGCTTCGACCTTACGGGTACGGCTAGCGACGACCGGCTAACAGGAACCAATACAGTCGATCACATCAAGGGGCTGGCCGGCAACGATACACTGCTGGGTAACGACGGCGACGATATCCTAGAGGGTGGCGCGGGTAACGATACCTTATCGGGCGGTTCGGGTATCGATACGGCGGACTACGGTACGGCGAAATCCGCAGTGAAGATTTTGCTGGGTCTGGCCGGTCCGCAGAAAACCTATGGCTCGGGCTATGACAAACTGGCCTCCATCGAAAACATCGGCGGCGGCGATTTCAACGACTATCTGGCTGGCAACAAGACCACCAATGTGTTGACGGGTGGTTTAGGCGGGGATTATTTGTTGGGAAAAGCGGGCGCGGATCGTTTTGTTTATACCAGAATCGAAGATAGCGGAATTACCCAATCGACCCGCGACACCATTGCCGATTTTAGAGTAGGACAAGGCGACAAAATCGACTTATCGCAGATCGATGCCAATGGTATCGCGGTGGGTCGGAAAACCTTCGATGGTACTATTTTGAAAGCGTTCGACGCCATCGACGCCACGGGCCAATTGGTCTTCAACGCGGCCAGCCATACCTTATACGGCAGCACCGACCCGGACGATGTGCCCGAATTTTCCATTCTCCTGACCGGGGTCCATAACTTCAGCGCGGCCAGCCTGATCTTGGCCTGATCGCTGCGGCATCCGTCCCGCCCATCCCATTTATTCCAGGGTATTTCCAATGAAAACCTCCCTACGTAATCTCCTGGCCAGTCTTGCCGTGTCGGCCATGATGGCTTTACCCACTGCCGGCCAAGCGCTTATCCTCAACAGCAGTATTTTAGAGAATCAGGACGCCGATGGCGCTTTTGTATCCAGATCGGTGGATTTTTTAAAATTCAATACCCATGGGGGTACTTTAACTTTCGATGTGCTGGCTTCCGATTTGCCCGATGGGCTTGATGATTCAATGGTCTGGGTTTTCAAAGATGATGGCCATCTTGATTTGGGCGATTGGGTAGCTGAAAACGATGATACTGATTTCACCATCGATGGGAATAACGATGGTTCGTTAAGCGAATTGGATTCATTCCTATCTGTTTTTTTAGCGGCGGGCAATTACTGGTTAGCTGTGGGCACCGGCGGTGATGATGGCGGGTTTGATATGATCGATGGGTTGCAATTGGAATCCTCCGTTTTCAGTTCGGGACAGCCCGTGGCTTCATCCTTGGCGCTCAATTATCAGTTGACCATCAATGGTGATTTTAATACCGGCATCGAATCCGTCCCGGAACCCGCTCCCATTTGCCTATTGGCATCGGGTTTGGTCTGGATAGGCTTGCGAGCAAGCCGGAAGGCCCGGCAAGGCGGAAGCATAGTTTGTGCCTACCGGCGATGCGAGGAGGGTGGCAATCGATGCTCCGTCCACAGCGGTGGAGTGTTTCGTTGGCCCGTCCGCCCAGTCCGTTTGGGACGAATCGCGGATCAAGGGGAGGGTGCGTCCAAATCCTCGACCTTGAGGAAGGTGCGGTTGTCCTGGCTGCGGGTGGAATAGGTGTGGCCGGTGTAGCCGTGGCTTTCGCGGGTGGTGGTTTCGGTCTGGCCGCCCAGTTCGATCCACTCGCCCAGCGCGGCCTTGACCTGGGTATGCAAGCCCTGGGTGGCGATGACGCCGCCCTGATCGCGGCTGGGCCGGTCGGACCAGGGGGAGATGTCGATCAAGACCTGCCCGCCCATGAGCTTGGGGGTGACGGAAAAGCCGGTGGTGACCGGGCGGTAGTCGATGCCGCCATAGCCATACATCGACTGGGTCGGCACCGGTATTTGCGAGCCGGCCTGGATGCTGGCGGCGGCGCCGTCCAGGGTTTGGACCTGCTGGGTGGCTCCCGCCGCGTCGCGGTTTTCGAGCCGGTAGCTGTGGCCGCCGAGGCCGATGCCCGCTCCGCCCGGCCCGGCCCGGCCTTGGAGTCCCAGGCCGGTATCGAGCGCGTCCTTCGATAGGTTGCTGCCCTGGATCACGGTGATCAGGAGGCGGTGGGGGCTGCGGTCGATCTGGTCGAGCAGGGAGCGGATTTCCCCGACCCGCTCCGGGCTGGCCTTGAGGATGAGTTGGTTGCGGGCCGGGACCACGGTCTCGAACGGGCCGAGCAAGGGCCGGATCAGTTCGGCCAATTCCTCGGCGGGGCGGTGGTAGACCTCGATGGTGGTGACGACCTCGTCGCCATAGCCCCAGGCGGCGGGCTGGCCCGCCAGGCAGAGCAGCAAACAAACGAGGGGTTCCGGGCGGCGCATGGGGTTCAGGCGGTTCCGAGCAGGCTGCCGGCCTGGGTGCGGTCTTGCAACGCCAATTCGTAAAGCTCCAGATAGCGCTGGGCGCTGGCTTCCCAGGAAAATTCCTTGTTCATCCCGGCCGCTTGCACCCGCCGCCAAGCGGCCTTGTCCTGGAACAGGGCCAAGCCGCGCTGGATGGCGAGCAGCAGCGCCGCCGGGGTCGGCTCGTCGAACACGATGCCGGTGGCCGTGCCCGCCGCGAGGTGGGCGGGATCGGCGTCCACCACGGTATCGGCCAGCCCGCCAACCCGGCGCACCACCGGCACCGCGCCATAGCGCTGGCTGTACATCTGGTTCAACCCGCAAGGTTCGAACCGCGAGGGCATCAGGAACAGGTCGGTGCCCGCTTCCAGCAGGTGGGCGCTGGATTCGTCGTAGCCCAGCTTGACCGAAATCTTGTCCGGGTAGAGCTTGGCCCAGCGCTGCAGCAGGCGTTGGTAGCGGTCTTCGCCGCTGCCGACCACCACCAGCTGCAAGGGCAGGCCGGCCAGCTTGGGCAAGAGGTCGATGACGAGGTCGATGCCCTTTTGCTGCACCAGGCGCCCGACCCAGGCCAGCACGGCGATATCGGGGTCGGGCGGCAGGCCGAAGCTTTGTTGCAGGGCGGCTTTGTTTTCGGCCCGCTTGGACAGGCCCGCCACATCGAAATGGGTCGGCAGGAAGGGATCGGTGGCCGGGTTCCAGGCTTCGGCGTCGATGCCGTTGATGATGCCGCTGAGGCGTTCGCGGCGGTGGCTCAGCAGGCCTTCCAGGCCGCAGCCGAATTCGCCGCCCTGGATTTCCTGGGCATAGGTGGGGCTGACGGTGCTGATGCGGTCGGCGAAGGCGAGACCCCCCTTGATGAACGACATCTGGCCGTAGAATTCCAGGGCGTGGGCCGACCAGAAGCGTTGCGGCAGGCGCAGCTTCTGGAAGGTCGCGTAGGGGAACACGCCTTGGTAGGCCAGGTTGTGGATGGTGAACACGGTCGCGGGCCGGCCCGGTTCGTCGCCCAGCAGGACCGGCACCAGGCCGCTTTGCCAATCGTTGCCGTGGGCGACCTGGGGCCGCCAGCCGAGGCCCAGCCGGTCCATGGCGATTTCCGCCGCCACATGGCAGAGCAGGGCGAAGCGCTCGGGGTTGTCTTCCCAGGGCTGGCCGTCGGTGGCCAGATAGGGGTTGCCGGGCCGGGCGAAATAATCGTCATGGGTCAGCAGCCATACCGGCACCTCGGAGCCGGGTAGCAGCCCTTCCAGGATGGCGATGCCTTTGTCTTTGTGCAGCACCTTGACCGTTTGGAATTCGCCGGCCGCGATGGCCGGTTCGTAGCCCGGCATCAGGATGCGGACATCGTGGCCCAAGGCCCGTAGCGCGATGGGCAGGCTGCCGGAGACATCGGCCAAGCCGCCGGTTTTGATGAGGGGATAGGCTTCGCTGGTGACGAACAGGATTTTTTTCATGGAGCGACTTCTGGCGCGTCCTTGGCACCGGGTGTTTCGGGTAGCGCCGCCTCGGGCTGCTCGCGGATCAGGACGATCCCGGCCAGGGGCGGCAGGGTGATGTTGAGGGCATAGGGACGGCCCATCCAGGCCTGGGGTTCGGCTTCCAGCGGCGGGTTGCCCATATTGCTGCCGCCGTAGTAGATCGAGTCGGAATTGAAGATTTCGCGGTAGGTGCCGGCCGCCGGGACGCCGATGCGGTAGTTATGGCGGGGGATGGGCGTGAAGTTGAAGGCCACCGCCACGAACTCGTCCTTGGCCCGGCGGATGTAGCTCAGCACCGATTGCGGGGCGTCGTGGCAATCGATCCATTCGAAGCCCTGGCCGTCGCCATCGTAGCGGTATAGGGCGGGGTAGCGGGTATAGATGCGGTTGAGGTCGCCGACCAGGGTGGCGATGCCGCGGTGGTTGGCGCGGTCGTAGAGATACCAGTCCAGGGTTTTGGCGGCGTTCCATTCCTCGGCCTGGGCGAATTCGCAGCCCATGAACAGCAGCTTCTTGCCGGGATAGGTGAACATGAAGGTGTAGAGCAGCCGGAGGTTGGCGAAGCGCCGCCATTCGTCGCCCGGCATCTTGCCCAGCAGGGATTTTTTGCCATGCACCACTTCGTCATGCGAGAACGGTAGGATGAAGTTCTCGGTGAAGGCGTACAGTAGGCCGAAGGTCAGTTGGTCGTGGTGGTATTGGCGATGCACTGGGTCTTTGCCCATGTAGACCAGGGTGTCGTGCATCCAGCCCATGTTCCATTTCAGGGAGAAGCCCAGGCCGCCGGTCCAGGTCGGACGGGTGACTTGCGGCCAGGCGGTGGATTCCTCGGCGACGACCAGGGTGCCGGGGAATTGCTGGTGGGCGACGGTGTTGAGTTCCCGCAGGAAGGCGATGGCTTCCAGGTTTTCGTTGCCGCCGTATTTGTTGGGAATCCAGTCGCCCGGCTCGCGGGAATAATCCAGGTACAGCATCGAGGCCACGGCGTCGACCCTGAGCCCGTCGAGATGGAATTCCTCCAGCCAGAACAAGGCGCTGCCGATCAGGAAGTTGCGGACTTCGTTGCGCCCGAAGTTGTAGATCAAGGTGCCCCAGTCGCGGTGTTCGCCCAATCTGGGGTCTTCGTGCTCATAGAGCGGCGTGCCGTCGAACCAGGCCAGCCCGTGGGCGTCCTTGGGGAAATGGGCCGGCACCCAGTCGAGCAACACGCCGATGCCATGGGTATGGCAATGATCGACGAAGGCGCGGAAATCGTCCGGCGTGCCGAAGCGGCTGGTCGGGGCGAAATAACCGGTGGTTTGATAGCCCCAGGAGCCATCGTAGGGATGCTCGGTGATGGGCAGGAGTTCGATATGGGTGAAGCCATGGGCCTTCGCATGGGCCACGAGGCGCTCGGCCAGGACGCGGTAGTTGAGGAAGCCGCCGTCGTGGTCCCGCTGCCAGGAGCCGAGATGGACTTCGTACACCGACAGGGGTTCGTGCAGCCAGTCGCGGCTTTTGCGGTCCTCGATCCAGGCCGCGTCGGCCCAAGCGTATTCCGGGGCGGCGGCGACGATGGCGGCGTTGTCGGGGCGGACCTCGAATTGACGCCCGTAGGGATCGGTCTTGAGCAGGACCGTGCCGTGCTGGCGGTTGCGGATTTCGAATTTATAGACCGTGCCCGGCGCGATTTCCGGGACGAACAACTCCCAGACCCCGCCGCCGCCCCGCATCCGCAGCGGATGGCAGCGTCCATCCCAGGCGTTGAAGTCGCCGACCACGCTGACCCGCTCGGCATTGGGTGCCCAGGTCGCGAAGCGGACGCCTGGAATGCCATCGACCGTCTGCGGGTGGGTGCCGAGGATGCGGTGGATATGCCAATGCTTGCCCTCGCCGAACAGGTAGAGGTCGAAGTCGGATATCTGCGGCGGGAAAGTGTAGGGATCGCAATATTCGTGGGTTTGCCCGGTCCCGTCGGTCCAGGACAGCCGGTAATGGCGGGGGAGCTTGGCGGCGCGGTCCAGCCGGCATTCGAACAGGGGCGTGCCGGGAACGCGCTGGAATGGGGGGCCGTCGGTGCCGAGGCGCACGGCTTCCGCCCGTGGCAGCAAGGCCCGCAGCACCTCGCCCCCCGGAGCCGGGTGCCGGCCCAATACCGCGAAGGGATCGGGATGGCGGGCGGTGATGATGCGCTGGAGTTCGGATATCGGATCCGCTTCGTCTGCGTGTCCGGCGGCGCGGCCCGCTTCGGTCGAGTTCACTTTATTTGGCCTCTGAGAGTAGAATGTCGCGGTCTTATGGATACCCGAACACCGGTCCTAATGTTAACAAATTTGGGCTTTCGGTGTGCGTCACCTTTCTCTTAGAGGAGCTTTAGCCCATGCCAGAATCGATGCATTCCTCCCGCTTCGTTAGCCGCCTCACCCGGCACACTTTGGCGCTGATTCTGGCCGGGGGACGCGGTAGCCGCCTCTACAAACTCACCGAATGGCGGGCCAAACCCGCCGTCCCCTTCGGGGGGAAGTTCCGTATCATCGATTTTCCGCTGTCCAACTGCCTCAATTCGGGGATACGCCAAATCGGGGTATTGACCCAGTATAAGGCCGACTCCCTGATCCGCCATATCCAGCAAGGTTGGGGTTTCCTCCGCGCCGAACTGGGCGAGTTCGTGGATATCCTCCCGGCCCAGCAGCGTTTACAAGAATCCTGGTATGCCGGTACCGCCGACGCCGTTTACCAGAACCTCGATATCCTGCGCCAGCAAAACTCCGAGTACATCCTGATCCTGGCCGGCGACCACGTCTACAAGATGGACTACGGCTTGATGATGGCCTACCACGCCGAAATGGAAGCCGACCTCACCATCGGCTGCATGGAGGTGCCCATCGCCGAAGCCAGGGAGTTCGGCGTCATGCACGTCGACGACAACAAGCGCATCATCGATTTCGTCGAGAAGCCGCAGAATCCCCCGCCCATGCCCAACCGCCCGGATACCGCCCTGGCTTCGATGGGCATCTACGTCTTCAACACCAGCTTCCTATTCGAGCAACTCATCAAGGACGCCGACACCCCCGGTTCCAGCCACGATTTCGGCAAGGACATCATTCCCTCGATCATCAAGAAATACCGGGTGTTCGCCTATCCCTTCCGCGACGCGCAAAGCGGCGTGCAAGCCTATTGGCGCGACGTGGGCACGGTGGATTCCTATTGGGCGGCCAATATGGAATTGATCGGCGTGGACCCCGAACTCAACCTCTACGACCACGATTGGCCGATCTGGACCTACCAGGCCCAGACCCCGCCGGCCAAGTTCGTGTTCGACGACGACGACCGCCGCGGCATGGCGGTGGATTCGATGGTCTCGGGCGGCTGCATCATCTCGGGTTCGGAGGTCCGGCACTCGCTGCTGTTCAGCAATGTGCGGGTGAACTCCTACGCGGTGGTGAAGGATTCGGTGATCCTGCCCGAGGTGAACATCGGCCGCCATTGCCGCATCACCAAGGCCATCATCGACCGCGGCTGCCATATCCCGCCCAATACCGTCATCGGCGAGAATCCGGAGGAAGACCGCAAGCGTTTCCATGTCAGCCCCGGCGGCGTGGTGCTGGTCACCCCGGACGCCCTGGGGCAGCGGCTGCATTTCGCCCGCTAACGGAGGGTGCGCTTTTATTTCGTCCCACGGTCTTTATTTCCCCCTCGGGCATAAAATAATATTTGTGCCTGGAACCGCGGAGCCCGGCCCCACCGGGTTCCGCCTTTTTCGGTCCGCCATCCCTGAGCGATCCACGCGACACGCCAATCCTCCCAGTCCATGGCTGCCGCCCCTAACCGATGCCATCCCCCCGGTCCCGTCCCGGCTTCCGTTCAACCCCATCGGGCTTCACCGCCCCAGGCCATCGGCCTAACCGGCCCATTCCCTCAAGCAGCGACATGCAATCGAACCAATATCCCCCCAATCCCCCATCGACGGTAGGTGTGAAGTGACGCAAGCCCATAGTATCCTCGACCGGCGCCGCGCCGGCGTCCTGTTGCACATCACTTCCCTGCCCGGCCTCCCCGATAATGGCGACCTCGGCGCTCACGCCTACCGCTTCGTGGATTTCCTCGCCGACCATGGCGTCACGGTCTGGCAGACCCTGCCCATCGGCCCCACCCATCCCGACGGCTCGCCCTACCAATGCCTGTCGGCCCACGCCGGCAACCCCTGGATGATCGACCTGGAGTGGCTGCTCCGGCGGGGCTGGCTGGACGAGGCCGATATCGCCGCCGCCTGGACCGCCCCCGATCCCACCGGACACCGCGGGCAATGCCTGGCCAAGGCTTACGGGCGTTTCGCCCAATTGCCGGCAGACAACGAACACCGCCAAGCCTACCGGCGGTTCTACGCGGCGCAGGCGGGTTGGCTGGCCGATTATGCGCTGTTCATCGCCCTGCGCCAGGAACTCAAACACCGGCCTTGGCAGGACTGGCCCATCGCCTTGCGCGACCGCGAACCCGCCGCGCTGGACGAGGCCCGGCGGCGCTTGGCGGAGGGCGTGGGGCGGGTTGGGTTCGAGCAATTCGTCTTTTTCCAGCAATGGGGGGAATTGCGGGACTACGCCAAGCGGCGCGGGGTGCTGTTGTTCGGCGATATGCCCATCTTCATCGCCAGCGACAGCGCCGATGTCTGGGCGCAGCGGGAATATTTCGACCTCAGGGAGGATGGGCAGGCGCGGGTCGTGGCCGGGGTGCCGCCGGATTATTTCTCCGCCACCGGGCAGCGTTGGGGCAATCCCCATTACCTTTGGGCGCGGATGGCGGAGGATGGCTTCCGCTGGTGGCTGGACCGCATCCGCAGCCAGTTGGCGCTGTACGACTGGGTCAGGATCGACCATTTCCGGGGATTCGAGGCCTATTGGGAAATTCCCGCCGAATCGGAAACCGCCATGCATGGCCGCTGGGTGGAGGCCCCCGGCGCGGCGTTGCTCGACACCGTGTTCGCCACCCTCGATGGCGCGGGCCTACCCCTCGTGGCCGAGAATCTCGGCATTATCACGCCGGAAGTGGAGGCGCTGCGCAACCGCTTCGATATTCCCGGTATGCTGATCCTGCAATTCGCCTTCGACGGTGGGCCGGATAATCCTTATCTCCCGCATAATCATACCCCGAACAACGTTGTTTATACCGGCACCCACGATAACGATACCACCTTGTCTTGGTTCGAGGGTTTGTCGGAGGCGCAGCGGGCCCATGTCTACGAGTATCTGGGCCAGTCCAACCTGAAAATGCCCTGGGCTTTGGCGCAATCCGCACTGGCCTCGGTGGCGAAGTTGGCGATACTGCCGATGCAGGATATCTTGGAGCAGGGCAAGGGTTATCGGATGAATACCCCAGGCACCATGGACGATACCAATTGGCGCTGGCGGTTCCGCTGGGATCAATTGCAAGAGGAGCAGGGGGCCGAGTTGGCGCGTTTGATCCACCTGTACGGCAGGCATCCCGAAGCTTGAGTTTCCGGGATGGGCGGGGCGGCCCTGATAATACAAAAAGCTTTGCCGCATAAACGATGGCGCGGACTCGCCGGCTTCGCGTTACGCAACAAAGCTTGATTTTGCGGGGCTTTCTCCGGGCCTTTGTTATTTCGCTCCTTGGATCGACCGGCAAAACGTCGTGCCCGGTGGGCGCGGCGTTCCGGGTGGGTTTCCCGCCTTGGATGGGAAGCGCGTTTTTACCTCAACAGACCTTTATATTCGCCAACGGACGTCCCCGCCGCTTATCCGGGCGTCCGCCGGGGCCGTAACCTGGGTTACGCCCGTGGGTGGCTTTTCCGAATGCTCCGTACCCAAGGCGCGGCTATTCTATGAACCTTAATAATCTTGTTCAAGCGCCCGCGCCCGACTTTTTTGGGGCCGGGGCTGGGATGGCGGCGCGGTCCCCCTGTTTTCAAGCCCTTAGCCCGCGGTCAAGTTCGGCCTGAGCGCTTCCAGCAATCCCGCCGCCGCGGCTTCCAACATCTCCCGGACCTCGATGAAAGCCTCGTCGTCGGCATGGAAGGGGTCGGGCAGGCTCCGGGTCCCGAGCCGGGGGGCGTAATCCAGCATCCGCACGATCTTGTGGACATGCTGCTTGGGGCAGATATAGCGCAGCGTGTCGAAGTTGTGGCCGTCCATGGCCAGGACCAGGTCGAAGCGCTCGAAATCCGCCCGCCGCACCGCCCGCGCCCGCTGCCCGCTGATATCGATGCCCAGTTCCGCCATGGCTTTTTGGGCGCGCGGGTCGGGCGGCGCGTCCGGGAAGTTGGCATGGGTACCCGCCGAATCGACGAAGACCGCGTCCCCGAACCCGGCGTCCTCCGCCAGGCGCCTGAATAAACCCTCCGCCATCGGGGAACGGCAGATATTCCCCATGCAACAAAACAACAGCTTCACGTCGTCCATCCTCCTCGGAATCTAGGGCGCGGCCCAGGTCGCGTTCCCGTCCGCGCCGCCCAAAACCACGAAGATACAACAGCGCCCCCTCCGCCGCGAGTCCTGTCGCGCCGGCGCCGCTTGGGACCGGGGTTTTGCCGCTACACTTCGGGGGTGGATAACACGACCCCGACCTCCCAGGAGCCTATGCCATGAGTCGATCCAAACCCAAAACCCCCGGCGCATCCGCCACCGATCCCGCCGCCGCCGCCCCGGCGCAAACCCCGGAACCGCCCAACCCGGAAGCCGCGCTGGAAATCGAGTCCATCAGCCACGGACCCACCGCGCTCCTGGTCGCCAACGCCCCCGCGGGCACCGGGGAGGACAGCGACGAAGCCCGGCTGCCCCAGGACTATCCCTATCCGGGCCGGATGCGCAGGCGCGAATACGAGCGGCTCAAGCAGGAATTGCAGATCGAACTGCTCAAGGTGCAGAGCTGGGTGAAACAATCCGGCCAGCGCGTGGTCGTGCTGTTCGAGGGGCGGGACGCGGCGGGCAAGGGCGGCACCATCAAGCGCTTCACGGAGCATCTCAATCCGCGCGGGGCCAGGGTCGTGGCCTTGGAAAAACCCACCGAGGTGGAACGCGGCCAATGGTATTTCCAGCGTTATATCGGGCACTTCCCGACCGCCGGGGAGATGGTGTTCTTCGACCGCTCCTGGTACAACCGGGCCGGGGTCGAGCGGGTCATGGGCTTTTGCAAGCCCTTGGAATACCTGGAATTCCTGCGCCAAGCCCCGCTGTTGGAGCGGATGTGGGTGAACAGCGGCATCCACCTGTTCAAGTACTGGTTCTCGGTCAGCCGCGAGGAGCAATTGCGGCGCTTCGTTTCCCGCCGCGACGATCCGCTCAAGCATTGGAAGCTCAGCCCCATCGACATCAAATCCCTGGACCGCTGGGACGAATATACCGAGGCCAAAAAGGCCATGTTCTTCCATACCGATACCGCCGACGCGCCCTGGACGGTGATCAAGTCCGACGATAAGAAACGCGCCCGGATCAATTGCATGCGCCATTTTCTCTACGCCCTGCCTTATCCCGACAAGAATCCCAAGGTCGCCTGCGAGCCGGACCCGCTCCTGGTCGGACCCGCCGCGCGGGTATTGGAAGCGGGCGAAGATAGTCCGGGATTATCCTAAGGGGGACCGTGCCGGAAACCCGCGGAAACGCTGGCCGGATGGGAATGAAGCCGGGAATGGGGACGGGCGGGATGGGGGGTATATCGGGCTTGGCGACGCGGCGGACTGGGCCGGTATGCGTGATTTCACGCGGATTTGTGCGGGTTTTCACATGGGCGGGGTTTCATTCGCCGCCCGCCGCCGCGGGTAGGATGTCGTGGTCGACCTGGCCGCTGCCTTCGTCGATCATCGTCCGCAACATCATGCCATGGCGTTCCCCGAGGACGCGCTCCAAGTGCCGTTCGATGGCGTCGGACATATTGAGCCCCTCCAGTTCGGACAGGGTTTTGACCAGCAGGTGGGCGCGGGGCGAGAGCATCACGGTGCGCTTGTACACGCGCTGATGCTGGGCGGCCATGCGCAGCGCCCGCCGCAAGACCTGTATTTGCTCATCGGATAGCCATTCCCCGCACCACGCCCCCAGGCGTTCGGGGTCGCGTTCGGCCAGGGCCAGGGCCCCCAGGGCCGCGACCGGGTCTTCGGTTTCCCAGGAGGGGGCCGAGCGGAGTTTCCGTTCCAGGAAATCATGGGCGATTCTGGCTTCGGCGGAGGATTTGAAAAGCTGGGATAAGCGTTCTGATATTTTGACCATGCGGCTCGGTGAATAGTGTTATTGGCGGCGATTCCCGCCGACAGCAATAATCGAGCCATTGGATGCCAGATGCGGCGGATCGATCCACCCTGGCGACCGGGCCGGAAGCGGGGCGGCTCGGTCCGGTCGAGCCGCCCGCCCTAATACGCTTCCATATCGGTGCCGAGCCACCGTTCTTCCCGGCCCCAGATATAGGTATGGCCGGAACCATGTACGGTATACACCGTGAACAGGTTTTCCGCCCTGGCCCGGCGTTCGATGGCGGCCAGGTCCGCGGCGGTGGTGGCTATCGCCAGGAGTTGATAACCCAGGTGCGAAAGGTCCACGGATTCGTTGGCTGGGTGGATGTCCATAACGATCTCCCTGCGAGGACGTCCCTACGATGGTTGAGTCTTGAGTCTCGTATAGTTTCCATCGTCGAAGTGCGAAAAAAGTCACGGAATCCACGGCGGTTTGCGATTAATCCCCTGGTGTTCGGGGCGGATCGGGGGCGACGACAACGCGTCGGCGATTTTTACGCCCTGTTTATACCGTCCCCGCGAAACCTTACGCACTTTTTACCCGCCTTTTCCTAAGATCATGCCATGCCGATGGTCCGGTGCCCATCGGCCTGGGTAGGCCCGGAACGGGCCGGTTCGCAACGCCAACCTTTCCCGAGGTGGTCCCTATGGACATCCTGTATCTCCTTCTCATCCTGGTTTTCTTCGGATCCAGCCTCGCCCTCGTCTACGGCTGCGACCGGCTGCGGAGGTCGCCATGAGCGGCCTCTATCTCCTGAGCGGCCTGCTGGCCCTGGGCATCTTCTTCTATCTGGTGTTCGCCTTGCTCTACCCGGAGAAATTCTGATGAGCCTGGATAGCCTGCTGCAAATCGCCTTTTACCTGTTCGCGCTGCTGGCCTTGGCCCGGCCCTTGGGCGGCTATATGGCGCGGGTCTACCAAGGCCGGCCGACTTGGTTCGATCCCAGTTTGGCCCCGCTCGAGCGCTTGATCTACCGCCTGTCCGGGGTCGATCCCAAGCGCGAAATGCGCTGGACCGACTATGCCATCGCCCTGTTGCTGTTCAACCTCTTGGGCACCTTGGCGCTGTTCGCCCTGCAACGGCTGCAAGCCTATCTGCCGCTGAACCCCCAAGGGCTTCCCGCCATCGGCCCGGATTCGGCCTTCAACACCGCCGTCAGCTTCGCCACCAATACCAACTGGCAGGGCTATTCGGGCGAAACCACGATGAGCTACCTCACCCAGATGCTCGGCCTCACGGTGCAGAACTTCGTGTCCGCCGCCACCGGCATGGCGACCTTGGTCGCGCTGGTCCGCGGCTTCGCCCGCAAGAACGCCGGGACCCTCGGCAATTTCTGGGTGGACCTGACCCGGAGCATCCTTTATATCTTGCTGCCGCTGTCCCTGGTGCTGGCCTTGGCCTTGGTGGGGCAGGGCGTGGTGCAGACTTTTGGTTCTTATCGGACCGTGGCTTTGCAGCAGCCGGTCGGCTATCCGCAAGCCGGGACCGACGCCCAGGGCCGGCCGGCCACGGCCACGGTGGAGCTTAAGGAACAAACCCTGGCGCTCGGCCCGGCGGCGTCCCAAATCGCCATCAAGCAACTCGGCACCAACGGCGGTGGTTTCTTCAATGCCAATTCGGCCCATCCCTTCGAGAATCCCACCCCGCTGTCGAATTTCCTGGAACTGCTCGCCATCCTGCTGATTCCCGCCGCGCTCTGCCATACCTTCGGCGCGATGGTGGGCGACGCCCGCCAGGGTTGGGCCATCCTCGCCGCCATGACGCTGATTTTCGTGGCCCTGGTGTTGGTCGCCGTGCCCTTGGAACAGGCGGGCAATCCGGGCCTCGCGGCCTTGGGCGTGGACCAAGCCGCCTCGGACACGCAGCCCGGCGGCAATATGGAAGGCAAGGAGGCCCGCTTCGGCATCGCGGATTCCGTGCTGTGGGCGGTGGCGACCACCGCCGCCTCGAACGGTTCGGTCAACGCCATGCACGATTCCTTCACGCCTTTGGGCGGCATGATCCCGCTGTGGCTGATGCAATTGGGCGAGGTGGTTTTCGGCGGGGTGGGTTCGGGGCTGTACGGGATGATCGTGTTCGCCCTGGTCGCGGTGTTCGTGGCCGGCTTGATGATCGGCCGCACCCCGGAATACCTGGGCAAGAAGATCGAAGCCTACGAAGTCAAGATGGCCACCCTGGTGATCCTGATTCCGCCCCTGGTGGTTTTGGTCGGGACCGCGGTGGCGGTGATGGCCGGCGCGGGCAAGGCGGGGGTCGCCAATCCCGGTGCCCATGGCTTCACCGAAATCCTCTACGCCTTCTCCTCGGCGGGCAATAACAATGGCAGCGCCTTCGCGGGCTTGTCGGCCAATACCCCGTTCTATAACACCGCGCTGGGCATCGCCATGCTGTTTGCCCGGTTCTGGCTGGCGGTGCCGACCCTGGCCATCGCCGGTTCCCTCGCCGCCAAGAAGATCGTTCCCGCCGGCGTTGGCACCTTGCCGACCCATACCCCCTTGTTCGTGGCCTTGTTGATCGGCACGGTGGCCGTGGTCGGGGCCTTGGCGTTCTTGCCGGTGCTGGCCTTGGGTCCGGTGGCGGAGCATCTGCAAATGATCGGCGTCCATTGAACAGCGAGGCATCCACGATGAGCAAAAAAACCAGTAATTTCCTGGCCCCGCCGCACGGCGAGGGTCAAGCGATCCAATCCATGCCGGGGATCGCCGCGGAGGCGGCCCTCGCGCCCGAACCCGGACACCGTTCCCAAACCCAATCCCTCGCCGATCCCGCCTTGTTGAAGGCGGCCTGGGTCGAGTCCTTCCGCAAGCTGACCCCGGCGGTGCAGGCCAAGAATCCGGTGATGTTCGTGGTCTATCTCGGGAGCCTGTTGACCACGTTGCTCTGGTTCCAAGCCCTGCTGGGCCGGGGCGAAGCGCCCGCCGGGTTCATTTTCTCCATCGCGCTGTGGCTGTGGTTCACGGTGTTGTTCGCCAATTTCGCCGAGGCGGTGGCGGAAGGCCGCAGTAAGGCGCAGGCGGCCTTCCTCCGCAGCGCCAAGCGCGATATTGTCGCCAAAAAGTTGGACGAACCCCGCCGCGGCGGGAAATTCCAGACCGTGCCCGGTGCCGGCCTCCGTTTGGGCGATGTGGTTTTGGTCGAGGCCGGGGATTTCGTGCCCGGCGACGGCGAGGTGATCGAGGGGGTGGCCTCGGTGGACGAGAGCGCCATCACTGGTGAATCGGCCCCGGTGATCCGCGAATCCGGCGGCGATTTCAGTTCGGTGACGGGCGGTACCCGCGTGCTGTCGGATTGGCTGGTGGTGCGGATCACCGCCAATCCGGGCGAAGCCTTCCTCGACCGCATGATCGGCATGGTCGAGAACGCCAAGCGCCAGAAAACCCCCAACGAAATCGCCCTCACCATCCTGCTGGTGGCCTTCACGCTCATCTTCCTGAAAACCACCGCCACCCTGCTGCCGTTTTCCTTGTACAGCGTGGAGGTGGCCGGGACCGGGACGCCCATCGCCATCACGGTGCTGGTGGCGCTCTTGGTGTGCTTGATCCCGACCACCATCGGCGGCTTGCTGTCGGCCATCGGCGTGGCGGGCATAGGCCGGATGATGCAGAAGAACGTGATCGCCACCTCGGGCCGGGCGGTGGAGGCGGCGGGCGATGTGGACGTGCTGCTGTTGGACAAGACCGGCACCATCACCCTCGGCAACCGCCAAGCCGCCAGGTTCATCGCCGTCGCGGGCGTGCGGGAACAGGATTTGGCCAACGCCGCGCAACTGGCTTCCCTGGCCGACGAAACCCCCGAAGGCCGCAGCATCGTGGTCCTCGCCAAACAGAAATACGGGCTGCGCGAACGCGATGTGCAGGGGCTGGGCGCGGCCTTCGTGCATTTCAGCGCCCAGTCGCGCATGAGCGGGGTGAATCTCAAGGACGGGCGGCAGGTCCGCAAGGGCGCGGCGGACGCCATCCGCCATTTCGTCGAGGAGCAGGACGGTGAGTTGCCCAAGCAAATCCAAACCCTGGTGGACGAGGTGGCCCGGCACGGTAGCACGCCCTTGGTGGTGGCCGACGGTGCCAAGGCCCTGGGCGTGATCGAACTCAAGGATATCGTGAAGGGCGGCATCAAGGAGCGGTTCGCCGAACTCCGGCAAATGGGCATCAGGACCATCATGATCACCGGCGACAACCGCCTGACCGCCGCCGCCATCGCCGCCGAGGCCGGGGTGGATGATTTCCTGGCCGAGGCCACGCCGGAAATGAAGCTCAAGCTGATCCGCGAGCATCAGGCCGAAGGCCGCCTGGTCGCCATGACCGGCGACGGCACCAACGACGCCCCGGCCCTGGCCCAGGCCGATGTGGCGGTGGCGATGAATTCCGGCACCCAGGCGGCCAAGGAGGCGGGCAATATGGTGGACCTGGATTCCAACCCCACCAAGCTGATCGAGATCGTCGAGACTGGCAAGCAGATGTTGATGACGCGGGGGGCCTTGACCACGTTCAGCCTCGCCAATGATATCTCCAAGTATTTCGCCATCATCCCGGCGGCGTTCGCCAGCACCTATCCGGCCTTGGGCGCCCTCAACATCATGCACCTCGCGACCCCGGCCAGCGCCATCCTGTCCGCCGTGATCTTCAACGCGCTGATTATCGTCGCCTTGATTCCGCTGGCGTTGAAGGGCATCCGCTACCGTCCGGTGGGGGCGGCGGTGTTGCTGCGGGATAACCTGTTGATCTATGGGCTGGGCGGGCTGGTCGTGCCTTTTATCGGCATCAAGGCGATAGATATGGTCTTGGCCGCGCTGGGCTGGGCTTGATTGATCCATCGAAGGAGGCGAAACCATGATTTCCCATCTCAAACCGGCCTGCGTGATGCTGGCCATCTTCACCGTGCTGACCGGGATGGTTTATCCCGCCGCCGTCACCGGCCTCGCCCAGGCCCTGTTCCCTGGGCAGGCCAACGGCAGCTTGATCCGGGACCGGGATGGCCGGCTCCAAGGCTCGCGCCTGATCGGCCAGCCCTATAGCGATCCGGGCCTGTTCTGGGGACGGCCCTCGGCCACCGCGGCCTATCCCTACAATGCCGGGGCTTCCGGCGGCTCCAACCAGGGGCCGCTGAATCCCGCCCTCAAGGACGCCGTGCAGGCCCGTATCCAGGCTTTGCGCGAGGCCGACCCCGGCAATACCGCGCCGGTCCCGGTCGATCTGGTCACGGCCTCGGCCAGCGGGCTCGATCCCCAGATCAGCCCGGCGGCGGCGGAATACCAGGTCGGGCGCGTCGCCAGGGCGCGGCACCTCGCCCCGCAAACCGTGCGCGACCTCGTCGCCCGCCACACCGAAGACCGGCAATGGGGCGTCCTGGGCGAACCCAGGGTCAATGTGCTGGAATTGAATTTGGAATTGGCCGCGTTGCCGCGTTGAGCCGGGCGGGTGGATGCCGGGCCTTCGGTGGCCACCGGCCCGCGCCGCCGGACAAGCCCAGGCCGATGCCGTAAACTCTCCGGCCTTGCGTCCATCCAGAGAGAACCATCCATGAGGAAGATTTTTACGCTCGCCTTGTTGTCCTGCGCTGGGTCCGCCCTGGCCGACGAAGCGCCGGTGCTGGTCGATGTGCCCGCCCTGGTCCATGCTTCCCAGGCCCAGGTCGAGCAGAAACTCGGGGCGGCCGAGTTCTGCCGGAAATCCAGGCGCGGGCTGGCGTGCCGCTATGCCGCCCACGGTGTGGAAGTGGTCTTCGCCAAGGACAAGGCGGAGCAAATCACCGTCAACGATCCGGGCGATGCGCCCTACGATAAGAACGCCCTCGCCCGTCTGGGATTCAAGGGCCAGGAACCCGAGGTCGCCACCGACGAAGTCATGACCTGGCAATCCATCCCCGGCATCGCCGAGTTGTCCCTGTTCCCCGACCACGACAAGATCGATTACGTCCTGGTCGTGGCGACCCCGCCGGAGTCCAAATAGCCCGTGGGGCTGCCGGAGCGGCTTCCGGGCCGCTCCGGCGCGGGGGTTTCAGGCCGTCACGCCCAGGATCACCGCCCCCGCCTTGAACACCGCCGTGGCGGTTTCGCCGACCTTGAGCCCCAGGGCGTCCACGCTGTCGTTGGTGATGGTGGCCGCGATGGTGTCGCCGCCCGCCAATTCCACCAGCACTTCCGCGTTCACCGCGCCTTTCTGCACCCGCGCCACGGTGCCGGCCAGTTGGTTGCGGGCCGACAGCCTGTAGCCGCCGAATTCCTTCACGATCATGACCTGCGGTGCCTTGATGAGGGCGAGGACGTCGCCGCCCACGGCCAGCCCCAGTTTGTCCACCGATTCGTTGGTGACCGAGGCGCAAAGGGTGGTGCCGCCCTTGAGGCTGATATCGACCTCGGCATAGGTGGCCCCGGTGCGGACGCCGGTGATTTTGCCGCTCAGTTGGTTGCGCGCGCTGGCTTTCATGTTGGGTCTCCTGTGATAAGGCGGTTGGGGGGAGGGACGGGTCCCTGGTTCAAATCATGGGTGTTTTCAGGGCGGAGGCTGGGCGGGCCGCATCGGCGAGGCCGGTTGGGAGCCGTTCCCGGCGCGGTCCAGCAGATAGGAGAACGACCGGGTCTTGATGAGGCAGTACACGGTGTCGCCGACCGCCAAGGCCAGGTCGCGGACGGAGCGCGGGGTGATCTCGGCCACCAGCGGGGCGCCCGCGTCGATCCAAACCTGGACGCCGCTGCCTTTGGGTTCGATCCGTATGATACGTCCGGCGAATTGGTTCTGGATGGAAATTTCCGCGATTGCCCGCCGCGACAGGGCGATTTCGCCCCGGTGCAGGGAAACATAGGCGGTGTCGCCGGGAGCCAGTTCGGCGCGTAGGGGCAGGGCCAACCGCGTTTGTCCGCAGCGGGCCAGGGTGCAGCCATGGTCGGGGTCGTGGCCCTCGACCATGGCCGCGAGCAGGTTGTCGGGGCCGAGCGGACGGGGTCCGTCGTGCCCTTGGCCCATGAGGATAGCGCCCAGGTCGCCGAACGCCAGGATGCGCCCGCCGCCGACCAGGGCCATGCGGTCGGTCAGGTGCAGGATTTCCGGCAGGGCGTGCGAGACGAAGATCATCGGCAGCTTGAGCTCGTCGCGGATTCTTTGCAGGAAGGGCAGGATTTGCGCCTTGAGGTTCGTGTCCAGCGCCGCCAGGGGCTCGTCCAGCAGCAACAGCCGCGGCGCGGCCAGCAGCGAGCGGCCCAGGGCCACCCGCTGTTTTTCCCCGCCGGAGATGCGGCGCGGATGGGCGTCGAGCAAGGGGCGCAAGGCCAGGAGATCGACGATATCGTCGAACTGGAAACGGCGCTCCGGTGCCGGCGTGCGTTTGAAACCGTACAGCAGGTTGCCTTTCACCGAGTAGTGCGGAAACAACTGGCTGTCCTGGAACACCAGCCCGACGCGGCGGCGGTGCGGCGGCAGGCACAGGCCGCTAGCGCTGTCGTAGATGGGTTCGCCATGGAGCGTGATGCGGCCCCGGTCGGGCCGCACCAAACCGGCCAGGATGCCGAGGAGCGTGCTTTTGCCGGAACCCGAGGGGCCGAACAGGCCGGTCACGCCGCCGTCCAGGTCGAGCCGGGCTTCGAGGTCGAAACGGCCCCGGTTCAGGGCCACGTCCAGATGCAACATGGTTGGCCTATTCCCCGCTCAAGCGGCGCTCGGCCCGGCGGGTGAGGATTTCGCTGCCGATCAGGGCGGCGAAGGCGGTGGCGACGGAGATCAGCACCAAGCGCAAGGCGGGGCCGTCGCCGTCCGGCGTCTGGGTGTAGGTGTAGAGCGCCAGCGGCAGGGTGCGGGTCTCGCCTTCGATATTGCCGACGAAGGTGATGGTCGCGCCGAATTCGCCGAGGCTGCGGGCGAAGCTGAGGATGGCCCCGGTCAGGATGCCCGGCAGGGCCAGGGGCAGGGTGACGGTGAGGAACACGCCGACCGGCCCGGAGCCCAGGGTGCTGGCGGCTTGTTCCAGCCGGGCCTCGATCAGGCTCATGGACAGCCGCACCGAGCGCACCATCAGGGGAAAGCTCATCACCGCCGCCGCGATGGCCGCGCCCTTCCAACTGAAGGCCACGCTGAGGCCGAAAGTGTCCTTCAGCCACGGTCCCAGCCAGCCGCGCCGTCCGAATAACAGCAGCAACACATAGCCCGTGACCACCGGCGGCAATACCATCGGCAATTGCAGCGCCGCTTCGATCACGGCCTTGCCGGGGAATCGCCGCCGCGCCAGCAGCCAACCCAGCCCGATGCCGGGCGGCAGGATCGCCAATACCGCGCACAGGCTGACTTTGAGCGAGAGCCACAGCGCGGAGAGTTCCTCGGGGGTCAGGGCGGACATGATGGCGGGCTTATTTCCCCAGCCATTTGAAGCCGTATCGCACGAACACGCCTTGGGCCTCCGGGCCTTGCAGGTATTTCAAGAAATCCTGGGCTTCGCCGGCCTGGGTGACCAGCACCGCCGGATAGACGATGGGCGCGTGGGTGTCGTCCGGGAAGCGGGCGACCACGTCCACCTTCGCGCTTTGCTTGGCGTCGGTCTCGTAGACGATCCCGGCCTCGCATTCGCCGCGTTCGATCAGGTTGAGCGCCGCTTTCACGTCGTCGGCCCCGACCACCCGGTATTGCAGGGACTTCCACCAATCGAGGTGGGTGAGGGCTTCCTTGGCGTAGATGCCGACCGGCACCGATTCCACCGTGCCGGTGCAAAGATTGCCCGCGAAGGCATGGGCGAAATCGAAGCCCTTCTTCATTTCCACCTTGAAGCCCTGGCCCTTGGGGGCGATCAGCACCAGGGTGTTGCCCAGTAGTTTCTGTAGCGAGTTGTGGTCGATCTTGCCCTTGTTGTCGAGGTAGTCCACCCATTTGGTGTCCGCCGAGATGAACACATCGGCGGGCGCGCCTTGTTCGATCTGCTTGGCGAGGGCCGAGGACGCGGCGAAAGATAGCTTCACCGGGGTCTTGTGGGCTTGCTCGAAGCTTTTGGCGATATCGGTCAGGGCGGCGGTCAGGCTGGCGGCGGCGTAGACGGTGATATCGGCCAGGGCGGGCGTCGCGCCCAGGCCGTAGAGCGCGGCGGCGAGCAGGCCGGTTTTCAAGATTGGACGGGGATTCATGGAAGGCGGTCTCCTAAGCGATGGATGGGGCCGGGCCGGGGCCGGGCGATTCAACAAAGGGCGGGTCGGCACAGGCCGGGCCCGCCCCGGGATATGGAGCGGCGGCAGGTCGCGGCCCGCCCCCGCTCAATAGGCCAACTGGAACCGGGTGAAGAACACCTTTTCCATGGGCCGGTCCACCACCTGCTTGGCGCTGTTGACCGCGCCGCCCTGGAAATAGGTCTGCTCGTAATCGGCCATGATCTTGGTGTTCTGGTTCAGCCACCAGCTGGTGCTGATGCCCCAGGTCGTGGCGTGTTGCACCGAGGCGCGGGGGTCCGCGAACAGGTACACGGGCTTGCTGCCGGTGCCGAAGTTCTTGAAGGTGTCCTTGTCGATGTCCAACTCGGTCCAGCGGGTGCCGACCTGGAACGCGCCCCATTGTCCCTCGAAGGGGTTGAAGTTGTGGCTGGGTTTCACGCCCATGAAGGTGTTGTCCTCGCCGGTCAGCACATAGGACATGGAGACATGCCAGGCTTGGTTGTTCTGCCGGGTCTGGTTCACCGTCACGGGCTGGCCCGCCGCCACCGTGGTCGTGGTCTTGCTGGTGGTGCGGGTGGTGTTGGGGGCCACGGTGCTTCTCACGTCGGTCTTGACGGCGGTGGTGGTGGAGTCGGTCTGCTGCACCGCCAAGTCCTGCGAGGACAGCGCGTATTCGGCCATCAGCCCGAACGGCCCCCAGTACCAATAGCCTTGCGGGGCGAGATGGTATTGCTCGCCGTTCGACATCGCGGCGGAGAAGGCGGTGCTGGAGGTCGTGGTGGTGGTGGTGATCGTGGTCTGGCCGGTGGCGGGCGTGTTGGACTGGGTCGCCGCCGTGGCGACGCTGCTGCCGGTGAGGGTGGTGCCGGTGGCATAGCTCAGGATGGTGTTCTGGCCCACCGACAGCAGGCTGGGCATATTGTTCTGCCGGGTCGGCGTGGCGTAGGTGCCCGCGAAACCGAGCCCCAGGCCGTCCAGGGCGGCGATGCCGGAATGCTGGAACGGATGCGCGAACAGGCGTCCCTCGAAGGCCTTGTTATCGAAGTTGGCCGTGTCGGAGTTCTGCGTCGCCTGGTTGTCCAGCGTGCCGTTGTAGACGCCGACTTGGTAGGTGAAGAAGTTCGCGAGGTTGTTGGGGCCGCGGTATTGCGGCTTGTAGCCGGGATAGCCGAATTCGCCGTGCAGCATCGCGCCGATTTCGCGGTTGGGCACGATCTCGCTGACATAGGCGCGCTCGGCGAACACCAGGTTGGTGGCGGCCAGGGCGCGTTCCAGGCCCACCGGCCCGCGCTGCTTGCCCACCGACAGGCTGGCGAACGGGAAGTAATGCATGTCCATGTAGGCGTCGAACAGCCGCGCCTGGCCCTGGCCGAAATCGACCCCGATCAGGAAATCGTTGTATTTGAACAAGGTGCCGCCGGTTTGCAGGCGGGCGCGGCGCACCCAGAATTTATCCGTGCCCAGCCCGGTGCCTTCCTGGATCGGATTGGGCTTGCCGCTGGCGTTGAGCCCGACGCCGACATCGTTGGAGTGTTTGTCGTCCATGAAGAAATCGCCATCCGTCTGCACATAGCCGCGCAGGAACAATTGATGGTCGCCGTTCGCCGATTTGATGCGGAACCCGGTCGAGGGGTCGGCCTCGACGGTGGCGGTGGTTTTCTTGGCGGCTTCCACGGTTTCCTTGTCCACTTCCAGTTTGCGTTCCACCAGCCTGATTTTCTGGTCCAGGGCTTTGAGGTCCGGGGTATTCGTCCCCGGTTGGGCGGCGCTGGCCGCCGCCGGTTGCGCCGCCAATTGTTTGCGTAGGCGGGCGTTCTCGCTTTCGGATTTTTCCAGCCGTTGTTCCATTTCCATCACCCGCTTTTCCATGGCTTCCATGCGTTCCTCGAAGCTCGTGGCCGAACTGGCCGAGGGGATGGCGAGCCAGAGTCCGGTTCCGGCCAGGGCCAGGGTTATATTTTTATTCATCGCGACCTCAGTAGTGGTAGTCGGTTCGCGTGCCACATTGGGGCAGCGCCAAGGCGGGCGTGGGAATGCGCCCCATTATGATGCGGGAATCCGGCCCGCTATTTATTTAAGGTGTTAACGATGCAGATAGCAAGCCAAAGGCGGGAACCGGGAGGGAGAAAGGCGGGGAAGGAGACGGAGGGATTCGGTGGAATCCGGGGCCGCTGGAGAACGGAGCCCGGATTCCCGGCGGTCCAGCCTGGATTAGGCGGCCAACTCAAGCAGTTTGCCGCGGCGGCTCCGGGTCAGAACGGACACCGCGCCAATCGCCAATAGCGCAAGCGAGCCCGGTTCGGGCGTGGCGGAGGGCGGTGGCGGGGTTATATCGGTCAGGCTGATGCCGTCGATCAAGGTGAGTGGGCTTAAGCCGGGGGAACCCATCGCGATAAAGGACAGGGTTTGGGACGTTGATGCGGCGGTAAAGGTGGCGTTGACGGACAGCCAACCGCTGAAGCCTTGGCTTGCATTAAATGTGGACACGTTCGTGGAGTCGCTGCCAAAGTCCACGCTGATACTTTGCGTGGTTGCGCCCGAGGCGGCGCTCAGTTGGGCAGCCGCCCATTCAAACGCCAAGGCGTATTGATTGCCTACCGTCAATCCGTTGATCGTTTGCGATATCCCCGCGGTGCCGACATCACTCTGCAAGCCCAGGAAGAAGCCGCCGTTCGTGCTGCCGGTGAAACCATTGTTCATGCCATTGTCGGGACCCCAAATATTGTATGGGTTGCTGGTCGAATCGTCGGCAGTGGTATCGAGGATGTAGGCGGTTGCCGAGCCGTCTAGGGTCCAGCCCGTGGCCGAACTACTGCCGAAGCCACCGTTCGATTCGAAATCGCCGTTGACCAGGCCCGCCTGGGCACCGGAGGCGGTGGCCATGGCGAGGAGCAGCCCCGCCAGGTGGAAGAGAGATGGATTTTTCATAGAGAGAATCTCTGGATTGAAATTATAAAAATGCCGTTGATGCCGGAATCCGGCAGGTCGCGTTGGGACCGGAACGGGTGGATGCGCTTTTTCCTATGGTTGTCCATTCCGATGCGTTATCGGGTCTACATCGGCACTGGCGGTGGTAGCTTAACAGAGCTAGTAGTTGGCAAGAATCCAGCCGCACCATTTGCCAAGTTCCCCCGCCATTCCGTCTTGTCCAGGCCCGGGATGCCGCCGTGCTGACCCGACAATAAACCGCTATTACCGCTATGGAAAGACGGGGTCGGATGAATTTATCCCATCGGGCGCAATCGAAGGAAAAATAATCCACTTCCGCCCCAGAACACCATGCCACCATGAAGGATGTCCGGGCTTGCCTAAGGAAGAACAGCCAGACGCTGTGGCTGGCTGTCTTGTTGGTGTTCGTCCCGGTCCTGCTCGGTGGCGTCGCCTATTATTTCCTCCGCGCATCGGCCCGCGCCGAGACCCAGGACCAGCTCCGCACCGTGGCCCGGCTCAAGGCCGAGCGCATCGGGGCCTGGCTTGGCGAAAGCCGCACCCAGGTCGAAATCCTGGCCCATGGCGCCCAGTTCCTGGAGCGCCTGCGCCGGTATTTCCGCAACGGCGAGACCGATACCGGGGATTTGCTGGAGCGCAACGAGTACATGCGGGGAATGTTCGGGTTCAAGTCGGTCTTGCTGCTGGACGGGCGGGGCCGGGTGTTCCTGGCGAGCGGCGACCCCGACCCGCCCGCCGCCGTGGACCGCGTCCTGGCCGAAGCGCGGACGCCCGGCGTCCACTGGTACGACCTCGCCTTGGAACACGACGCCCGCGGCGCGGCGCGGGTCGAGTTCGGCCTGTTCAGCCGCGTCGCCCTGGACCCCGCCCTGCCGCCCCTGGTCTTGTACGCCCGGATCGACGCCCGTCAATTCCTCTATCCCCTGGTCCGCTATTGGCCCACCGACAGCCCCAGCGCCGAAACCCTGCTGGTGCGCCGCGAGGGCGGGGCGGTGGTCTTCCTCAACGAACTGCGCCACCGCCCGGATATGGCGCTGACGTTCCGCCTGCCCTGGGCGGAGGCCGTCGGGGAGCGGGTCGTCGCCGGGCTCGCGCTGGATGGGCGGCGGGGCATCCTGGAAGGGGTGGATTACCGCCGGGTTCCTGTCCTGGCCTACGCCCAGCCCATCGCCGGCACGCCCTGGATCATGGTGTCGAAGATGGACCGCGACGAGGCCTACGCCATGGTCAACCGTTTGTCGCTGATGACGGCGGGGTTGGGTTTGGTGTTCATCTCCGGGGTGTTCCAAGCTTTCCTGTTGTTCCGGCGCTCGGAATCGCGCCGGCGCGACCTGGAACGCCAGATCATGGCGAACCATTTCGACTACCTGAGCAAGTATGCCAACGACGCCATCCTCCTGGCCGATGCCGACCGCCGTATCATCGAGGTCAACGACCGGGCCATGCAGTTCTACGGCTATGCCCGGCAAGAATTGCTGGGGATGCGGATCGACGATCTCCGGGCCGAGGGGGAACGCCCGCTGGTCGAGCCGCAATGGCGGAAATTGCACGAAGCGGGGGCGTCGGTGTTCGAGACCGTCCACCGGCGCAAGGATGGCAGCGCCTTCCCGGTGGAAAGCAGCCTGCGGGTGATCGAACGGCCAGGGCTGCGGTTCTACCAGGATATCGTGCGCGACATCACCGAGCGCCGCTTGGCCCAACAGAACATCGAGCGGCTCAACCAACTCTACCTGCTGCTATACCGGGCCAACGACGCCATCGTCCGGGCCCGGCGTTCCGGCGATATGTTGGCCGAGGTGTGCCGGGTGATCGTCGAGACCGGCGGTTTCCTATGGGTCTGGGTCGGTTTGAAGGAACCCGGCTCGCGCAAGCTCCGCTCCGCCGCCCAGGCCGGAGCGCCCGGTTTTCCCGGCGAAACCGCCGCGCTCGCCCAGGCCCGGTGCTGGGAAGGGCAGGGACCGCCCAGATTGGCTTTGCGCCTGGGGCGGCCCTATGTCTGCAACGATGTGGCGGCCGATCCCAGCGTCTACGCTTGGCGCGACCAAGCCGGGCTGGCCCGTATCCTGGCTTGCGCCGCCTTTCCCATCGCCGGGCCGGAAGGCCATTGCGGCGTGCTGTGCGTGGGCAGCGACCGGGCCAACGCCTTCGACCACGAAACCGTGAACCTCCTGACCGAACTGGCCGCCAGCGTGTCCCAGGCCCTGGGCCGGTTCCGGATCGAGCAGCAAAACGAAGCGTCCGTGGCCTTGCTGCGCGACCGCGAGGAGCGGCTGAGCTTGGCGATGCAGGCCGGCAATACCGCGCTGTTCGATTTCGACATCGCGGCCGGCGAAAGCCGGGTGTCGCCGGAATATCCGAGGATGTTGGGCTACGATCCGGCCAGTTACCAGGAAAGCTATGCCGGATGGGTCGAGCGCCTGCACCCCGACGATTTGGGGGTGGTCGAAATCTTGCACCAATACTTGGCGGGCGGGGCGGCCGGCTACCACGTCGAATACCGCCAGCGCACCGCCGGTGGGGATTGGCATTGGATCCTGGCCGTGGGCAAGGTCACGGAATATTCCCCCGCGGGTAAACCCCTGCGCCTGATGGGCACCTTGACCGATATCCATTCCCTTAAAACCACCGAGCAAGCCCTGCGCGACAGCACCGAGCGCTACGGCCAGTTGTTCCGGCTGATCCCGGAACCCTTGTGGGTCTATGACTGCGGGAGCCTCGCCATCCTGGAGGCCAACGAGGCGGCGGCGCGGCGCTATGGCTACGCCCCGGAGGAATTCGCCCGGCTGGGCCTGGCCGACCTGTGGCCTGGGGCCGGTTGCGACAACCATCGGGCGGCGCGGGCGCGGCACTGCCGCAAGGACGGCACGGCGGTCGAGGTCGAGGTGTATTCGCTGCGGATGCGCTATGGCGACCGCGACGCCGGCTTGGTGCTGGCCATCGATATCGGCGAGCGTTTGCGCTACGAGGCCAGGTTGCGGCTGGCGGCCCAGGTTATCGAGAGTAGCAACGAGGGCATCATGATCGCCGACCGCGACAACCGCATCGTCTCGGTCAATCCGGCCTTCGCCGAGGCCACCGGCTACAGCGCCGCCGAGGTCGTCGGCCAGAATCCCAAGCTGCTCAAATCGGGCCGCCACGACCACGAGTTCTACGCCCGGTTGTGGCAAACCCTCGACAGCGCCGGCGCTTGGCGCGGCGAAATCTGGAACCGCCACAAGGACGGCCATTTCTTCCCGGAGTGGCTGTCGATCAGCACCATCCGCGACGAACAGGGCGAGGTCCAGAACTACATCGGCATCTTCACCGATATCAGCGAACACAAGCGCAACGAAGAGCGCATCCGCCACCTGGCCTATTACGACGCCCTCACCAACCTGCCGAACCGGGCCTTTTTCCGCGAGCGCCTCGCCGCCGCCCTGGCCCACGCCGAACGGGAAGGCGAACCCATGGCGGTGTTCGTGCTGGACCTCGACCATTTCAAGCACATCAACGATTCCCTGGGCCATTTGATCGGCGACGCCTTGTTGCAGGAGGCCGCCCGGCGGATGCGGGCGGCGGTCAGGGAACAGGACACCGTGGCCCGGCCCGGCGGCGACGAATTCATGTTGATCCTGCCCGGCACCGATGCCGACGGGGCCGCGCATACGGCGCAGAAGATCGTCAAGGCGCTCAGCCGGCCAATGCGGATCGAGGGCCACGAATTGCACATCAGTGGCAGCCTCGGGATCAGCCTCTACCCGGACAACGGGCAGGCGGGCAGCGATTTGATCGGCAACGCCGACGTGGCGATGTACCGGGCCAAGCAGCGGGGCCGCAATGCCTACCAGTTCTTCACCGAGGAAATGCAGCGCGAGGCGGTCGACGCGCTGACCCTGGAACAGCATCTGCGCCAAGCCCTGGGCGGCGACGAATTGCGCCTGCATTACCAACCCCAGATCGATATCCGCGATGGGCGGGTGGTGGGCTGCGAGGCTTTGCTGCGCTGGGCGCACCCGGAATGGGGCGAGGTCGCGCCGTGCCGCTTCATCCGCGTGGCCGAGGAGAGCGGCTTGATCCGGGATTTGGGGCTGTGGGTCTTGCGCCGCGCCGCCCGCCAGTTGAAGGACTGGGCCGACGCCGGCCATACGCCCTTGCCGACCTCGGTGAATGTCTCGGCCTTGCAGTTCCACCACGATGGCCACCGCAGCGCCATCGGCGAGCAAGTGGCGCGGGTGTTGGCCGAAACCGGCATCGCCCCGGAATGGCTGGAACTGGAAATCACCGAAACCGGGCTGATGGAGGACCACGAACAAACCACCCGCAGCCTCAACCAACTCCGGGACATGGGGGTCCGGGTCGCCATCGACGATTTCGGCATCGGCTATTCCAGCCTCAACTACCTCAAGCGCTTCCCGGTCAGCCGTTTGAAGATCGACCAGTCCTTCGTGCGCGATATCGCCGTGGACCCAGGGGACGAGGCCATCATCGACACCATCATCCAACTGGGGCGGAATTTCGGCCTCAAGGTGATCGCCGAGGGCGTGGAGACCGGCCAGCAATTGGAGAAGCTCCGCGCCAAGGGTTGCGACCAGGCCCAGGGGTTTTATTTCAGCCGGCCCTTGCCCGCCGACCAACTCGGCGCTTGGCTGCGCGGGGACCGGGCCGGGTCGGCTTGAGGCCCGTCCCGTCCGGTTCCCATGCCCCTATCTTCCGGCGCGGTCTCGCCTGCCCGTCCTGCCGTCCCGGCGGGAGGACGATATTTTTCCCGGCTAGGCATGGCTAGCCGGGGCCGTGTTCTTTCATAATGGCCGGATAACGCGCCGCCCCGCCATTTTTCTCCACAGGCATGAAACTTTTCCGATAAAAACGCTTCCTTGGGAGGAGCGGGCGGGCTGGGCCATGACGTGCGGATGGTCGCCGTGACGGTGGAGGTTCCTCCGCCAGGGTGGGACCGTTCCCCCGGCGGGAAGCCGCCAACCCGCCGGACCGCCGACTTCCAGGCCCATCACAATAACCATCCGCGCATCCGCCATCCCGGATTTTCGACGAATAAGGAGAACCCTATGCCTCCAGCGCCTTCCCCAGCCGTGGGAGCCACATCCATGCACGTCCATTCCCGCCGACCCGCCCCGGAGTTGGGAGCGGCCTGGGCCGGTGCCGCGCTTTTGGCCGGTGTGTTCCTGCCCTGGCCGGTCTGGCCGGCGGAAGCGGCGACCCCGGTCCCGCTCGATCTGACCCGGCATTGGGTGGGTTATGCCTCGGTGGCGATTTTCTTCCTGGCCTATGCGCTGGCGATGCTGGAAGAATCCACCATGCTGCGCAAATCCAAGCCCATGCTGTTCGCCGCCAGTTTGATCTGGGGTTTGATCGCCAGCACCTATGTGTCCCAAGGTATGGGCGATGAATCGGGGCGGGTGTTCCGCTCTTCCTTGGAAGGCTATGCCGAGTTGTTCCTGTTCATCCTGGTGTCGATGACCTATCTGAACGCGATGGAGCAGCGCGGGGTATTCGACAACCTCAGGATTTGGCTGTTGAGCAAGGGCTTCGGCTATCGCAAGCTGTTCTGGATCACCGGCATCCAATCCTTCCTGCTGTCCTCGGTGTGCAACAACCTCACTACCGCCTTGCTGATGGGGGCCGTGGTCATGGCGATGGCAAAGAAGAATCCCCGCTTCGTCTCGGTCGCCTGCGTCAATATCGTGGTTGCCACCAATGCCGGCGGCTCCTTCAGCCCGTTCGGCGATATCACGACTTTGTTGGTGTGGCAGAAGGGCATGGTGCCGTTCACCCATTTCTTCGATCTGTTCATTCCTTCCGTCGTCAATTTCCTGGTGCCCGCCACCATCATGCATTTCTGGGTGCCCAAGCAATATCCGGCCTCGGCCGGCCGGCCCCGGCCTTTGCAACATGGGGCCATGGGCATCATCGTCTTGTTCATCCTGACGATCATCACGGCGGTGGGTTTCGAGAATTTCCTGAAACTGCCGCCCGCCGCCGGGATGTTGGCAGGGCTCACCTATCTGAGTTTTTATTTTTATTACCTGTTCAAAATGCGGGCGGGGTATAAAACCGAGCATCCGGGGGAAAGCGCGGTCCTCGCCGAGGAAAGGCTGGAGATTCCCTATGATATCGAAGAAAACAAACAGCGCTTCGATGTCTTCCATAATGTGGCCCGGCTGGAATGGGATACCTTGCTGTATTTCTATGGGGTGATGGTCAGCGTGGGCGGTTTGAGTTTCATCGGCTATTTGGCCTTGGCCTCGGATTTCCTGTATACCGACCTCGATCCGATCTATGCCAATATCCTGGTCGGCATCGTATCCGCCTTCATCGATAACGGCACCATCATGTATGCCGTGCTGACCATGAATCCGCCGATTTCCGAGGGCCAATGGCTCTTGGTGACGCTGACCGCCGGGGTCGGCGGGAGTTTGTTGGCGATTGGGTCGGCGGCGGGCGTGGGTTTGATGGGGCAGACCAAGGGGGCTTATTCCTTCATGACGCATTTGAAATGGACGCCGGTGATCGCCTTGGGTTATGCCGCCAGTATCGGCGTGCATTTGTTACTCAACCAGGACTTGTTTTGAGCCGGGGCGGGCTGGGGGCGGATGGCTCCATCCGGTTGGCGATGCGATGAGGAATCGGCCTTGACCGGAATCCTGGCCCAGCGCATCTTGGTCACGGGCCGCGTGCAAGGTGTCGGCTTCCGGCCTTTCGTCAGCCGCATCGCCCAGGAATACGGGCTGGCCGGTTGGGTGTTGAACCGGGGCGGGCGGGTGGATATCCGGGTCGAGGGGTCCGCCCCTGCCTTGGAAGCCTTCGGGCGGGCCTTGATCGAACGCGCCCCGCCCCTGGCCCGGCCCGATCCGCCCCGCGTGACCGTGGTGGAACCCCAAGGTCTACAGGGTTTCGCCATCCAACACAGCGCGACCGATCCCCGCGCCGATGTCCATCTCCCGCCCGATTATTTCGTCTGCGACGATTGCCTGGCCGAAATGCGCGACCCGGCCCAGCGCCGCTACCGCTATCCCTTCATCAACTGCACCCAGTGCGGTCCCCGCTACACCCTCATCGAACGCTTGCCCTACGACCGGCCCCATACCGCCCTGGCCGGTTTCCCGCTGTGCCCGGATTGCCTGGCCGAATACAGCGACCCCGCCGACCGCCGCTACCATGCCCAGCCCTTGGCCTGCGCCCGCTGCGGCCCCGGCTTGGTTTTCCGCCAACCCGGCCAGGGCGATAGCGTGGGCGACGAAGCGGCGCTCGCGGCCTGCCTCGGCGCGTTGCGGGCCGGATTGATCGTGGCGGTGAAGGGGGTGGGCGGTTATCACTTGCTGTGCGACGCATTGGACCCCGGCCCGGTCCTGCGGCTGCGGGAGCGCAAGCACCGGCCCCATAAGCCCTTGGCGGTGCTATTGCCCTGGCAGGGCGGGGATGGCCTGGATTGGGCGCGGCGGGTGGCCGAGCCGACCGCCGAAGAACGGGAGGCGCTGCGCTCGCCCCTGCGCCCCATCGTGCTGGTGCGGAAGCGCATGGATTCGCCCCTGGCCGGAGCCGTGGCTCCCGGACTCGACGAAGTCGGCCTGATGCTGCCCTACAGTCCGTTGCATCATCTGCTGGCGGAAGGCTACGGCGCTCCCTTGGTGGCGACTTCGGCCAATTTGAGCGGCGAGCCGGTCCTGACCGAGGCCGCAGAAGTGGAAGCCCGCCTGGGCCGGGTGGCCGATGCCTTCCTGCACCACAACCGGCCCATCCTGCGCCCGGCGGACGATTCGGTGTTCCGCCGCGTCGCGGGCCGGGTCCGCCCGATCCGCTGCGGGCGCGGACTGGCCCCGCAGGAAATAGCGTTGCCCTTCCGCTTGGAACGGCCCCTGCTGGCGGTGGGCGCGGACCTCAAGAATACCGTGGCGCTGGCGTTCGATGACCGGGTGGTGGTGTCGCCGCATATTGGCGACCTGGGCACGGTGCGGAGCGCGGAGGTGTTCGGGCGGGTGGTGGCCGATCTGTCCGCGCTCTATGGCGTCGAACCGGCCTTGATCGTCCACGACGCCCATCCGGGTTATCGCTCGGCGCGTTGGGCGCAGGCCAGGAACCTGCCGTGCTGGCCGGTGTTCCATCATCACGCCCATGCCTCCGCCCTGGCCGGGGAATGCGGCTGGCTGGACGGGCCATCCTTGGTGTTCGCCTGGGACGGCACCGGCTACGGCGAGGACGGCACGGTCTGGGGCGGCGAGGCTTTGCTGGGCGCGCCCGGCGCGTGGCGGCGGGTGGGTTCGTTGCGCCGGTTCCGGCTGCCCGGCGGCGACAAAGCCAGCCGCGAAGCCTGGCGCTGCGCCCTGGCCCTGTGCTGGGAAACGGGCCGGGACTGGCCGGAGCGCCCCAAGGATTCCGGCCTATTGCGCCAAGCCTGGGAACGTGGCTTGAACTGCCCGTCGGCGAGTTCGGCGGGCCGTTTGTTCGATGCCGCCGCCGCCTTGATCGGCGTGGCGCTGGAATCCAGCTACGAAGGCCACGCGGCCATGCGCTTGGAAACCCTGGCCCGCCCCGGTGCCGAACCCATGCCCTTGGCTTTGGCGCGGAACGCCGGGGGCGTGTGGATCTCCGATTGGGCGGGTTGGCTACCGATGTTGATGGATACAGGCTTGGCTCCGGCGGAACGGGCTTCGATCTTCCATGCCAGCCTGGCCCGGTTGATCGCCGGGCAGGCGGAAGCCCTCCGGGCCGAGCATGGCGTGGACCGGGTGGGGCTCTCGGGCGGCGTGTTCCAGAACCGGCTGCTGACCGAACTGGCGGTGGCGGAATTGACCGGGCGGGGTTTCGTGGTGGGGCTGCACCGCGACATCCCGGCGGGGGATGGCGGCATCAGTTATGGGCAGGTGATCGAAGTGGGGCGGCGGGCCTCAAGCCCCCGTAGCCCGGATAGTTGAATCCGGGCTACCCGGTTCAGGCCAACCGCGCTTGCACGATGCCCGCGATCTCGTCGTCGGTCAGCACGATGGGATTGGTCTTCATGCTGGAACCCCGGCTATGGGCGACGATGCGCGGCACATCGGATTCGGCCACGCCCAGCGCCGACAACCCCGGCAGCCGCATGGCGCGGGTCCAGTCCTCCAGGGTTGCCACCAACAGGGCCAAGGCGTCCGCTTCGTCCAAGCCCGCGTTCTTGGCGAACAAGCGGCCTACCTCGGCATATTTCGCCAGGGCGGGATTTTGGGGATCGCGGGCCTGCATCGTCCCGATATTGCAGCGGGTCGCCGCCGCCACCAGGGTGCCGCATACGACTCCGTGCGGGATCGGGAACAAGGAGCCCAAGGGCTGGGCCAAGCCATGCACCGAACCCAGCCCGGCCTGGGCCAGGCAAATGCCGGACAGCAGCGAGGCCAGCGCCATCTTTTCCCGCCCCGGCGCGGCGGATTCCCCGCCCGCATACCAAGCCAGCAAGCCTTCCCGCGCCGCCCGCAAACCCCGCAAGGCCAGGGCGTCGGTGATGGGATTGGCGCGGATCGAGACATAGGCTTCCAACAACTGGGTGAGGGCGTCCATGCCGTTGGCGGCGATCAGCTCCGGCGGGCAGCCCGCCAGCAGGTCGGGATCGACGAAGGCGTATTCGGCCATCAGCCGGTCGTCGCGGAAGGATTTCTTGAAACCGTCCGGCCCATGGCGCGATAGCACGGCGTTCTTGGTGGCCTCGGAGCCGGTGCCCGCCGTGGTGGGCACGGCCAGGAACGGGGTGGCGGGTCCGGCGTAGGGCAGTTCCGGGCCCACGCCTTCCAGGTGGTCCATGACCGAATTGCCGGGACGCAGCAAACCGGCGATGGCCTTGGCCGCGTCCAGCACGCTGCCGCCACCGATGCCGATCACGCCCTCGATCCCGGCATCGCGCCACGCCCGTACCGCCCCGTCCACCAATTCCGGCGAGGGTTCGCCCGCCACCATCACGCCTTCCCAGGCGCAGCCTTGCGCCTTGAGCGCCGCGAACAAGGGTCCGGCCTGGGGCGATTCCCGGAACGAGCGGTTCCCGGTCACGATCAACCAGCGCCGTCCGTAACGGGCCGCGATGGCCGGGAGCCGGGCGAGGCTGCCCGCGCCGAATTCGATGCGGGGCAAGCGGCCTAGGCTGAAGGGCGTCATGGCTTCAGTCCTCCGGGTACAGGCCGAGCATGGGCACGCCCCGGCGCGGTTCGGCCATCATCTCGGCGACGCTGTCGCGCCAGGTGGCGTAATGCGGCGTTTGCTTGTGGGCGGCGGCGTCTTCGGCGGACGCATAGGCTTCGTAGAGGATGAAATGGCCGGGCCGCTCCGGGTCGCGCAGCACGTCGAAACGGCGGTTGCCGGGTTCCAGCACCGAGGCGGCGTGGTTGGCGTGGGTGGCTGCGATGAAGGCGTCCACGCATTCGGGCTTGACATGGACATGGACCAGGGTGACGTGCATGGTGGGGTTTCCTCGCGGGATGGATGGAACCGGCATTCTAGGCGCTCGGGCGCGGGCCGTGAATCCGCCGCCGCGTGGGCGGTGCGAGGAAAGAGCGGATTCACCCGCTATACACTATGGGTGTCACGTAACGCTGGATAGAATCCTTTCCTTGCTTCCTATCGAGCGCCCACCGCATGAATCCCAAACTCACCAAAATCCTCGCGACCCTGTCGCACCATCATTGCCAACCCGGATTCCTGGCCGCGTTGCACGCGGCGGGCATGGACGCCGTCAGGCTCAACACCGCCCATATCGCGCCCGACGACGCCCTGGGCGTGGTCCGCAATATCCGCGCCGTGTCCGACCGTATCGCCATCCTGATCGACACCAAGGGGCCGGAAGTCCGCACCCGCGACATCGCCGCGCCGATCCCGGTCGAGGCGGGCGAAACCGTCCGCATCGTCCGCGCCGCTCCGGTGGGCAAGGCGTTCTGCGTGTCCTATCCCGGCTTCATCGACGAGGTGCCGGTCGGCGCGGCGATCCTGATCGAGGACGGCACGCTGGAACTGGCCGTGGTCGCCAAGGAAGCCGACGCCCTGGTCTGCCAAGCGGTGAATCCGGGCCGGATCGCCGCCCGCAAGAATGTCAATGTGCCCTCGGTGCGGCTGGACCTGCCCGCGCTCTCGGGCCGCGACGCCGAATTCATCCATTTCGCGGCGGAGAACGGGGTGGACTATATCGCCCATTCCTTCGTGCGCGGGGCCGCCGATATCAAAGCGGTGCAGGATATCCTCGACACCCACCACAGCCCGGTCCAAATCGTCGCCAAGATCGAGAACAAGGAGGGTATCGACCATCTCGACGAGATTTTGGAAGCCTGTGCCGGGGTGATGATCGCCAGGGGCGACCTGGGCGTGGAAGTGCCGTTCGAGCAATTGCCGACCTTGCAGAAGCGCATCATCCAGGCCGCCGCCCGCAAGGCCAAGCTGGTCATCACCGCGACCCAGATGCTGCATTCGATGATCGAGAACCCGCGCCCGACCCGCGCCGAAGTGTCCGATGTCGCCAACGCGGTGTTCGACGGCACCGACGCGGTGATGCTCTCGGGCGAGACAGCCAATGGCAAATATCCGCTGGAGGCGGTCGCGACCATGGCCCGCATCGCCCGCGAGGCCGAGAAGCAGCGCCCCAGGGGCTGGGATATCGAGGCCGACGCCACCTCCAGCCCGGTGCGGGCCTATTTCGCCCACGCGGCGGCCCATGCCTGCCGCGAAGTCCCGGCCCGCGCCATCATCGCCGACTCGGAAACGGGCCGCATCGCCCGGCTGGTGTCGGCCTACCGGCCCGGCATCCCCATCTATGTGAAAAGCCCGAGGCTGCGCACGGTGCGGGAACTGGCCCTGCGTTACGGCGTCTACGCCCAACTCCAAGCGCCCCAGGCCAATACCGACCAACTCGTCTATAGTTCTGTCAGTTCGCTGCTGGCCGATGGCTCCATCGGCCCGGAGGATGTGGTGGTCGTGGTCGGCGGCACGCCGGGGTTGAGCGGTTCGACCAATTTCCTCGCGGTCAACGTGGCCGGGCATTGTGTCGAGGGCGGTCCGCCCCCGGTCTGAGGACGGTGTTGACAAAACCCATCGCGCGGATGGGACAGGGTGGCGGCCTGGGGCTGTATTCCCAGTCTGTACGGGCATGCCCCAGCCTGGACTGGGGGACATCGGTGTCCCGGTTCCAAGCGGCTAGGGGGCGGTGTTGCGGGAGGGTGTGGCCGTTGGGGCCGGAGGCCTGGCTCCGGGGTGGGCAACCCATTCGGCAGTAGGTGATTTTTTGCGCGATGGACGTTAGTCTTTAGACCTTGCGCCAAGGAAAGGCACCCCTCCACAAAAATAAACAACGGGGAAGACAGTAGCGGTTCCGGTCGGTCCTGGCCGGGAAATGCCTTGGTTCCGGTGCGGCCGCGACAGGTGGCTTGTGCCGCCGTCGTTTTCCACTCTTATGGCCTTGGCTGCGGGTACCGGCCTATGAATACACTGCAACAACATAAAATCGACGAACGCGAGACCGTCAAAATTCCCGTCGGCGAGTTGCGCGTTGGCATGTTCGTTTCCGAATTGGACCGGCCCTGGTTGGAAACGCCTTTCCTCCTGCAAGGCTTCGAGTTGAAGACCGAGCAGGATGTCCTGGCGGTCCAGGGGGTTTGCGAGTATGTCTATATCGATACCGTGCGTTCCCGCGCCGTGAGCTACGGTCCGCCGGGGACCAAGGCCGGCCAGTCCGCTCCCGGCCACCGCGCCAAGCCGGAGGGGGGCTTCGAGCGCGAACTCGGGAAGGCCAGCGCCGCCCGGCGGGAGACCAGCGGCCTCATCAAGCGCTTCATCGACGATATCCGGTTCGGCCGCAGCCTGGACATCCAGGTCGCCAGGGCGGCGGTCTCGGAATGCGTGTCCAGCATCCTCAGGAACCCCGAGGCGATGATGTTCCTGACCCAGATCAAGACCAGGGACGAGTACACCAGCCAGCATTCCTTCAACGTCTGCGTCTATGCCGTCGCCCTGGGGCGGCAGGCTGGTTTGCAGCCCCGCGAGTTGGAGGACATCGGGCTGTGCGGCCTGTTGCACGACATGGGCAAGGTGCGTATCCCCTTGGAGGTTCTCAACAAGGAGGGGAAGCTCACCCCCGACGAATTCGCCGTCATGAAGACGCATACCCGCCATGGCCGGGATATCCTGATGTCGGGGCGCAATATCTATAGCGGCACCGTGGATGTCGCCTTCGGCCACCACGAGAACCTCGACGGCACCGGCTATCCCCGCAGCCTCGAAGGCTCCCAGCTCAACCTCTACACCAAGATCGTCTCCATCGTCGATAAATACGACGCCATCACCAGCAACCGCAGCTATCAACGGGGCCGCAGCCACATCGAGGCCATCAAGATATTGAACGACCTCGCCAAGGACAAGATCGACCCGCAGTTGGCGATGGGCTTCATCTGCTGCCTGGGGGTGTATCCGGCGGGCAGCGTGGTGGAACTCACCACCGGCGAGGTGGGCGTGGTGATCGAGCAGAATCCGCGGTCGCGCCTGCGGCCCCGCATCGTGATCTGCCGGGACGCCGACAAGAACCGGGTGCCGATCCGCTTCGTCGATCTGAGCGAACGGGAACACGACAACCAGGGCCGGCTGTTCGCGATCCGTACCCTGCATCCACCGGACGCCTTCGGCATCGACCTCAGGCAATTCCAGAACCTGATGGAAAAGCGGGTTTGGTAGCGCCCCGGCGGGCCCGCCATCCGGCGTGGCCAACGCGCTAGGACCCCTCGAATTTGTAGCCGGCCCCGTACACCGACACCAGCGCTTCCCGCTCCCCCCCGATGGCCTGCGCCAGTTTGCGGCGGATGTTCTTGATATGGGTGTCGATGGTGCGGTCGGTGACGACCCGGCGGTCTTCGTATAGCCGGTTCAGCAGTTGTTCGCGGGAGTAGATGCGCCCCGGCGTTTCCATCAGGATGGCGAGCAGGCGGAATTCCACCGTGGTCAGGTCCAGGGCCGCGCCGTGGAAGGCGATCAGCATTTTCTCCCGGTCCACCCGGTAGGCCGGGGGCGGGGTTGCCGCGAAGGTCTCCAGCCGCCGGAACAAGGCCCGCACCCGCGCCACCACCTCGCGCGGGCTGTAGGGCTTGCAGATGTAATCGTCGGCCCCGAGTTCCAGCCCCAGCAAGCGGTCGATCTCCTCGATCCGCGCCGTCACCATGAAGATCGGCACGTTGGAGGCTTTGCGGATATCCCGGCACACATCCATGCCGTCCCGCCCCGGCAGCATCAGGTCCAGCAGGACCAGGTCGGGCGGGGCGGCGGCGACCTGGGCCGCGACCCCGAGGCCATCGGCCAGCCAATCGGTGGCGTAGCCCGCCCGCGCCAGATAGTCCATCAAGACCCCGGCCAGTTTCGGTTCGTCCTCGACGATCAGGATGCGTTTGGTCGCGTTCATGGCGGTCCCGGCGGTTCACGGAGGAGCCAAGGGTAGGTCCAAGCGCAGCCTGAGTCCACCCAGGGGCGAGGCGGCGGCGCTCAATCCGCCGCCATGGGCCTTGGCGATGCCCCGGCAGATCGCAAGCCCCAGCCCGGTGCCGCCCAGGGCGCGGCTGCGCGAGGGGTCCAGCCGGAAAAAGCGCTCGAACAAGCGCGGCAAGGCCGCCTCCGGCACGCCCGGCGCGGAGTCCTCGAGGGCTATCCAGGCCGTGTTCCCCTCCCGTCCCAGCGCGATCCGGCACACGCCCCCGGCGTCGGTGTAGCGCAGGCTGTTTTCCAGGAGGTTCAGGAACAATTGCCGCAGGCGCCCGGCGTCGCCCAGGATGGGCAACGGGATGGGTTCCGGCAATTCCAGGGCGATGCCCTTGGATTCGAAACGGGGCCGGAAGCCCCCGGCGCAGTCCAGCGCCAGCCCGGCCAGGTCGAGCCCGGCCATGCGGTAATCCAGGCTGCCCAGGTCGTGGCCCGACAATTCGCGCAGATCGTCCACCAGCTTGCCCAGGGCCAGGATTTCGCAATGCAGCGAGCGCAGCCGGTCCGGGCTGGGCTCGCGCACCCCGTCGAGCAGGGCTTCCACCTCCGAGCGCAGCACCGCCAAGGGCGTCCGCAACTCGTGGGAGGTGTCGGCCACCCATTGGCGGCGGGCTTGCTCGTTGCGTTCCAGGGTTTGGGCCAGCCGGTTGAAATCCCCGGCCAAACGGCCCAGTTCGTCGCGGCTCCCGACCGGGATGCGGGTGGCGTAATCGCCCGCGACCAGGGCGTTGGCCCCGGCGGCGATGCGGCGGATCGGGGCGAGGAATTGCCGCGCCAGCACCAGGGACAGCAGGAACGACACCTCCAGGGCCACGACGGCGATCAGGGTGTTGGCGCGGGCGTATTGCTCGACGAAGGCGGCTTGCAACCGGTCGGTCGCATGGCGGTCGGGCAGGAAAGCCAGCCAACCCACCGTCCGCCCGGCGTGGAGCAGCGGGCGCAGCGTTTCCATGGTGCCGGGCTCCCGGTCTTCGGGAGGGCCGACGACCTGGACCTTATCGAGGTCGACGACCCTGAGATGGCCGTGTTTGAACAGCGGGGGGTACGGCGGGCCGGGGTGGCCGAAATGATGGGGATGTCCGGGCGGGGGACCGGGGAATTCCCCGGCATCCTCGAACGGCGGGGCGGGCGGGGGTTCGGGTCCGTCCCGGGCCTTGTCCGCGGCGGCGACCTGTCCGAGCAGTTCGAACCAGGCGTATTGGTTGTTCCTCAGGAAATCCCAGGTGCCATGCCGGGCGTACCCCGCTTCCAGGAGTCCTGCCAGCGCGTCCATGCGCCGTGCCTCGACCTTGCGTAGATAATCGTCGAAGCCCCGCTGGAAGCTCCATTGCACCGAACCCAGCATCGCGCCCAGGATGACCAGCATCCCCAGGAAGATGGCGAGCAGCAGCTTGGTGAAAATCGTGAGTCTCATGGCGTGGCCCAGGATGTGGCGCGGGAACGCCATTATCGCGGGCCGCGTCCGGCATGGCGACGGGCCGGGTTCCGGTCGCGGAAAGGGCCGCTTTATTAGAAGCCGGGACCGCCGGGACCGCCGGGGCCGCCCGCGCCGCCGGGACCGCCTTTGCCGCCTTTGCCCGGCTTGGGCGGGGTCAGATATTCATCCTCGGAGATTTTGGTGTCGCGGTCGGTATCCAGCATGACGAAGGTCTGTATGGACTGGGGGAAGACCGGGCGCAGGGCTTTGAATTCGTCCGCGGACAGGCCGCTATCGCCGTCGGTGTCGGCCAGGGCGAAGGTCTCGGTGGCGGCGGACAGGGCTTGCCCGGTGAGGTCGCCGACGAATTCGGCCTGGCTCAGGGTGCCGCCGTCGGTGTTCAGCGTGTCGTACTTGCTGGTCTGTTGCGCCGCCATCCAGGTTTGCAATTCGGCCAGGGTGGCGTAGCCGCCGCCGTCGGTGTCGATGGCGGCGAACTCGGCGGTGCGGGCGGCTTGGATTTCCGCCTTGCTGATTTTGCCGTTGCTATCGGTGTCGTAGCTGGCCGGCCATTGGTTGTTGGATTTGGCGAGGGCGGGGCCACCGGACGCGGCGAGCAAGAGGGCGATGGCGAAAGGTTGGCGTAGGGGCATGGCGTTTACTCCGTAGGGGTTGGGCTTCAGGCTGGAATGGAATCGGCTTCGAGGCGGAGGCCCGCCGCGGTGGCGGCCGGCCTCCTGGACACGGGATTAAGCTTCGCCCCGGAGTGTGAGGCAAATATGGAGGAAAAATGAATTCCGCCGCGAACCCCGGCGGGCGATGGAGTCCAAGCGGGCAGCCCGTGGCATATGGCGCATTAGCCTGTGTTATATAGCGCATTATATTGTGTGATATGACGCAGGCTCGGGCTGGAAGGGACCGCCCGGCCCTTGGGGTCGTGGCCGCTGGGGCCAAGGGCGGGCCGGGTCCGGGAAGGCGGGTGGCAAGGCACGATAACTGCTACGGCTTTACGTTCCGGTTTGGCCCCTGCATGTGTTGAACGACGACGATGATCCCCGCCCCGCAAGACTCTTCCGTGCCATTCCCCGCTTGGGCCTTGCGCTGGCTGCTTGGGTTCTGGCTTGTGGGCGCATTGCCCGCCGTCGCGGACCCGGCGTCCGTTGTCGGCGTGGCCGAATCCCGTACCACCATCGCGGTGGACGCGGCCCAGGGAATCCGTGTGCAAGCGCGGCAAGCCCCCATGGGCCGGATGCTCGCCGCCCTCGCCGCCGAGACCCACATCCCCATCCACATCCCTGCCGGACTCGACATCGGACTCACCGCCACCTGCGCCGCCGCCGCCATCAAGCCGTTGCTGGCGTGCCTGCTGGGGCCGGATGCCAATCTCATGTTCCGCTACGAACAAGGACGGCCCGCGGAAATCTGGGTGCTGGCGGCGGGCACGCGCCCCGTGGCAACGGTCGCCCCGCCGCTCCCGAAGTCCGGGCTTGCCGCCGAATCCCCCTCCGTCGAGCAACTGCTGGCCCAGGCCACGGGCGGCGACGCCGAACAACGGGCCACGGCCCTGGGGCGCTTGATCGTCGATGGCCGGGTGGATGCGGCGGAATTGCGCGGGGCGTTGGAAACCGCGCTGGGCGATTCCGACCCCGAAGTCCGGGCGCAGGCGGTCTTCGGCTTGACCCGGCAGGGCGGCGACACCACGTCGGAGGTGCTGTGGCGGGCGTTTGAAGACCCCGACGAGTCGGTGCGGATGACCGCGCTGGACGGGGCGGGGGAAGATGCCCAAGGTCTCGCCTTGCTCCGGCAGGCGCTGGCCGACCGCGCCGCCGATGTCCGGGAATTCGCCGCGCTCAAGCTGGATTCGCTGTCCGGGGCCGCGGGGCGATAGCGGGCCACCCGGATTATAAAGGACACTTGAAATTCACCCGATCAGAGAAAACCCAGGTTATGAAAGCCAAATTCCCAAGACAGACGATAGGCGCGATGGCGGCCCTGCTCATTTTGGCGGGACTGCCGCAGCTGGTGTCGGCGCATGATCAGGTCGGCTTCCTCCGCAAGAAGGCCACGGCCACCGATATCTACCGGGTGGGCTGCCCGGTCGATCCGGCGGCGGGCACGCCCGACCGCTTGGATATCGCCATCAGGACCGCCAAGGCGGTGCCGTTCCTGCTCACCGCCCAAGTCCAGCGGGACGCCCAAAGCACCTCCACCACCGACCCCAAAAGCGGGGATAAGCGCTTCAGCTCCACGGTCAGCCTCTATGCCGGGTCGGGCGACTACACGGTCACGGTCGCCAAGACCCCCAAGTCCGGCAAAAAGTCCAAGAAATTGAACGCTTTGGTGTCATATACGCTGCAATTCCATTGCTACGGTACCCAGCACACCGACACCCATATCGAGACCCTCCAGGACCAATGATCCCAACGCCCCGCCGGGCACCGTGGGCCACGACCTCCCGAATCCCTATGAAGCAATCGCGAACAATCCTCCGCCGGGCGGCGGCGCTGGCCTTGGCGCTCTGGCTCTCGGGCTGCGTCCAGGTCGCGCCCTGGGAGCGCGGCCATCTCGCCAAGCCCCAAATGGCCTTGGAACCCCACCCCGAACAAAACGGCTTCCTCGAACATATCCATGGCGGACGGGAAGCGGCCTCGGGCGGCACCTCGGCCAGCGGGGGCGGTTGTGGCTGCTATTGATGGGGAGGGCGGGGCGCTGACGCGGATCGTCCGCTGGGCGCGGGGCTGCGGGGTGTTGTGCCGGGCCTTTTGCCGGGGGCGGGATTACCGTCTGCGGCGGCTGTTGGCGGACGGTCCGGGCGCTCCCGGACCCATGGCCGCGCCGGAAAGCCCGGCCTTGCGGGCGCTGACGGCGGCGGCCCTGGCCCTGCCGGGTTTGGCCCAGCCGCTGCACGCGGCGGAGGGCGACGAGGCGACTTTCCAATACGGGCATTACAAGGAAACCGCCCGCGAGCTTTATCTGGGCGAGCGCAGCGCCTACAACCCGATCCAGGTCGACAACCTCTCGGGCGGGGGCAAGTTCACCCTGATGGACCGCTGGAAGCTGGCCTTCCACTACGCCCAGGACACCTGGTCCGGGGCCACGCCCATCACCTCCGCGCCCCTGGCCTTGGGCGGCAACAATTATCCCAGCAACAACGCGGCCATCTCCGGCGCGACGCCCTTGATCCTGGGCAACAACACCTTGATGTACGACCGCCAGCTCAACCCGTACCGGCTGGATTTGGATTCCGGCAACTATGTCAAGGATACCCGGCTGGTGCAGACCATCGCCGCCGCTTCCCCGGAAACCCGGCAGCAGGGCGATTTCCGGCTGGCCTACCAATGGGACGAGGCCGAGGCCAGCGTCAACGGCGGCGTGTCCGAGGAGCCGGATTACCATTCGGCCTTCGCCGGGCTGGGGGGGCGCTTGGACCTCAACCAGAAACTCACCACCTTGAACCTGGGGCTGGATTACACCAACAGCGATATCTCGGCCCACCTCGACCCCAACGCCAGCCCTTATTACGACTATGACTATTACGCCAACCAGGTCCAGGTGCAGCCGGGGCCGTTCGGCACCGAGATCAAGACCCTCCGGGCCGTGCGCCAGGATTGGAACACCCATTTCAGCGTCACCCAGGTCTTGACCAAGGATGCCCTGATCGAGAGCGGCGTCGGCTATACCCGCAGCACCGGCTATCTGGCCAATCCCTACAAGGTGGTCGATTTCGTGTTCGTGGACCCCAACCAAACCCCGGTCGATACCGGCATCCCAGGCTTGCCGGCCTTGTTGACCCCCGAGGTGCAGGCGGTGTTGGAACGGCGTCCCGACGCCCGCGACCAAGTGACCTGGGACGCCCGCTATGTGCAATATATCGAACCCTTGGACGCGGCTTTGCATTTCGATTACCGCTTCTACCACGACGATTGGGGCATCGACGCCCATACCTTCCACCTGGATTGGGCGCAGCCCTTGGGCTGGGGCTGGACCCTCACCCCGAGGTTCCGCTATTACTCGCAGAGCGCCGCCGATTTCTACCAGCCCTATTTCCTGTTCCAGCGGGCCGAGCCCAAAGCGGGCGGCCAACTCGATCTCGCCCAGGTGCCGCTCAAGGCGTATTCCAGCGATTACCGGCTGTCGGGCTTCGGGGCGCTGAGCGGCGGGGTGACGGTCGAGAAACGGGTGGGCAAGGCGCTGACCCTGGAAGGCGGCTTCGAGTATTACACCCACGCGGGCGACCTCAAACTGGGCGGTGGCGGGGAAGCTTCCTACGCCAATTTCGATTATTACCAGTTCAACGCCGGCCTGCGGCTGGACCTTTCCGCGCCCTTGTCCCTGGATATCGGCGATGGCGACGAACACGCCCATCACCATCATAAGGGGCACGCGATGGCCCACGCCCCGGCGGGGGTGATGTTCGGCCATATGCTGGAACGGGCGGGCGAGACGATGGTCGGTTACCGCTATATGTACAGCCTACAGAGCGGCGGCAGCGGCGCCATGTTGAACGGCACGGCCTCGGTGGGCGACGCGGTGGTGGTGGCCCAGGGCTGCGGCGGCAAGAACCGCTGTTCCTACGCGCCCAGCCGCATGGCCATGAACATGCACATGCTCGACCTCATGTACGCGCCCACGGATTGGCTGAACCTGATGCTGATGCCGCAGTTCATGGATATGGACATGGATTTCCGCCAACTCGACGGCGCTCCGCCGCCGTCCGGCGAGAGTCATAACCACGGCGGCGCGCCGCGCCACGCCACCGGCGGTGTCGGCGATATCGGCATGTACGCCTTGTTCAAGCTGTTCGAGATGCCGGGGCACCATGTGCATACCGCCCTGGGCCTCACCGCGCCCAGCGGGAATGCCGGGCTGAAGATGCCCAGCAGCCAGACCTTCTACGACTATGGGATGCAACTCGGCAGCGGCACCTGGGATTTCCGGCCCAGCCTGACCTATACCGGCCAGGACGGGGCGTGGTCCTGGGGCGGGCAGTTGAACGCCATCGCCCGGCTGGAATCGCGCAACGAATTCGGCTACGCGCTGGGGGATATGTTCCAATCCAGCCTATGGGGCGGCTATAACCTCCTGGATTGGCTGTCGGCCTCGTTGCGCGGGGTCTACACCGCGCAAGGGGCCATCCAGGGCCAATACAACGGGCCGCATAGCGAAACCGCGACCTTCGATATCCCGGCCAATTACGGCGGGCATTATTGGGATTTGGGGTTCGGCCTCGCGGCGATGGTGCCGGAGGGGACGTTCCAGGGCAACCAGTTCGCCGTGGAATGGCTGCAACCCTTGGAGGACGACGCACACGGCTACCAGTTGCAGCGCACCGGTTCCTTGTCGGCGACTTGGCACCTGATGTTCTAGCGCATTTTCGGTTTGCGGGCCATCCCGGCGGGCCTGGAATAGGTGCCCGCCAATGCCCAGGTCCCAAACCCCGGTTTTCCACCCGCGGAGGCGGCTGTGCGGCGATTGTTCCGCCATTCCTTCAAGGCCATGGGTTCGCCCTGCGAGGTCCAGTGCTACGCCACGGACGCCGCCGAGGCCCGCCGCGCCATCGACCTCGCCAGCGCCGAGGCGCAGCGCCTCGAAGCCCGCTATTCCCGCTACCGCCCCGATAGCCTCCTGTCCCGGATCAACCGCGCCGCCGCCGGGGGCGGGCGCATCGCCGTGGACGCGGAAACCGCCGGGCTCCTGGATTACGCCGAAGCCTGCTACCGCCAGAGCGACGGGCTGTTCGATATCACCTCCGGCCTGTTGCGGCAAGCCTGGCGCTTCGGGCCGGGCGGCCTGCCCGATCCCGCCCTCATCGAATCCTTGCTCGGACGCATCGGCTGGCACCGGCTGCGCTGGGCCGCGCCCTGGCTGGAATTCCCCGAGGCCGGGCTGGAGCTGGATTTCGGCGGCGTGGTCAAGGAATACGCGGCCGACCGGGTGGCGGCCTTGTTGGCGGCGGCGGGCTTCCGCCAGGGCTTGGTGAACCTGGGCGGCGATATCCGGGTGGTCGGTCCGCATCCCGATGGGGCGCCCTGGCTGATCGGCATCCGCCATCCCCGCGTGCCCGGCGCCTTGCTCGGCAGTTTGCCGTTATACCAGGGGGGCTTGGCGAGCAGCGGCGATTACGAGCGCTGTCTGATGGTGGACGGCGTCCGCTACGGCCATGTGCTGAATCCCAGGACCGGCTGGCCGGTGCGGCATCTGGCGGCGGTGAGCGTGGTCGGCGATTTGTGCGTGGTGGCGGGCAGCGCCTCGACCATCGCCATGCTCAAGGAGGAAGACGGCCCCGCGTGGCTGGATGGCCTGGGCTTGCCGCATTTTTGGATGGATGCGCGGGGGGGGGCCGGCGGCAGCCTGCGTTTCCCCCCGTGAGGGCGGAGGCCGGGACGCGGTGCGCCCCGGCCCTGGATCAACGCCAGCCCTTGAACGGCAGGTGGTCGTCCACGTCCTGGGCGCTGGGCGTGACCACGACATCGTAGCCGGGGGTGGTGGTGCCGTCGGCGTTGGCGTTCACCGGGCAGCCCTCGGGCAGGGGGTTCTTGGTCAAATCCCGGTTGATGGTCAGGGTGGCCGGGGAGCCGATGCCATCGATGTTGGCGTCCGTGAATTTGGCGGTGGTGGCGGGAATCCACAGGTTGGCCGTGCCGGCCTTGGGCGGGAAGGTCTTCTTGCAGATATCGGCCACCGCGACCTTGACCAGCATCCGCTTGGCGCAGGAAGTGGATTTGAAGCTGATGGGGGTGAAGCGGAACGGCACCAGGCCGCGCAGATCGGTTTGCAGGTTGCCGTTGGTGGCGTAGAAGCCGATCACATTGCCGTTACCGTCGAGGGTCAGGTTCTGCTTCTTGAAGATGTTCCTATCCTGGACCAGGCTGGCCTTGGCGGCCAATCCCAAGGAGTCGGTGATTTCGGCGTCCAGCGTGGTCGCGGTGGATTGGGTCGTGACCGGGGTGGTGGTGGCGTCGGTCACCAGCACCTGGGTCACGGTGGGGCTGGCGGTGGGGAACACCACGCTCTGGGCGATGACCGGGATTTTTTTGCCGCTCTCGAGTTCGCAGGTATGCCCGATTTGCAGGGCGTTGTACGCCGTGACGCCTTCGGTGGCGGCGTCGCGGATCGTGGTGTGGGCGGCGGCGGGGTGCGCCGCGAGGCCCAGCACGGTGGTCAGCGAGCCGATGGCCAGGGTCTTGAGCGATTTCGGATTCATCATGTAGCCTCTCTTGAGGGTCTTGCGCCTAGACACCGCCGGAATCCCCAAAATCCATGGGGTTCGGGCGATGGGTTTGTTTTTATAGGGTTTTTCCGGGTCGATGCCCGCCGGGACGGGCGATCCAATCCACTGCTAAGCATGATCGGTGCCAATTTCTATGGACACGGCGCTTGTTGGCTTTTCCAATGTGGGGATGGCACCGATATTTCTAGATTGTGTGAAATAACGCAATGTTATGCGTTATATGGCCTTATTGTTCGGGAAAGCACGCGGTGTCAGCGCCGGGGTTGAAATGTATCCTTTTGTTTTCAAAAGGATAATCAAAATACGGGATTGGGTGACGCTGTAACGCCGGATCGTGCGCATAACAGGGTGGCTGGATCGCCGGGCCTCCCGTAATCCTCCGCGCCGGGGCGGGCCGCCCCGGCGGGGTTTCGTCCATTTTGCCGGAGCATCCCCATGGCGGTTTCCCCGCAACCTTTCCAGGCCAGGCCCGCGCCGCCGCCCTGGTGGCAGACCAGCATCCTCTACCATATCTACCCCCGCTCGTTCCGCGACGGCGATGGCGACGGGGTGGGCGATTTGCGCGGCATCTTGCAAGGTTTGGATTATCTCGAAAGCCTCAAGGTCGGCTGCCTGTGGCTGTCGCCGATCTTCCCCTCGCCGATGCGCGATTTCGGCTACGACGTGGCCGATTACACCGGCGTCGATCCCTTGTTCGGCACCCTGGCCGATTTCGACGCGCTGCTGGCCGGGGTCCACGCCCGCGGCCTGAGATTGATCCTGGACCTGGTGCCCAACCACACCTCGGACCGGCATCCCTGGTTTTTGGAAAGCCGGGCCGGCCGCGGCAATCCCAAGCGCGATTGGTATCTCTGGCGCGACCCGGCCCCGGATGGCGGCCCGCCCAATAATTGGATCAGCTTCTTCGGCGGCCCGGCCTGGACCTTCGATCCCGCCACCGGCCAGTACTACCTGCACCAGTTCGATCAAAGCCAGCCCGAACTGAATTACCGCAACCCCCAGGTGTTGCGGGCCATGCTCGATTGCGCGGCGTTCTGGCTGGAACGCGGCGTCGATGGCTTCCGGGTCGATGTGATCTGGCTGCTGATCAAGGATGCGCTGCTGCGCGACGAACCCGTTAATCCCGATTGGGACGGCGTCAATCCCCATGGCCGCTTGCGCCATATCCACACCGCCGACCAGCCCGAGGTCCACGCCATCATCCGCGAATTCCGGGCCTTGTTCGACCGCTACGGCGAACGGGTGATGGTGGGCGAAATCAGCCTCGCCCCGCCCGAACTCATGCCCTATTACGGCCAGAACCTGGACGAATGCCATTTGCCGGTGAATTTCGGCCTGATCTATCTGCCGTGGCGGGCCGACGTGCTGCGGCGGGCCATCGCCGAGTACGAGGCTTCGCTGCCGCCCGGCGCGTGGCCGAACTGGGTCTTGGGCAACCACGACCAGCCCCGCTTGGTGAACCGGGTGGGCCGGGCGCAGGCGCGGGTGGCGCAGATGCTGTTGCTGACCCTGCGCGGCACGCCGACCTGTTATTACGGCGACGAGATCGGCATGGAGAATGGCCGCATCCCGCCGGAAAAAATCCGCGACCCCCAGGCCGTCAACCAGCCCGAGGTCGCCGCGCTCATGGGCCGCGACCCGCAGCGCACGCCGCTACCCTGGGACGATGGCCCGAACGCCGGTTTCGCGCCCGCCGCCGCAGAGCCTTGGCTGCCGCTGGGCGATGATTGCGCCGTCCGCAATGTGCGGACCCAGGACGGCGACCCCGCTTCCGACCTCAATTTCTTCCGGGCCTTGACCGCGCTGCGCCAGGCCACCCCGGCCTTGCTGCTGGGCGATTACCGCGAAGTGCCGGCCGGGGTGGCGGAGGTCTTGGCCTATACCCGCGCGCTGGCCGACGACCGGCTGTTGATCGCGCTCAACCTGGGGAGCGAAAGCCGCCGCCTCGATCTCGGTTTCCTGGCCGGGGAGGGGTGTATATTGCTCGCCACTGGCCTGGACCTCCAGGGCGCGGCGTTGTTGACGCCGCTGGTGCTGGCCCCGAACCAAGGTCTGGTGTTGCGTATCCCGCCCCATCCCTCCTCCCCCAGAGGTGTTCCATGATCGACCTCCGCCATCGCCGCATCTTCATCGCCGGCCGTCCGCGCCTGCTCCTGTGCGGGGAAATCCATTACTTCCGCCTGCCGCGCACGGCGTGGCAGGACCGGCTCGACCAGCTCAAGCGGGCCGGATGCGATACCGTGGCGTCCTATATCCCCTGGCTGTGCCACGAACCGACCGAGGGCCGGATCGATCTTTCGGGCTGGACCCGGCCCGAACTCGACCTTGCCGCCTATATCGACCTGTGCCGCGACAACGGCTTGAACTTCATCGCCCGGCCCGGCCCCTTCGTCATGGCCGAGATGAAGAACGAGGGGCTGCCCTATTGGCTCTATGACAAGCATCCCGAAATCGTCCCCGTGGGCTGGGACGGCCAGCCCGCCACCACCCGCACGGTCGATGTGCTGGCCCCCCATTTCCTGGCCGCGGTGCGGGATTGGTACGCGGCGGTGTTGGTGGTGCTGGTGCCGCGGCTGGGCTCCAGGGGCGGCAATGTCATCGCCCTGCAATTGGATAACGAAGTCGGGATGTTGTCCTGGTGCAGCAACGTCCCCGAGTTGACCGAGCATACCCTGGCCGATTTCGCCGCCTGGCTGGCCCGGTGCTACGAGCCGGATGCCTTGCGCGGGCGCTATCCCTTCGACCTGGGCGATCCCGCCACCCGCGCCGCCGCCCTCCGTTCCCCCGGCGAAGCCTACGCCGCCCAGTTCATGCGCGACCTGGGTCATTACCAGCGCGGGCGCTATGCCCGTTATCTCGCCACCCTGCGCGGTTATGCCGAGGCCGAGGGCGTCAAGGGGATTCCGTTCCTGGTCAATGTCCACGGCACCGGCGGCGGGCGCGGTTTCACCTATCCCATCGGCATCAGCCAGTTGTACGAAGCCTATACCCAGGCATCGGGCTATCTGCCCGGCACCGATCTTTATCTCGGCAACCTCACGCCGGACAACTTCCAGGATTTGTACCTGTGCAATGCCCTGCAGGAAGCCACCCAGACCCGCGACCAGCCCTTGTGTTCGCTGGAATTCGAGTGCGGCGACGGCGATTACGGCCAGATGCAGGGCAACCGCTACGATCCTTCCGCCGTGGATTTGAAAACCCGGATGTGCATCGCCCAGGGCAACCGGCTGCTGAACTATTACCTGTTCGCGGGCGGCACCAATTACCGGCTGGACCCGCCGCCCGGCGACGGCGACGACCGCATCGCTATCACCGGCGAACTGCATGGCGTGGCCGCGCCGGTCAAGGCCGACGGCAGCCTCAGCTACACCTATCCGCGCATGGCCCGCGTCATCCAGACGGTGGCGACCCTGGCCGACAAGCTGGCCGACATGGACGAGGAGCGCGACGGCCTGGCCTATGGCTTCATCCCGGACTACTTCATGACCGAGGCCCAATATCCCAAGAGCGCCATCATGCGCGACATCGCCACCAACTTGCAGGCCAACCGCGCCTATGGCGCTTGGGAAAGCCTGGCGCGGGCGATGCTGCTGGCGGGCTATCGGTTCGGGGCGGTCGATGTGCAGAACCGGCCCCTCGACCCCGTGACCGTGCCGGTGTTGGCCCTGCCTTCCGCCCGCTATATGGACGGGGCCGTGCAGGGCAAGCTGGTGGATTGGCTGGAGGCGGGCGGCGGCTTGCTGCTGTATGGCGAGGTGCCGCTATACGACATGGAGGGCCGGCCCTGCGCGGTCCTGGCCGGGGCGCTGGGCGTGGAACCCTTGGGTACCCGGCAGTCCGGCGAGCGCCATTATCTCTCGCTCTGCGCCGAGGGCTGGGCCGCGCCGCGCCCCGAGGTCCGCACCCATTTCGCCCAGGTGTTCGCGCCGGGGGCGGCGGAACCCTTGTTGCGCCTGCATGGCGGCGGCGAGGTGGCGGCGTTCGAGGCCCAGGTCGGGCTGGGCCGGGCGGTGGTGATCGCGACGGCCTATCCTTGCGATGTCGGGCTGTTCCAAACGGCCTTGGAACGGCTGGGCGCGACCGCCGGCTTGCGCCACGACGGCCCGCCCGGCGGCGTGTTCATGACCTCGATGGCGAACGCGGCGGGCGAAGCCTTCGTCCACGTCCTCAACCTCGATGGCCACGAAAAGGGGTTCCGCCTGTTCCGCGATGGCCGCCGCTTGCTCGGGGGCCGCGAATTGCGCCTGCCGGGCCGGGAAGGACTGATGCTGCCGGTGAACCTGGACCTGGGCGAAGTCCGCATCCGCTACGCCACCGCCGAAGTGGTGGGTTGGGAGGACAAGGCCATCGAATTCCGTTGCCTCCAGCCCGACGCGGTGATCCTGCTGGAAACCACGCGGGAATGTCCGCTGGGCGAAGGCTACACGCTGCACCGCCGGGGGCGGTCCGTGCGCGTGCAGGTCTGGGCCGGGGTGGAGCGGGTGCGGGTGGAATGGCTATGAAGGCATGGCGGGGGCGGGCTCAGCCTCCGGCGGGAGGCCGGAACTGGTACAGCCAAGTCTCGGTCAGGGCGTCGCCATTGCCCCGGATATACAGCCTGAGTTCCACGGGTTCGCTGCCCTGCGGGGTCAGGTCGAAGATGGCCCGCCAGCGCTTGGTGCCGGGAATCGGTTCCATGAAGGCACCGCCGACGGTGCCGCTGGACGTGGAGATGATGGGTTCGGCCTTCACCGTATCGCCCCACAGGGGATCGAGCGCCGCGCCCGCGAATTCCACGCTGAATTTGTACACGCCCTTGGGCCGGGGTTTGCCGGGTTGTCCGCCGCGGCCGATCCGGGTCGCCACGCACCGCGCCACCGCCGCCGGATAGGGTTCGTCGGCCAACCAGTGCAGCCGGTAGCGCAGCCGGTAGGTGTTGCCCGCCTTGGCCGGTTCGGCGGGGCGCCAATAGGCCACGATGTTGTCGTGGATTTCGTCGTCGGTGGGCAGTTCCACCAATTGCACCGCGCCCGCGCCCCAATCCTCCAACGGCTCCACCCACAGGCTGGGCCGCCGCTCGTAGTTCACCCCATCCAGATAATTCTCGAACACCCGGTCGCGCTGTAACAGGCCGAAACCCTTGGGGCTCTTGTCCACGAAGCTGGAAGTGACCGGATAGGGCTGGTTGACCAGGGGCCGCCACAGCCGTTCGCCGCCGCCGGTCCAGATGGCGAGGCCGTCGGAATCGTGGACCTCGGGCCGCCAGTCTTCCAGGCGGCGCTTCTCGGTCTCGCTGAACCAATACATCGAGGTCAAGGGGGCGAAGCCGAGCCGCCCGATGTCCTTGCGTAGGAACAACTGGGCCTCGATATCCTGTACCACGCCCTCGGTGCGCTTGATCGCGAAATGATAGGCCCCGGTCAGGCTGGGACCGTCGAGCAGGGCGTAGACATGGACCGGATCGCCTTCGTTGTCGGTTTCCTCGATGAAGAATTCGGTGAAATCGGGGAATTCCTCCGGCTTGGGTTCGGCGGCGTCGACGATGATGCCGCGGGCCGAGAGCCCGTATTGGTTCAAAGCGCCTATCGCCCGGAAATAGGACGCGCCCAGGAAGGCGATCCAATCCTGGGTGCGCCAGTCCTCGCGGTTGCGGGATTCCTGCAGACGGAAACCGGCGAAGCCGGTCTTGTCGGACAGCTTGTGGGCGATGCTGTCCTTGGGCATGGAGAAATAATCGTTGTTGTAGAGGATTTCCCGCGCCTGGCCGTTTTCCAGGACGTGGATTTTCACCGACTTCTGGAAGAACTGGCCGACATGGAAGAAGGTGGCGGGATACAAGCCCGGCCCCTCGGCGAACAGGGCGGATTCGGTGCGGTAGCGGATTTGGCCCCAGGCTTCGTAGTCGATGTGCTGGACCACCTGGGGCAGGGGCCGGGGCGGCGGGGTGTAGGGTTTTTTCGCCAGCGCCTTGGCGCGTTCGGTCAGGGTTTCATAGGAGAAAACCAAGGCCAGGCCCAGGCGCAGGGCGGCGCTCGGGGCCGCGAGGGCGGTACGGACCGGGCCGGGCACGAGTCCGGCCAGGGCCAGGAGGGTGGTGTCGCGGAGGAAGTCACGGCGGCTGATGGGGGCTTTCATGGATGTTTCGGAGCGTCATCAGTGGGGCAGGGAGGCGGTATGGTACATGGAAAAATGGCGGGGGTTCCATGCGGAGTCCGGTTTCCCGCGCCCTGGTCGGTCTCGGGATCCGTGGCGGGCGGTTCCGATATGGCTTACGATGGCGGGCCATCCCGGGGGCGTTGTCCGCCCTGTGGCGATGTGGATCGTTGCGTCCATCACTTGCGAATCATCAAGGGAGTTTTGCCATGAAAGCCCTATTCATCCTCGCCCTGGCCCTGATCGCCTCGAACGTCCACGCCGGTTGCGCCCGCACCGCGACGGGCAAGGTCGTGTGCGGCAACGGCGACGAGTCCGCCAGCTACAACCCCAACACCGGCGTCGCCCGCAAATCGGAGGTGAATGCCAACGGCGTGCGGACCTACGAGAGCAGCACCGGGGCCGAGGCCAAGACCAAGAACGGCATGGGCGTCTACCGTGCGCCCAGCGGGAAGACTTGCGTGAAGGGGCGGTATAACCAGGGGTGTAATTGAGGGTGTGGAATCCGGGGCGACCGTGTCGGTGGGCCCGGATTCCGGTTCGCTGTTCCGGCCTTAAGCCTTCCGGTTAATCAGGAAATACACCACCGGCACCACGTACAGCGAAAACGCCGTGGACGCGAAGATGCCGAAGATGAAGCTCCAGGCCAGCCCGGAGAAGATGGGGTCCAGGGTGATGACGAAGGAGCCGAACATCGCCGCCCCGGCGGTCAGGAAGATGGGCCGCATCCTCGTCGCTCCGGCTTCGATCAAGGCTTCGTTCAAAGTCGCGCCCGCCTCCCGGAGCTTGCCGATGAAGTCGATCAGGATGATCGAATTGCGCACCACGATCCCGGCCAGGGCGATCATGCCGATCATGGCGGTGGCGGTGAACAGGATCGGATTCCCGAAACCGGCCACGGGTTCGGCGAACAGCATATTCAAGAGGGTGAAGCCCGGCATGATGCCGATGACGGTCAAGGGAATCGCCACCATAATGATGAGTGGCAGCCCCAGGGAACCCGTCTGCGCCACCAGCAACACGTAGATCATCAGCAAGGCTCCGCCAAAGGCCAGCCCCAAATCGCGGAACACATCGACCGTGATCTTCCATTCGCCTTCGCCCGCCAAGTCCACCGTATAGCCTTCCGGCAGCGGTTTTTTCTCCAGCACCTTGCCCCAGTCCAGCACCGCTTCCACCGGCTCGTTCCCGGCCAATTCGGCGGTGACGTAGTTCAGGCGCTTGAGGTTCTTGTGGTAGATCGTGAGATCGGCGGGTTCCTCGACCGCCGCGCCGATTTCGCCCAGCGGAATCAGCGAACCATCCAGCCCCTTGACCCGCAGCGTGCCCAGGTCGGCGATGCGCGAGCGTTCGGCGCGGGGCATCCGCAGGGTGATTTCCAAGGGCTGGCGTTCGCTCGGCGCATGCACGGTGCCGATGGCGACGCCTTCCAGCGCGGCGCGGAGCGTCTCCGCCACCTCGGCCACGGTGACGCCGTGCAGCGCGGCTTGTTCGCGGTCCAGCCGGTAATGCACCACCGTTTGCGGCTCGTCCACGTAGTCATCGACATCGACGATCCCCGACAGCCCCGCCACGTCTTCCCGCACCCGTTCGGTGACGTGGGCCAGTTCGGCGTAGTCGCGGTCCAAGGGGCCGTAGACCTCGGCCACGAAGGTCGAAAGCACTGGCGGGCCGGGCGGGGTTTCGACGATTTTCAGGCGTGCGCCGTGGGCTTGGGCGATGCGTTCGATATCTGGGCGGATGCGCAGGGCGATCTCGTGCGATTGCTGCTCGCGGCTGTGCTGGGGCAGGAGGTTGATGCGGATTTCGCCCTGGTGCGGTTCCTTGCGCAGGTAGTAATGCCGCACCATGCCGTTGAAATCCATGGGCGAGGCTTCGCCGACATAGGTCTCGAAATCGGTGACTTCGTTGACGCGGGCGAGATAAGCCCCGAGGTCGCGGGCGGTGGCGTCGGTATCTTCCAAGGTCGAACCCCGCGGCAGGTCGATGACGATTTGCAGTTCGTTCTTGTTGTCGAAGGGCAGCAGTTTCAAGGGCACGATCCGCACCACCGCCAGCATGGCCGAGGCCACGAAGGCGATGAATACCACCCACAGGAACAGCTTGGCTTTGCCGGGCGCGTTCAGCATCGCGCCCAGGGTGCGGTCGTAGAAGCGGTAAAGCCCGGTGCTTTTGAGATCGAAAGCGTGTTCCCCGGTGCCGTATTCGCTCTTGAGCAGGTAATAGCTGGCCCAGGGCGTCACCGTGAACGCCACCAGCAACGACACCAACATCGCCACCGGCACGTTGAACGCCATCGGTCCCATGTACGGTCCCATCATGCCGGTGATGAAGAACATCGGCAGGAACGACACGATCACGGTGAAGGTGGCGAAGATGGTCGGGGGCCGCACTTCGTCCACGGCCATGAGGGTGGCTTCGAGGGCGTCGGGACCGCTCTTGAGCTTGAAATGGCGGAAGATGTTTTCCACGTCCACGATGGGGTCGTCGACCAACAGCCCCAGCGACAGGATCAAGGCGAACAAGGTCACGCGGTTGATGGTGTAGCCGAAGACCAAATCGCACAGCAAGGTCAGGCCCAAGGTCATCGGCACGGCCAGGGCGACGATGAACGCCTCTTTCGGCCCCAGCGCGAAGGCCAGCAGCACGATGATGGTGACGATGGCGATGAACAGATGCTTCACCAGCTCGTTGACCTTGTGGTTGGAGGTTTCGCCTTGGTTGCGGGTGAGGGTGACGGTCACGTCCTCGGGGATCAGGGTGCCGTAGAGGCTCCGCGCGGTTTCGACCGTCTGTTCGGCCACGGCGACGGCGTTCGCGCCCTTGCGCTTGGCGATGGCGAGGGTGACGGCTGGGCGTTCCTCGCCGGGTTTGGCGGTGGCTTCCGGGACGATGGCGCGGCTTTCCGCCGCCGCCGGGCCGAAACCGATGCGGGTGTAATTCTCGGCCTCGCCGGGGCCGTCCTCGATCCGGGCCACGTCGCGCAGATAGACCAACTTGCCCTCCTGCCCGGCGATGGGGGTCGCGGCCACTTCCTCGGCGCTCACGAACAAGGGACCGGCTTCCAGTCGCACCGAGCGGTTGCCCTGCTCGAAGCGGCCCGCCGCGATGTTCACATTGGCGGCTTTCAAGGCCCGCAGCAGGTCGAGCAGGGCGACGTCGTGCGCGGCCAGCTTGGCGGCGTCGGGATAGACCAGGACTTGGCGCGGTTCGCCGCCGACCACGGTGATCTTCCCGGTGTCGTCCACCCGCGCCAGCTTGTCCTTCATCTCGTCGGCCAAGCGCCTGAGGGCCGCGCCGTCATAGGCCGCTTCCGGCGAGGACAGCGTCAGCGTGACGATGGGCACATCGTCGATTTCCACCGGCTTCACGGTCCAGTTCGCGACCACGGGCGGGATGCGGTCCTGGTTGGACATCAGCTTGTTCCAAACCTTGACCAGGCTGTCCTCGCGGTCCTCGCCCACGTAGAAGCGCACCGTGACCAAGGCTTCGTTCTCGCGCGAGGCGGAATAGACGTATTCCACGCCATCGACTTCCCGCAACATCGATTCCAGCGGGGTCGAAACCAGCTTTTCCACCTCCTCGGCGGAAGCGCCCGGCACCGAAATCATCACATCGGCCACCGGCACCACGATTTGCGGCTCCTCCTCGCGCGGCGTCAGCATCAGGGCGGCGGCCCCGGCGATGAACGAAGCCAACAGCAGCAGCAAGGACAGCTTGGAGGTGACGAAGACTTCGACGATGCGGGTGGTCAGGCTGCGTTCGGCGTGATGTGCCCGGCTCATGGCTGTCCTCCGGTGAGTTGCACGGTGTCGCCTTCCTTGAGTCCCGAGAGGATTTCCACCTGGCCGTCGTAATGCTTGCCGGTGCGGACATGGCGCAACCGGGCTTGGCCGTCCACCACCAGGCGCACGCTCTCCAACTGGCCGATGCGGCTCACGGCGGTATCCGGTACCAGCAGCACCTCGTTCTGGCCGCAGGTTTGGTAAAGCCAACCGAACGCGCCCGGTTGCACGCCGGAATCTTCCGGCAACCGCGCTTTCACCAGCACGGTGCGGGTCTTGGGATCGGCGGAGGGTTGGATTTCATCGACCACCGCCCGGAATTCGCCCTCTGGATTGGCGATCTTGGCCTTGAGTTCCGCGCCGGGTTTCACCAACCCGGCGCAGTTGGCCGGGATGGCGCTCTCGATGCGGAGTTGCCGCGATTGCTGCAAGGTCAGCACCGAACCGCCGGGCAGGGCCATGTCGCCCGGTTCCTGGTCGCGTTTGACCACCGCGCCATCGAACGGCGCTTTCAACACGGTTTCCCCGAGGCGCGATTCGGTCTCGCGGATGGCGTCGCGGGCCGCGACCACGCGGGCTTCGCCGGCCTTGGCCGCCGCCTGGGCCGCGTCCAAATCCTGCCGGGTCGCGGCTTCCTTGGCGTATAGGCTTTGCAGGCGCTGGGCATCGGTGCGGGCGCGTCCGGCTTCGGCCTCGGCGGCGGTCAGGGCGGCGCGGGCCTGTCCCAGCCGGGCTTGGATTTCGCTATCGTCGAGCCGGGCCAGCACTTGGCCGCGCTTCACCTTGTCGCCGGTCCTGACCGTGATTTCCAGGATGCGGCCCGGCAGCTTGGGCGCGACCTGGGCCACGGTCTTGGCGCTGACCGTGCCGGGCCAGGCGAACACCTCGTCCTCGACCCGGCGCGTGACCTGGGCGGTGGGACCGATGGCGGCGCTGGTGTCGGCATGGGCGGCGCTTAGGCCGGGCGGCACCTTGTCCTCGAACCCGCCCTGCATCCACATGAGCAGGAAGATCAAACCGGCCACGGATAGCCCGGCGTACAAGGGTTTCAATCCAGAAGATTCGGAAGTGGCGTGGGTCATGGCGGTGCCTTGTGAATAGTGTCCTGTGGATAAGCATCGCGGCAGTCCGGGATTCCGTGCGGACTTTCCAGGGGGCCGGGCGCTCGGCGCGGGGCCGGTTCGTCTTCCGGGCAGCCATATCGCTTGCCGGTATACGAAAGTATGAACACGGCGGCGCTCAGCATCGCGATAGCCCCGGTGATGCTCAACAGCAGGTAGATATGGAAATTATCGGAAACCTTTTGCACATCGATCACCAAATGCCGGGATAAGGCGGTGATGGCGATATAAATCAGGAATTGCACCGGCAGGCGGCGGGTTTTGAAATAAATCCCGACCATCGCGCCCAATTCCAGATAGATGAACAGCAGGAGGATATCTTCCAAAGTGGCGTGCCCGGCGGCCATCATCTTGAGATAATCATGCACGCCGGACCAAACGATGGTCGCGCCGATGCCGAATAGCGCCGTGTAATGGAAGATATCGACCAGGATATCCCCGGTGCGCTCGATGAGTTGGAATTTGCCTTTCATCCAGCCATGCTCGGTTTTTGCGGTTTCCCATGTCGTGCCAGGGCGTGTTCACATTGCCGTAGGGTGGGCGCGTATTGCGTGCCCACCGGGATGGCCCGGAAGCGGTGGGCATGGGGAGATGCCCACCCGCCGGACTTGGGGCGCGATCCGGGTTCAGGCGGTGCCGGCCGCGTGTATCCGGTGGACCGCCCGGCCCATCTCGGCGAACACCGGCTCTAGCGCGGCCCCAGGCTTGGCCAGCGCGGTGAGTATCAAATCCTGGGAAGCGGGGACGGCCAGCAAATAACCCGACCGGCTTTTCACCATGATCCGCTCGAAATCCCCCCCGACGAAGCGCTCCATCGCCCGGTGCCCCAGGTGGAACAAAGCTGCGCTGAAGGCGCTGATTTCATCATGGTCGAAATCCAGGGGCGGGGTGCCGGCCAGGGTGATCGCCGAGCCATCCTCCGAGACTATCGCCGAGGCGGCGATATCGGAGGCGGCGGTATTGAGCTGGGACAGGATGTCCGAAAGCGGCTGGGTATGCATGGGGTTGCTCCTCGGTGGTATGAAAAGGCGCGTATTGACTTTGCGCGGTCCTGTGGCTTGGGGCTTCAGTCCTTCATTTTTTCCAGTTTGTCGAGCATATTGATGAGCCGGGACGAGTAATACCAAGCATCCTGTTTGGATTGTTCCATGTTGGGGTCTTCGGGATGGATATGCTGGGCGGAATCGTGGAATTTGATATGGATTTGCTCCATGGCTTCGATCAAATCGCGCTTGGCTTCAGAATATCCATCGATATTGGGTTTTATATCTTGGTAAAACATTTTTCCGAAGGCGCACTCGGTGGGTTTTTTGTGGGCGAAGACCGTGTTGTGCTTGATGCTTTTCTCCACGCCCTTGATATAAAGGATGTGCTGGATCATGTAGTCGGAAAAATTAGCCATGGTTGTTTTCCCGTAGGTTTTTCTGGGTTGTTGTTATAGGTTTTTGTCGTCGCCTCCCCAGAGCCGCCGGTGTTGGCGACCGGGGGGATCGGGGAAGCCGGGGCCATTTCCCCACACGCCGCGCGGCGGTTAGCGCCAGTGTCCCAGCGCCCGCCGCAGTTGCGCTTCCGCCACCCTGGTTTCATAGCGGGCGAGGATGGCCCGCAAGGCCGCGTTGGCGTGGTCGGTTTCGGCTTCCAGATAACGGGTCACGGTGGCGGTGCCGCCTTGGTATTGCTCATGCACCAGACGCAGGGCTTCTTCGGCGGAATCGGCCCCGGCTTCGGCCACTTTCAGGCGTTGCAGGGTTTCGTTCAGGGTGAGGTGGGCTTGGCGCAGTTCGTCTTCGATTTCCAGGCGGGTGCGTTCCTGTATCGCCTGGGCTTCCACGATCCGCCGTTCCGCCGCCTGTATCCGTGCCGCGACCGCCCCGCCCGAGAACACGTCCACCTCGGCGCTCAGGCCGATGCTGCCGTTGTCGTTGTTGAAGGTGAAATCGCCGGGGGAACGGCTGTTTTGGCCATAGGAAGCGTAGGCATCGACGCGGGGCCGGTGGGCACCCTGGGCGGCTTCCAATTCCTGCTCGCGGATTTGCACTTGCCGCGCCGCCGCTTGCATTTCGGGGCGTTGGTTCAAGGCTTCGTCCAGCAGTTTCCCGAAGTTGGGTTCGGGGTGGGGAAGCCCTGGGTCGATTTCGCGGAATTCCGGCATCTCGCCCGAACCCAACAGGGTTTTCAGGGCCGAACGCGAGAGTTCCATGGCGTTCTTGGCCTTGAGTTCGGATTCGTAGGCTTCGGTGGCCCGGACTTCCAGCGACAGCACATCGGCCTTGAGCGCCATGCCCTCGGCCACGCGGGCGCGGGTGTGTTCGAGCGCCTTGGCGACGGTCTCGACCGAACGATGCGCCACTTCCGCTTGTTTGGGCGCGGATAGTACGGCGTAATAGGCCGCCGTCACCGCCGCCGCCAAGCGGTTCCTGAGGGCCGAGCGTTCCAGTTCGGCGGCTTCGACGCCCAGTTCGGCGGCTTTCTTGAGCGCGGCGTCCTGGCCGCCCCGGTACAGGTTCATGGCACCCACCACTTCGGGCCGGAAGTTCGAGACCCAGCCCGGTTGGTTGATGTTCATGCCGAAATTGAAGCGGCGCTGGGCCACGATGCTGGAAAAGGCCAGGGCCGGATTGTTGGAGTACGCGTAGTCCATCCGCGCCGTGACCTTGGGGTAGAAGGCGGCTTCGGCTTCCACCACCCGCGCCTCGGCCTCGCCGATCCTGGCGGCGGCGGCGGCGAGGTCGGGGTTTTGCGCGAAGGCGAGGTCGATGGCTTCGTCCACGTCCAGGGGCCGGGCGCGGTTTTTTTCCAAAGGCCGCGCCGAAGGTAGGGCGGGCGTCCCGGCCCAGGCCGGAAACGCGACCGCCAGCCATGGAATGAGCAGGCATATCCGCCAGTGCATCGCGATACCCCCGTGTTTATGGTTCGCCATACGGTCCCGCCCTTGCCCGGCTCAGTGCGGCGATTTCAGGCGCATGATGCCGATGAACTTGAGCATCATCCGTTCGTAGAACGGTTCGCTCACGCCCTTCTTGATCTTGCGCATGAAATAGAACTCGAAGGCGATCTTCATCCAGTGGACCCACTTGCCTTTGCCGGCCCAGGTCACGTTGCGCGGCGGAATCTGTGGCTTGGCCAGGAAGGCCACGCCGCTATCGCCGAGGTCGGCGAGGCAGAGCGCGTTCCAGGTGCCCTTGTGGCTGGGGGCCTTGCCTTGCAGTTCGTCGTGGATGTTATGCGCGGTCGCCGTCACCATGGATTCGATCATATAGCCGGTCTTGGGCGCGCCGGTCGGGACCGGGGTGGCTTCCACCGGCGGAATCGCGACGCACACGCCCACCGAATAGATGTTTTTGAAGTTGGGGTTGCGCTGGTATTCGTCGATCAGCACGAAGCCGCGCGGATTCACCAAACCCTCGACCCCGAACACCGCGTCGATGCCCTTGAACGCCGGGATCATCATGGTGTGCTTGAACGGCAGTTCGTGTTTCTTTTTCTCCTGGCCGTTGTCATCGACTTCGGTGACGAACATCTTGCCTTGTTCGATCTTGTCCACCTTGGCGTTGGTGATCCATTTGATGTGGTGCTGGCGCAGCTCGCTTTCCAACATGCCCTTGGTGTCGCCCACGCCGCCTAGCCCTAAATGGCCGATATACGGCTCGGAGGTCACGAAGGTGATTTGCACCTTGTCGCGGATTTGGCGCTTCCTGAGGTCGGAATTGGCGATGAACAGGTATTCATAGGCCGGGCCGAAGCAGGACGCGCCCTGCATGGAGCCGACGATGATGGGGCCGGGGTCCTTGACGAAGCCGTCCCAGAAATGGCCGGCTTCCGCCGCGTGGTCCACATGGCAGACCGATTGGGTGAAACCTTCCGGGCCGAAGCCGGGCACCGCCTCGAAATCCAGTTTGGGGCCGGTGGCGATGACGAGATAGTCGTAATTGACGGAAGCGCCGTCGGCCAGTTCCACCCGGTTTTCGCTGGGATGGACGCGGGTGGCTTTCTGCTGGATGAATTCGATATCCCGCTTCTTGAACACCGGGGCCAGCGGAATCTTGATCTGGTCCGGGGTGCGCCACTTCACCGCCACCCAGGGGTTGGAAGGCACGAAATGGAAGGTGGGGCTGTCGGAAATCACCGTGACCTGGTGGTTCTTGCCCACCAGTTCCTTCATTTCCAAAGCCATGGGGACGCCGCCGATGCCGGCGCCTAAGACTACGATGCGAGCCATAATCTACCTCTGTCGTGGTTGTCGGTAAGGAAAGGTGTCGCCGATTCGTCCCTGGGCCGACGCGCCGCGCCGCAACCGCCGTGGGTCGCACGGTAGGCTGGGGCGCTTCATCCTGGTTGTTCGGAAAATCCCTGAAAACCCTGGGGGTTATCGTTCAGGATAGTCGTTGTCGGTGCGTCATGTCCGGCGGCGCGGCACGCATTCCGGTTCGCCCTCGCCGCCGCAATGGTCCATATCGCATTCCGCTTCCAGCCACATGGCGTTGATGATGCCGAAGGCGCAGGCCAGTCCGACGCCCAGGATCCAAGTGAAGTACCACATGTTCGCGTCCTCTCAATAAAGCGTGTGCTGGTCTTTCAGCACGGTTTCCGGGGTCACGCTGCCCCACAGCACCTTGTAGACCCAGCGGGTGTAGGCCAGCACGATGGGCAGGAACACCACCGTGATCCAGAACGCCAGGGCCAGGGTGAACTGGCTGGAACTCGCGTCCCAGATCGAAAGGCTATGGCTGGGGTTGGTGGTCGAGATCAGCAGGAACGGGAACAGCCCGAAGCCCAGCGACAGCAAAATCCCGGCGATGCCCAGCCCGCTGAACACGAAGGCGGCAGAGGAGGTATGTTCCAGCGCCAAGCGCCACGCCGCGAACAGGGCACCGAACCCCAGCATCGGGGCCAGCAACATCCAGGGATGGGTGAAGAACTGGCCCATCCAGCCCGCGTTCATGACCACGGTTTTATTCAGCGGATTGGACGGCCCGGCGGTCCCGGCGGACTGGGTGATTTCCGGCAGGCTCATCCCCAGCGCGGTCCACACGGCGATCAAACCGACCACGCCCAGGACCACCGGACCCAACACCTTCACCACCGCCAAGGCGCGGAGATAAAGCACGCCCTCGGTGCGCCACTTGAGATAGATCGCGCCATGGAACAGGCAGATCAGCAAGGAAGCCACGCCGCACAGCAAGGCGAACGGGTTCAACAAGGCGAAGAAGCTGCCGTCGTAGTAGGGCCGCAAATCCGGGTCGAAATGGAAGGGCAAGCCCTGCACCAGATTCCCGACCAGCACGCCCAGGAGGATGGGCGGCACCGCCCCGCCGATGAACAACCCCCAATCCCAGGCATTGCGCCAAATGGGGTTTTCCAGCTTGCTGCGGTAGTCGAAACCGGCGGGCCGGAAGAACAGGGCGAACAACACCAGCAGCATCGCCACATACAGCCCCGAGAACAGGGTGGCGTAGACCGTGGGCCACACCGCGAACAAGGCGCCGCCCAACAAAATCAGCCAGACCTGGTTGCCTTCCCAGGTGCCGCCCACGGTGTTGATGATGGCGCGGCGTTCCGGGTCGGTCTTGCCCAGGAAGGGCAGCAGGGCGCAGATGCCGAAATCGAAGCCCGAAGTCAGCACGAAGGCGATGATGACGACGCCGGTGAACAGCCACCAGATGAAGCGCAAGGTTTCATAGTCGAACATGGCGGAATCCTCAGTGGGCCAGGGGCGCGGCGCTGGCCGGTGCCTGCGCCTCGAAATGATATTTCCCGGTATGCAGGCTGCTCGGTCCCAGCCGGGCGTACTTGAACATCAGGTACAACTCGATCACCAGCAGGGTGGTATAGAAGAACAGGAAGCCCGCGATGCCGAACCAGAGTTGATCCGTACCGATATTCGAGGCCGAGAGATGGGTCGGCAGCACGCCGGAGATGGTCCAGGGCTGGCGGCCATATTCCGCCACGAACCAGCCGGTTTCGGCGGCGATCCAGGGCAGGGGGATGCCCCACAGCGCCATCTTCAACAACCAGCGTTTCTGGTCCGCCACGCGGGTCGCGCAGTAGTAGAAGGCCGCGCCGAAGATGAACAACAGGGTGAAGCCTGCTGCCACCATGATGCGGAAGGTCCAGAACAAGGGCGCCACCCTGGGAATGGTGTCGTTGGCGGCTTTTTGGATCATGTCCTCGGTGGCTTGGGCCGGGTCGGCGGTATAGCGCTTGAGCAACAGGCCATAGCCCAGGTCCGCCTTGTGCTGGTCGAAGCTGGCTTTCACGGCTTCGCTCTGATCGCCGCCGCGCAGCTTCTGCAATTCGCCGTAGGCGACCCTGCCGCTACGGATGCGCTTGGCGCTGTCGGCCCGCAAATCCTTCAAGCCTTTCACCTCCTCGTCGATGGAGCGGGTGGCGATCAAGCCCAGCACATAGGGAATCTTGAGGGCGAAATGGGTTTGTTCCTGTTCCTGGTCCGGGAAGCCGATCACGGTGAAACTGGCGGGTGGCTGATGGGTGTCCCACTCGGCCTCGATGGCGGCCAGTTTGATCTTCTGGGTTTCGCCTTCGGTATAGCCGCTCTCGTCGCCCAGCACGATCACCGATAATACCGACGCCAGCCCGAACCCCGCCGCGATGGAAAAAGAACGGCGGGCGAAACCCAAATCCCGCCGTTGCAGCAGGTACCAGGAACTGATCCCCAGCACGAACATGGAGCCGGTCACATAGCCCGCCGCCACGGTGTGGACGAATTTCACCTGGGCCACCGGGTTGAAGAACACCTCGGCGAACGAGGCCATTTCCATCCGCAGGGTTTCGTAGTTGAACTCGGAACCCACCGGATATTGCATCCAACCATTGGCGATCAGAATCCACAGCGCCGAGAAGCTGGTGCCGAACGCCACCAGCCAGGTCACGGCCAGATGCTGCACCTGGGTGAGCCGGTCCCAGCCGAAGAAGAACAGGCCGACCAGGGTCGATTCCAGGAAGAAGGCCATCCAGCCTTCCGAAGCCAGGATCGGCCCGAAAATATCGCCGACATAATGCGAGTAATAGGCCCAATTGGTGCCGAACTGGAATTCCAGGGTGATGCCGGTGGTGACGCCCATCGCGAAATTGATGGCGAACAGCTTGCCCCAGAACTTGGTCATGTCCTTGTAGACCGGCTTGCCGGTCATGACGTAGACCGATTCCATGATGGCGAGGATGAAGCTCAGCCCCAGGGTCAGGGGCACGAACAGGAAGTGATACATGGCGGTGAGGCCGAATTGCAGCCTCGACAGGTTGACGATTTCTTCACCGGAAATCATGGGGTTTCTCCTGGTGTGGGGAAGAAGGGGGACCGGGCTGGAATAGGTCCGCCACATCGGGCTTGGCCGCTCCCGGTTGCGGCCTGAACACCGCCCACCACAGGGCCATGAGCAGCAAGACCTTGACGCCTAGAGCGTAGGCGATTTCCCGTCCCAGGCGGGGGCGCGTCGTTTTTCTGTGTGGATTCGGCATGGCGCTACCTCTTGGGGATGACGGATCGCGGGTCTTGTGGCTGCCGTGGTCCCCTGAAAAGGCCATCCCTGGCTGAGGGGGGAATCATCACGACTCCGTGTCGCGACGCGGTGCGCCGAGAAGTTTAGCTATCAGCACTTTCTAATATTACCAAGCACTGTGCCAAACCGCTAAAACCCTTATGGGGCTTGGGGATGGGGATGGAACGCCGGAGCGGGAGGCGGGACGGGCGGTGTTTCAGGGCGTTTCTGGTGAAATGCTGTGAAACGGCTGGATGTTTCGTGAAACTGGGATGGACGGTGGGCCGAATCGGGTCGGCCCTTTCTTAAAGTATCGGCGTTGCCCACGCCATCGGGGCGCGCGATGTCTCCTATTTCACCGATTGTTCGGCTTGCCGAAGCCGGCGCTCTACAAAAAATCGCAAGACCCTGGGCCGGAACTTGACACGCTACCGAGGCCATGTCTAATTTTTACAAGAGGACGTTGAATTTAATCGATTTAATAGGCACACTTTCCGGGAGTCCGGAGAAGCGATTAAATCGGCGCTTCCTTAACGTTTTTTCCCAGTAACCGCAACATAAGGTTTGAGAACCATGAACCAGAGCGCATCAGATACTCATCGGAACGAATCGGCTTTCGCTGACAATCCGGCCCCCCTCAGTGCTGAGGATCGGCGTGACTTCCTCAAGCGTGCCGGCCGCTACGCGGTGGGCGCACCGGCGGCCGTACTGCTCCTCCAAGCCGCGAGCATCCCTGCCAGGGCGAGTTCCTACGGCCCGCCCGTGACGACGACCCTCAACATACCGAGCGACCGCCGCCTGAAGACCGACATCGTGCGCGAAGGCACATTGCCGAACGGCGTAGCGCTCTATTCGTTCCGCTATACCTGGAGCCAACAGCGCTTCGTCGGTGTGATGGCGGACGAAATCGAGGCCGTCAAGCCCGAGGCCGTGTCGATCCATCGCACCGGCTACAAGATGGTCGACTATTCGACCGCGCTCAACTGAACAACCAACCCAAGCTCCCGTCCCCGCTCGAAACCGACCGCCCGCGGCCCGACAGCCACGGCCGGTCGGTCGTCTTCCGAAGGCACCTTATAATCGCATCCGCTTGTTGGTAAGGTTACGCGCTGGTCGCGTCCTTCGCCTCCAGCAGCCGGTATCACCATTGAATCGCTTATTTTTCATGAACCAGCCAGACCGGGTCCAGATGGACGGCTTTGGATTCTTCGATGTCGTCTATTATGTCCACCCCAACGCGCAAGCACAGAGAGCGGCCAAGGTGTGGGCGCGATTGGAGCGCTTGGGTATCGCCGGGCGGGTGGAGCCAATACCGGCCCTATCGACGCCGGGCGATCCCCGCATCGGCGTCTTGCTATCGCATCGCCAAGCGGTACAGGCGGCCCACGACCGCGGGGCGCGTTGCGTGTTGGTGCTGAGCGGCGACGTGCATTTCCTCGACCGCGCGAACGACATCCTGGCCCAGGCAACCGCCGAGTTGGGACAACGCCCCTGGAACCTGTGCTATCTCGGCGGATGGTGGCCCATCGTGCCGCCGCCGGAGCCGGGCTGCCGCCACCTGGACCGGGCCAGGGACATCACCAACCCGCACGCCCTGGCCTACAACCGCGACGTATATTCCAGCATCCTCGGCGATTGGCCCGCCGATGTGGGCGATGCCGAGGAGTGGCTGGCCCGCAATGGCGATATCGACCGTTACTTGGCCCGGATCGAACAGTCGTTTGTCGTGAGGCCGGTGGTCACGACGGTGCCGGCGCTGCTGCCCTTCGAGGACGCTTCGGTCCAGACCCACTTCGAGCCCTGACCTGCGATGCCGCATCCACACATCTTCGTTAATATCACCAGCTACCGCGACCGCGAATGCCAATGGACCGTGCGCGACCTATTCCTCAAGGCCAAGCACCCGGAACGGATATTCGTCGGTATCTGCTGGCAAACAATTCCCGAACTCGACGCCGACTGCTTCAGCGTGGAGAGCAATCCGTCGCAAGTGCGCGCGGTGCATTTCCATGTCGACGAGGCCGAGGGACTGGGGTGGGCCCGCCAGCAAGCACAGAGCCTGTGGCAGGGCGAGCCGTATTGCCTGCAAATCGATAGCCATATGCGCTTCGTCCAGGATTGGGATCAAGCGATGTTGGCTATGCTCGCGGCCTGTGACTCGGATGACCCGGTATTGACCGGCTACCCGCCGGGCTACATTCCGCCGGACCGGCTGATCGAGCGCGAGCGGGCCATGGTCCAATACATCAAGTGCTTTCTGCCCAACGGCCTGCTCGAACTGTCCTGCGCCGAGCCGCCGCCCGACGTGGTGGTCGAACGGCCCATGCCGACGGCGGCCTGCGCCGGAGGTTTCATTTTCGGACCTTCGCGCATCTTGCGGGACGTGCCGGCCGACCCGGAAATCTATTTCAATGGCGAGGAGCAGAACCTGGCCGTCCGGCTTTGGACTGCGGGCTTCGACCTGTTTTCGCCTTCGCGCACGCTCATCTACCACTACTACGGACGCAAAGAGAGCGCGCGCCATTGGAACGACGCGGCCGCGTGGAGCGAGCGCCATCGGCACACGCTGCGGCGTATGCGGGCCTTGTGCAATCCCGCGGCGAGCACGCCGGGGGAAGTGGCGGCGCTCGGACGATACGGTCTCGGTTCGCGCCGCAGTTTGGCCGATTATCAAGCCTTCAGCGGTGTTGATTTCGCCGGGCGCACCATCGCCGATTATGCGCGGGTGTTTCCCTTCGTCCGCCGGACGGCGGGCAGCCCGTCGGCCACCTTGCCCACCGAAGACCTGGTGCCGATAGCACGCACCCATTTCTTCGTGCTTGGCGACGATGGCCTGCTGTTCCATGAGCGGGCTGGCGAGTTCTACCAGCTCAACGACTCCGCCGCATTCGTCTGGTGCGCCCGGCAGGAAGGGTATTCCTGGTCGCGCATCGCCGACGAGCAAGCCGCCGCGCGCCAGGCGCCGCCGGAAACCACGGTCCGGGAGATCGCGGACCTGGCCGCGCACTGGCTGGGCCAGGGCTTGCTCCGCCGGGCCGGTGAAAACCCGGCACCCGTGCCGGGGTCGCGCCGCCGCGGACCCTGCTTCGATGGCGATCATTTCGATTTCGTCCCGCATACCTACGAACTGCTCGGATCGCGGATGCTGGTCCGCTACGGCGACCGCGAACTCGAACAACGCATCCACCCGGTGCTGGCGCATCTGCGGGTGGCGGCCGGCGGATCGGCCATGGAGACCTACACCGTGGCCCGCATCCTCGATTATGTGTATCTTTTCCATGGCGAGAAAATGCTACATTGCGGCGAGAACCCCGCCGCGCTCGCGCCCCCGCTGAAATTCCAGTTGTTCGACCGCGCCATCGGACGGCAGGATTTCAGGGTGCAGATCCACGCGGGCGCGGTCGAGTGCCATGCTTGCCTGGTGCTGTTGCCGGGCCAGGCGGGCAATGGCAAGACGATGTTGACCGCGCGCCTGGTGGCGGCCGGCGGCACCTATTTCTCCGACGAAGTCGTCCTGCTCGAACGTGGCCACCGCGCAATCAGGCCGCTGCCGACCAGTTTGTGTGTCAAGTCCAAGGGGCTCGCCCTGCTCGAACCGTATTTCCCTGGTTTGGCCGGCTTGCCCACGCATATCCGCGAAGACGGCCTCGAAGTGCGTTATCTGCCACCGCCGCCCGCGAGCCTGCCGCCGCCGGGCCATAGCGCGGAGGCCAGATTGCTGGTGTTCCGGCGCTATGTGGCCGGCGCTCCGCAATCGCTGCGCAAGCTGTCGCCCGCCGAGGCGTTCGGCTTGCTCATGCAGAACTGCGTCGCGATCCCGCGGCCGCTCGAACTAGTGGATGCGATGGCCCTGGTGGGTTTCATCGGGCGCCTCGATTGTTATGAGCTGACCGGCAGCGATCTCGACCAGGATGCCGGAGCCGTGCTGGACCTGTGCCGCCGCATCGGCGGCGGTGCGGCCAACGACGAAAGCCCCGGCCCCATGGCCCCGGCCCCGTGCCTTTGAATAGCCAGCCCGACTTTTCGCTCCTGCTCGAAACCGCCCGCCCGCGGCTGTCCGGCCATGGGGAACGCTTGTTGTCCGGGGCTGGTTCGGGCCATTCGGAATGGCTGATACGCCAAGCCCTCGATCACGGCACCGCCGGTTTCTTATGCCACCATATGTCGGCACTCGGGGCGGCCTCCGGGGACATGGCCGTGGCCTGCCAAGCCTATCTCGAAGCCTGCGCGGCCTCGTTCGCCTCCGGCTTGGGGGAGTTGCGCGAATTGCTCGACAAGCTCGAAGCGGCCGGTGTCGATGTGATGCCGATCAAGGGGCCGGGTTTTGCCTGCCGGGTCTATGCGCATCCTGGGTTACGCCGTTTCCGCGATCTAGACCTGTTAATCCGCCCCGCGCACCGGGACGCCGCGTTGGCCGTGCTGGCGGCGCTCGGGTATCGCGGCGATCTGGAGGACCTGCCGCCCAGCCGCCTGCGCGATTACCACGATTACAACGGCCAGGATATTTTGTTCGCCCCTGGCCGCATCCCGATCGAACCACACTGGGCCTTGGTGCCCCGGACCTTTTGCGCCGGGATCGATGTGGATGCGTTGTTCGCCCGGGCGGTCGAATTCGAAGCGCCGGGCTTGGGCCGGGTACGGGGGCTGTCGCCCGAGGACACGCTGCTCGTGGCCGCGGTGCATGGCTCGAAGGAGGAATGGTCGCGGCTGGTGTGGCTGAGCGACATCGCGGCCATTTTCGCCGCTTGGCCGACGCTCGATGCGCGGTTGGCGTTGGAACGCGCCACCGCCTGCGGTTGCCGACGCATGTTGCTGCTGGCGGTGCTGCTGGCCCAGAGGCTGGTCGGTGCCGACGTGCCTATCCACCTCGTCGATCAAGCGCTGGCCGACCCGGCGATCCCCGGCCTGGTGGCGCACATCGAGCGCGGCCTGCCGTTTTCCCAAGGCGAAACCCGCGACGTGTTCCGGCTGACCCGTTTCCGCTGGTGCGTGCGCGAGCGCGTCGCCGACCGCATACGCTACGGCCTACGCACGCTATTGACCCCGCGTGTGCCGCATTTCCGCATACTGCCCCTGCCCGATCGGCTGGCCTTCCTCTATCCCGTCGCCCGCATCGTTATAGATGCCGTCATCCTTCCCGCGTGGCGTATTTGGAAGCGGATAAAGCGGGTGGATTATCCATAGTCGCTTGTCGCGCCAAGTAATCGAGGGGAGTTCGGCCCGCTCCCGCCACCGGACTTTAGGAATCAACCATGGACATCGTCGATAACCAAGGCAAACGGATCGATTCATTGGCCGCCTGGGCTAGGCTCTACCAATCCCCGCGGTCGGCGCAGCAATGGAAAGAACACCGCAGCGCCTACTCGATGGCGGAGTTCATACTGCATCGGGATGGGGCCGGTGCCCTGCGGGCCAGGATTGCCGATGCGCTGGGGGAAGCGGTGGAATTCGAAAAGGCCATCCCCGAACGTGAAATCCGCTTCGACCTATTCGGGCGGGGCCGGATGCACGACCTGGGGATTTATGGGCGGACGGGATCGGGGAAATCCCTGTTCGTGGGGGTGGAGGCCAAGGTCGATGAACCCTTCGGTGCGCTGGTCAGGGAAGCCTATCTTGCCGCCAAGGCCCGGCAAATCGCCGGCGAATCGACCCACGCCCCCGCCAGGATGGAACAGCTGCTCAAACTCCATTTCGCAAGCCCGGACCCATCGGTATTCGAGGTCCGTTATCAACTCCTCTATGCCACCGCCGGAACCCTGGCCGCGGGCGCGGATATCTCCGTGCTATACATCGTCGTGTTCAAAACCCCGTTGTACAACGAAATCGTCAGCGCCGAGAATTATCGGGATTATGTCGATTTCATGGCCAAGGCCGGTGCCAGCCCGCTCAAGCTATCCAGCAAGGAAGCGCAGGGCCATAAGCTCGTCTTGGGTGGCAAGGAATTGGTGTGCCTGCACGAGTATTTCGAGCTGCGCGGCTAGCCAGGACCGCGGGGTGGGGGCGGGCCGGGATTCTTGATCGAAGCCATTCCCCGGTGTCCCCGCCCCGGCCAAACCTTCCCGATGGGTTTCGGTTATCGCCCATTTACCCTATGGGCACCGCACCGGATTCCAGCTCGTTCCGTCCATCAGCTAATATTCGGCGGCACGCGCTTGATTGCCACGAACGCTCAATCTATGGAAAGGAGGGTCTGATGACTATCACCAACAGCCAATCCGGGACGAATGTGCATGAGGTCGCTGACGGCATCTACCGGATCAATACGCCGGTCCGGGGCGAAGGGGGCGGGTTCTCGTTCAACCAATACCTGATCGAGGATGACGAAGCGCTGCTTTTCCACACCGGGCCGCGCAAGATGTTTCCGTGGGTGTATGAAGCGGTCGCGGCCGTGCTTCCGGTCGCGCGGCTTCGCTACATCGCCTTGTCCCATGTGGAAGCCGACGAATGCGGCTCGCTCAACCAGTGGCTTGTCGCCGCTCCGCGGTCCGTACCGCTCTGCGGTTCCGTGGCCGCCCTGGTCTCTATCGCCGACCTCGCCGACCGGGCGCCCCGCGCGCTGGCCGATGGGGAATTGCTGCCTTTGGGCAAGCACGCCGTGCGTTGGTTCGACACGCCACATTTGCCCCATGCGTGGGAGTGCGGCTTCCTGACAGAAGAGCGGACCGCCACCCTGCTATGTGGCGACCTATTCACGCAGGGGGGCACCGATCTTCCCGCCATCACGGAATCGGACATCCTTGGACCGAGCGAGGCTTTCCGCCATCAAATGGATTACTTTTCCCACTCGAAGAATGCGCGTGCGCTGCTTGAAAAACTGGCCTCGGCAAAGCCCACAACACTCGCGTGCATGCACGGGAGCGCTTGGCGGGGCGATGGGGCGCAACTCCTCCGCGCGCTCGCCGATGCGCTGTCTGCGTGATGCAAATTTTTTGCTGAAGGTATCCGCCCGGTTTTCCCGCCACCACCCCAGCCTTCCGCCATATTCCCGCCCACCCCGCATTGCGCTACCCTGCCTCCGGGCCGCGAGGCCATGCCGCGTTGTCGGCGATTTCTTCAACAAGAAGCTATGCGAGGTGAACCAAGATGAAGATGAACAAGCTTGCTGTGGGATTATCCACCCTGGCCGGGGTGGCGGTGTGGTTGTCGGGTCCGGCGCTCGCGGACGGGGCGGAAGGCGGGGCGTCCAAGCCTTCGCGCCAAGCCCTGTTCAACAAGGATGTCGATCTGCCCTCGGCCCGGATCCAAACCCATGTGGTCCGGGTGACGTTTCCCGCCGGGGCCAAATCGCCCACCCATACCCATCCGGGACCGGGGCCGCGCTATGTCATCAAGGGCAAGCTCAAGGTGGTGGATGGCGGCGAGACCAAGATTTACTCGGCGGGCGATGTGTTCTGGGAAAGCGGCCACGAGATGACCGTCGAGAACGTCGCGGGCGATGAATCGCAGATGATTTTCTTCGAGATGGCCCCCCGCGATTGAGGGGAAGGGGCGGGCCGCGCCACCGGATGGCGCGGCCCCGGCCCGTTCAGCGGTTGGCGCAGAACCCGAATTGCACCGTCCCGCCGCCCGGCACCAGCCGGTTCCAAGCGACGCCCTGGGCTTGCAAGGTGCCGCCGGTCTGGGTGTGGACCGCGTTCCACAGGGTGTAGACCCGGCCTTCGATATTCAGGCCCACCTGCCAGGCCACCGCCAGCGGGCCGCTATTTTTCACATCCACATTGGCGCAATAACCGGCTCCCCAGTCGGTGGTAAGGTTGAGGCTGGCCATCACCGCGCCCGGTGCCGGGTTGGTTTCGTCGTTGTCCGTCGCCGAGCCGCAACCCGGATCGCCGGGATAATCGGTCAGGCCGTCGCCATCGTTGTCGAGGCCATCTTCGCAGGCGTTTTTCGGCGCGGGCCGGTCGGCGCAGAACCCGAAACTGGCGGCAGCGCCGGGATTCAAGACCTTGTTCCACTCCAGGCCGGAAGCGTCCACGTTGCCGCCGGTCTGGCTGTAATTGGCGTTCCACAGGTTGCGGATGATTCCCTGGACCTGGAAGTGGGTGGTCCATTCCACCGGGTGGTCGGTGCCGTTGGTGACGGTGGCGTTGGCGCAATAACCCGCGCCCCAATCCGAGGCGATGCTGAGGCTCACCGGCAATTCGAGCCGGGTCGGCGGGAGCGGCGCATTGTACTCGTCGCCATCGGTGGACGAGGCGCAGCCGGGGTCGGCGGGATAATCCACCCGCCCGTCGCCGTCGTTGTCGAGGCCATCGGCGCAAGCGGCGGGCGGGGGCGGCGGCGGGTCGGTTTCGTCGCTGTCGGTGGCGGAGGCGCAGCCGGGGTCGGCGGGATAATCCACCCGGCCATCGCCGTCGTTGTCGAGGCCATCGGCGCAGGCGGTGGGCGGCGGCGGATCGGTTTCGTCGCTGTCGGTGGACGAAGAACAGCCGGGGTCGGCGGGATAATCCACCCAGCCGTCGCCGTCGTTGTCGAGGCCATCGGCGCAAGCCGCCGGGCCACCGCCATTCCATAGCCGGTGCAAAAGATCGAGCTTGTCCTGCCAGACGTTGCGCCAGTCGTCCTGGAGGATGCCGCCGGTATCGCCGCTGTTGGGATTCCAGGACCAATAGAACAGATGCTGTATATCCTTGGCGATCAGATAATCGACCAGGGCGTCCTGGAACGGCTTGTCCTTGGCATCCCCGCCGTGGCCGTAGCGCCCGCCGGTTTCGCCGATGGCGAGGGTATAGCCATCGGCCCGGAACTGGCCGAAATGGGCGTCCCAGATGGCGGGCAGGTTGGCCGGGAAGTTGGAGGCCGAGAAATAGGGCTGGGCGTAGACATCCGGCCCGTAGACATGGGGCGACAGCACCAAGCGGTCCGCCGGGATCGCCAGCGGATGGCAGGCCAAGGGTTCCAGGTTGCCGCCCCACCAATGGTTGATCGGACCGCTGCATCCGGGGTTTTCCTGGATGCCCTCGACGAAGATCAACAGTTCCGGGGCCACGGCCTGGAGGGCGGCGGCGGCGGTTTCGGCGGCGGTGTTCCAGTCGGTGGCGGGATTGCCCACACCCCAGGTGGCGGCACCATGCGGCTCGTTCTTGATATCGATGCCGATCAAATGCGGCAGCATTTGGTAGCGCTGGGCCATGAACCTCAGATCGTCCAGCCAGGACTGCTGGCTATAGGCGTTGGTGTACCACAGTTCGCTGATATCGCCGTAGCAATCGGGCCGGTGGTGGTCGAGCAGGATATAGAAGCCCTGGCGGTCGAATTCGGCCAGGACCAAATCGAGGGCTTGCAGCGAGTTCTTCCCGGCCAGGTCCGGGTTCAGGTTGAAATCGACGCTGGTGATCCCGGACCCGTGCAAGGTGCCGGGACAGACCGGAATCCGCACCGCGTTGAAACCCACGGTCTTCATCTGCGCGACCATGTCCTTCCAATTGCGGGTCCATAGGCCATGGGCCACATGGTCCTGGCCCTCGAAACCGAACCAGTTGACCCCGCGCAGTTGTACCGGCTGCTGGGCCGGGTCGTAGATCGCGCCGTCGTGGGTCGAATAAGCCCGCGCCGCGCCACCGGCCAGCGCCAGCCCGGCCAGCGCCAAGCTCCGTATTGTTCTGTCCATCCCGGAATGCCTCTTGTGATGTTGGGATAATTGTCACGGTCGGTCGCGACAAGATGCGCCGACCGCCCGTCGAACAAGGGCCAGCCCTCGTTGGTCGGACAAGCATAGTCGGGCTTATCCCTCCGAAATGAGACACTTCGCGCAGTTTGGTAGGGATTCGGACAGTCCGCCGGGACTGCGGCGTCCGTGTATGTCAGAGCCGCGAGCGCGTCCAGGCCACGATATCGCGGGTGCCCATCGCCCCCGCCTGCCGCGCGACTTCGCGCCCGCCCTGGAACAAGGCCAGGGTGGGGATGCTGAGGATGCCATGCTCGGACCCCAAACCCGGTTCCGCCTGGGTGTCGAGCTTGGCGAGCCGGACCTGGGGTTCCAACAGCCCCGCCGCCTGGACGAAATAAGGGGCCATCATCTTGCAGGGTCCGCACCAGGGCGCCCAGAAATCCACCAGCACCGGAATATCGTTGCGCCCGATGTGCTGGGCGAAGGTGGCGGCGTTCAGTTCCACCGGATGGCCGGTGAACAAGGGCCGGTGGCAGTGCCCGCAGTTGGGGCCGTGCCCGAGCTTGGCGGCGGGAACCCGGTTCACCGCGTGGCAGTGCGGGCAGACCAAATGCAGTGGGTCGTTCATCTTCCTTCCCTCAGCGTGGGCGGGCACGGTCCAGCCGCGCCCGGAGTTCGTCCAATTCTTCCAGCATATCGGCGACCAGGGCCGCCAATTCCGGCACGGCGTCGAAATCGCGCTCCACCTGCCGCATCCGCCGCGCCCGGAGCAATTGGGCGCTGGAAAACCGCCAAATCCCCGCCGTGCCCCGGCTGCCGGGGAATAGACCTTCCTCGATATGGCGCACCAGCCAGTCCGGTTCGACCCGGCAGGCCGCCGCCACTTGTTCCAGGGTCAGCCAGGTTTCCTCCATCAGGCTGCCGATCAGGATGTCGTTCTCACGCATGGTCGTGGCTCCCGTGCTGGCGTGGATCGAAGGCGAGTTCGCGGGCCATCCGCTCGTAGAGTTCCCGCGCCTTGGGGCTGTCGGCGGGTGGCAGCACCACCCGGACGGCGATCAGCAAATCGCCTGGCGGCTGGCTGGGAATGCCCTTGCCGCGCACGCGCAGGACTTGGCCGCTCTGCGCCCCCGCCGGGATGCGGACTTTCAAGGGACCGTCCGGCATCTCCACCGCGATCACCGCGCCCAGCGCCGCTTCCCAGGGCGCGACCGGCAAATCGAGGTGCAAATCCCCACCCGCCACCCGGAACCGGGGATGGGGCTGGAAATGCACTTCCAGCAGCAAATCCCCCGCCGCCGCGCCGCCGCTGCCGGGCGCGCCCTGGCCCGCCAGGCGGATGGTTTGTCCGGCGCGGATGCCCTTGGGAATCTTCACGGTCAGGTCGCGGGTGTCCATGACCAGATGGCCCTGGCCATCCAAGCGCGGTGCCCGTAGCGACACCCGCCGGGTCGCGCCGTGGAAGGCATCCTCCAGGTCCAGCATCACCTTGGAATGATGGTCCGCGCCCGCCGTTCGGAAGCCGTCGCCGCGCCTGCCGAAACCGCCGCCCCGGCCCTTGCGCCCGAATAGTTCCGCGAAGAAGTCGCTGAAATCCGCCGCCTCGCCCGGCCCGGAGCCCTGGCCCGCGAACTCGAAACCCGCGTCCCAGTCCGGCGGCGGACGGAAATCCTGTCCCGGTTGGTAGCCGCGCCCGACTTGATCGTAGGCGGCGCGTTTCTCGGGATCGGATAGCACCGCATAGGCTTCGTTCACTTCCTGCATGCGCTGCTCGGCGTCCTTTTCCTTGGAAACGTCCGGGTGGTATTTGCGGGCCAGCTTGCGGAAGGCTTTTTTGATGTCGGCTTCCGTGGCCGTCCGCGCCACCCCGAGGGTCTGGTAATAATCCTTGAACTGCATGGCTGCCTGCCGTTGGGAGGTTGGAATGGATAGCCCTGAAAATGGTGGTGGTTTGCGGGAATATCAAGCCGAACCCGGTCGGGGAGGCGATCCTGGGTTGTGCGGGGCTGTGGCCGGGGTCCAAAGCTGGCTTTGGATTCCTGGAGCCTTCCATACAGCCAAACCGGAACGGGTCAGGGCTGGTAGCCGTCGGTCAGGGTCAGCAGGAAGGCGAGGATGGCGTCGATTTCGGTGTCGCGCAACCCCAGGTTGCCGACTTGGGCGGTGTTCAGGTTGGCGCTGGTTTCCGGGACCGGCCAGCAGCCCCGGCGCAGGGCGGCGCTTTCCCCGAGCATGGGCTTGGGGCAGGCGGGCTTGCGGTCCCGGCTGTTGTAGAAATCCACCACGCCGCGCAAAGTCCTGAAATAGCCGTTGTGCATATAGGGCCCGGTCAGGCGGAGATTGCGCAGGGTGGGCACCTTGAATTTACCGTACTCCGTCGGCTGGCCCAGCACCCCGCCCAGCCCCAGGTCCACGAACGCCGTACCCTCTGGATTGAATTCCGGGGGCAGGGCGTAGAACGGGTTGCTGGGGTTCTTGGGCACGCCGATGTTCTGGTAGCTGAAATCGGTGAACAAGGGCGGCGCACCGTCGGGACCGGACCGGCTCAGATGACAGGAAGCGCAGCCGCCTTTTTCCGGGGCCTCGAACAAGGCCAAGCCTTTGGCTTCCTGCCGGGTCAGTTTGATCCGACCGGCCAGATAGGCGTCGTATTTCGAGGAAAAGCGGTTGAGCTTGGGGCCGCGCTCGAATTCGGCGATGGCCGCCGCCAGATGGTCGTAGGCCGTGGCCGGGTCGTCCAGGGCGTCGGGGCCGAACACACGGGCGAACAAGGGGGCGTAGGTGGCCGTGCGGACCTTGCCGATCAGCGTGGCGATGTCGGGATTGGCCATTTCCAGGGGGTTCAGGAAGGGGCCCTTGGCTTGCTCCGCCAAACTGTCCGACCGGCCATCCCAGAACAGCCCGCCATAATACAGGCCCGCCCTGGCGTCGAAATGGAACGCCGGGCTGTAATCGGCGTACATCGCGGTCAAAGCGTTGCGCGGCCCGGCCCGGCCCGGTACGGCCCCGGCGGAAGTGGGCGAACCGCGGTCCTTGTCGCTGAAGCCACGCAACGGGTCGTGACAATCGGCGCAGGCCTGCCCGGCGGGTTCCGAGAGGTTCGTGTCGAAGAAGAGTTGCCTGCCGAGTTCGGCCTTGGGCGGCAGGGAATGGGCGGCGGGGGACAGGGCCGCGCCGAGCGCTAGGCAAAGGATGGGTACGGAGGGGGGGGTCATGGCGCTTCCTTGCGTGAGGGTTGTAATCGGGTCCGATTATGGAAAACCCTCAGGGCAAGCTCAAGCATGGCGGCAGCGGCGGGGCGCGGCGTCCGGGAAGCGTTCCACCCCCCGGGGCTTCCCGGACGCCGCCGGTTACGGGCCGGGCATTATTCCCCCCAGGGCCGCGCCAGCAGTTGCTTCTCCCAATCCAGCGAGGTCTTGACGATGAAATCCAGGTCGTCGTAGCGCGGACGCCAAGCGAAGGTGGCGTGGATTTTATCCACCGCCGCCACCAATTGCGGCGGATCGCCCGCCCGCCGCGGTTGTTCTTCCACCGCGATGGGGCTGCCGTGGACCCGGTTCACGGCGTCGATCACTTCCCGCACGCTGTAGCCGTGGCCGTAGCCGCAGTTCAGCGTGGCCGAAGCCCCGCCGCCCCTCAGATGGTCCAGGGCGCAGATATGGGCGTCGGCCAGGTCGCTGACATGGATGTAGTCGCGCACGCCGGTCCCGTCCGGGGTCGGATAATCGGTGCCGAACACCCGGAGTTTCTCGCGCTTGCCCACCGCCACTTCCGCCGCGACCTTGATGAGCAGGGTGGCGTCGCGGGTGGATTGGCCGATGCGGCCCTCGGGGTCGGAACCCGCCACGTTGAAATAGCGCAGGATCACATGCTTGAGCGGGGTGGCGGCGGACAGGTCGCGCAGCATCGTCTCGCTCATCAGCTTGGAGCCGCCATAGGGGTTGATGGGCGCGGTGGGCGCGGTTTCGGCGCAAACCGCGGTGTCGGGAATGCCGTAGGTGGCGGCGGTCGAGGAAAAGATGAAATGCGCGACCCCGGCCTCGGCGGCGCATTGCAGCAGGTTGCGGGTCTTGCAGGTGTTGTTGCCGTAATATTTCAAGGGATCGGCGACCGATTCCGGCACGATGGTGTGGGCGGCGAAATGCAGGATCGCCCCGATTTGGTAGTCCTTGAGGATGCGGCGGACCAGTTCCGTGTCGCCGGTGTCGCCCTCGATCAATTCGCCGTACAGCACGGCTTCGCGGAAGCCGGTCGAAAGATTGTCGAGGACGACGATGCGCTCGCCCCTTTCCCCCAGTTGCTTGACGACATGGCTGCCGATATAGCCGGCCCCGCCGGTCACTAATACGCCTGGATTTTGCTGCATGGATGGCTCCTTGGTGTCGAGGTTCTCTGGTTTCGGCTTCCGTGGACTTAGAGGAAGGCGTCGAAGGGTTCGATTTCGACGCCGCCGCCGGGTTCGACCCCGGCGTTGTCGGCGGGCAGGACGATATAGCAATTGGCCCGGCTCAGGGAAGACAGCCGGTCGCTGCCCTGGCCCGCGTCCGCCGTCACGATGAATGCCCCGTCCGGCCCGCGCCGGTAGAGGCCGCGCTGGAACTCCATGCGGCCCGGCTTTTTGCGCAAGCGGGTTTCGCAGCGGGCGGGGAGGCGCAGGGGCGGGCGGGGCCGCTCGCCCATCAGCCGCGCCAGCGCCGGCCGCACCAATTGCCGGAACGTCACCGCCACCGCCACCGGATTGCCGGGCAGGCCGAAGCAATGCGCCGCGCCGATGCGGCCATAGGCGAAGGGTTTGCCGGGCTTGATGGCGACTTTCCAGAATTCGAACTGGCCGATGTCGCGCAAGACCTCGACCACGAAATCGGCCTCGCCCACCGATGCCCCGCCGGTGCTGACGATGGCGTCGGCCTGGACGGAGGCCGCCAGCAAAACCCGCCGCAGCGCTTCCGGGTCGTCCGCGACGGTGCCGAAATCCAGGATTTCCGCGCCGAGTTCGGCCAGCAGGGCGTCGAGCAGGTAGCGGTTGCTGTCGTGGATTTGGCCGGGAGCCAGGGTTTCCCCGACCGGGCGCAGTTCGTCGCCGGTCGAGAGGATGGCGACCTTGATCCGCCGTAGCACCGGGACTTCGGCCAATCCGGCGGCGGCCAGCAAGCCCAGGTCGGCGGCTTCCAGGCGTTTGCCCTGGGGCAGCAAGGCTTGTCCGGCTTGGAGTTCGCCGCCCTGGGGGCGGATGTTCGCGCCCGCTTGCACGGTGGCGGCGAGTTGGATCGCATCGTCCGTGCGCCCGACTTGCTCCTGCATGACCACGGCGTCGGCCCCTTCCGGCAGGACCGCGCCGGTGAAGATGCGGACGCATTGGCCCCGCCCGACCGCGCCCGTGAACGGCTGGCCCGCCCAGGCGGTGCCGATGACGGCGAGCGTGGCCTGGGGGCCGCTATCTTCCGCCCGCAGGGCGTAGCCGTCCATGGCCGAATTGGCGAAGGGCGGCAGGTCCAGCGGCGAGGCCGGGGCCAGGGCGAGGATGCGGCCCCTGGCGGGTTTCAGCGCGACCGTTTCGGATTCCGCGATGGGTTCGATGCGGGCGACAAGGCGCTCCAGGGCGGATTCCAGGGTCAGCGTCCTGGGTTCGGCGCAAAAATCAGGGGTGTCGGTGGCCAAGGAAGTCTTCCAGGATGAAGCGGAGTATCTGTCCGGGATCGTTGATATCCAAGCAGGGGACCGTGGGCTTGGGGTGGGGTTCGGCGTCGGTCGCCACGGCGATGATGTGGCTGTCGTGCGGGAACAGCGGCGGCTGGCCTAGGGCGGGCCGGTGCAATTCGATCTTGGGGAAGGCTTCCCATTTGAAGCCTTCCACCAGGATCAGGTCCAGTCCGGTCTGGTCGAAATAGGCCAATTCGCCGTCCAGGTGGGGCTCCTGGGGTTCCGGGTGTTCGGTGATGATGGCCCGGCGGTGCGAGGCGCTGAGCATGACCGGACTGGCCCCGGCCATCCGCAGGGTGTGGCTGTCCTTGCCGGGATGGTCGATCTCGAAAGCGTGGTGGCTATGCTTGATGAGGCCGACCCGCAGCCCCTGGGCCTTGAACAGTGGGATCAGTTGTTTCAGGAGGGTGGTTTTGCCGGTGCCGCTGGGGGCGGCGAAGCCGAGCAGGGGCACCTGGGCGTTGGCTAGGGGCGTGTCAGACAAGGCGGAGTCCCTTGCACGGCCTACCGGAATCGGGACAGGTTAAATGATGTTCGACCACGAACAGGCCGGTGGCGACCAAGGCATCCATCACGCTGTTTTCGGCCTGTTTAATATCGGGGTTCCGGGCGAATTGACGTAGCCAGTAGTCGAGGGAATGGGGTTTCGGGTGTTCGGCCAAAGCCCCTTTTTGTTGGCCTTGGATGATGTAGTCGCGGCCCGATGCGCGGATATGGGCGACAAGCCCATGCTCGTCGAATCGGCCTCCGTAGGGCAAGTCGATCATGTCTCCTCCTGATACCCGACGGGTTCAACCGTGCCCGTAATAATCCTTGTACCAAGCCACGAAGCGGGCGATGCCGGTTTCGATGGGCGTGGCGGGCGCGTAGCCCACATCCCGCGCCAGATCGGCCACATCGGCATAGGTGGCCGGCACGTCGCCGTCCTGCATGGGCAGGAAGTTCTTCTCGGCCTTGATGCCTAGGCAATCTTCCAACACCTCGATGAAGCGCATCAGTTCCACCGGCTGGTTGTTGCCGATGTTGTAGAGCCGATAGGGGGCGCGGCTGGTGCCGGGGTCGGGCTGGTCGCTGTTCCAGTCCGGGTTGGGGGTGGCGATGCGGTCCAGGGTCCGCACCACGCCTTCGACGATATCGTCGATATAGGTGAAGTCGCGGCTATGCTTGCCGTGGTTGAACACATCGATGGGTTTGCCCGCCAGGAGGTTGCGGGTGAACAGGAACAAGGCCATGTCCGGGCGTCCCCAGGGCCCGTAGACCGTGAAGAACCGCAGCCCCGTGGTGGGCAGGCCGAACAGATGGCTGTAGGTGTGGGCCATCAGTTCGTTGGCCTTCTTGCTGGCGGCGTACAGGCTGACGGGGTGGTCCACGTTGTGGTGGATCGAGAACGGCATGACGGTATTGGCCCCGTAGACCGAACTGGACGAGGCATAGACCAGATGCTCCACGCCCTGGTGGCGGCAGGCTTCCAGGATATTGCAGAAGCCCACCAGGTTGGCGTCGATATAGGCGTGGGGGTGGGTCAGCGAATAGCGCACCCCGGCTTGGGCGGCGAGGTTGACCACCCGCTCGGGCCGGTGTTCGGCGAACACCCGGAACAGGTTGTCGCGGTCTTCCAGGGCGATCCGGGCCTCGGTGAAGCCGGGCTGGACCTTGAGCCGGGCCAAGCGGGCTTCCTTGAGGTTCACGTCGTAATAGTCGTTGACGTTATCGACGCCGATGACTTCGTCGCCGCGGGCCAAAAGGACGTGGGACAGGGCCGAGCCGATGAAGCCCGCCGTGCCGGTAACCAATACTTTCATGGGGTGTTTCCGGGGTTCAGAGGTATTCGTCCACGGCTTCCGGCGGGAGCGCGTATTTGACATCGAACAGGATGCCGCCCGGCTTGGCCAGGGCGCGGATGCCCTCGGCCCCGAGCGCGGTGAATTCGCGGTGGGCCACGGCGATGATGACCGCGTCGTAATGGCCGGACTTGGGTTCCGGCAGCAGTTCCAGGCCGTATTCATGGCGGACTTCGGCGGGGTCGGCCCAGGGGTCGTAGAGATCGACCTGGGCTTCGTAGCCCCGGAGTTCCTTGACGATATCGGTGACACGGGTATTGCGGATATCGGGGCAGTTTTCCTTGAAGGTCAGCCCCAGGATCAGGATATTGGCTTGGGAGACCGGGATGCGCCTGCGGGTCATCAGCTTGACCACCCGGTTGGAGACATATTCGCCCATGCCGTCGTTGATGCGGCGTCCGGCCAGGATGATTTCGGGGTGGTGGCCGATTTCCTGGGCCTTGTGGGTCAGGTAATAGGGATCGACGCCGATGCAATGCCCGCCGACCAGGCCGGGCCGGAAGGGCAGGAAGTTCCATTTGCTGCCGGCGGCTTCCAGCACTTCCAGGGTGTTGAGCCCGAGTTTGTGGAACAGGATCGCCAGTTCGTTGATGAGGGCGATATTGACATCGCGCTGTGTGTTCTCGATGACCTTGGCGGCCTCGGCCACCTTGATGCTGCTAGCCTTATGGGTGCCGGCCCGGATGACGGTGCCGTAGAGGGCGTCCACGTAGTCGGCGACTTCCGGGGTGGAACCCGAGGTGACTTTCTTGATGGTGGTGACCCGGTGTTCCTTGTCGCCGGGGTTGATCCGCTCCGGGCTGTAGCCGCAGAAGAAGTCGCGGTTGAATTTCAACCCCGAGCCGGCTTCCAGGATGGGGACGCAGACTTCCTCGGTGGCACCGGGGTAAACCGTCGATTCGTAGACCACGATATCGCCTTCGCGCAACACCGAACCCACGGTTGCGCTGGCTTTCACCAGCGGGGTGAGGTCGGGGCGTTTGTGGTCGTCGATGGGGGTGGGTACGGTAACGATGTAGAGGTTACAGTCGGCCAGGTCTTGGGGCTGGGTGGTGTAGCTCAACCGGGTGGCCGTGGCCAGTTCGCCGGTCTCCACTTCCAGGGAACGGTCGATGCCCTCTCTGAGTTCGGCGATCCTTTGTTGGTGGATATCGAAGCCCACGGTGGGGAACTGTTTGCCGAATTCCACGGCGAGCGGCAACCCCACATAGCCGAGTCCGATAACTCCGATTTTTGCCTCTGCGAGCGAACGGTTCATAGTCAAATCCCTTGGGTTTTCAAGTTCAACGAAGGCTGGATTTAGGTATCGATGTATCGCGGATTCTGCTTTAAATTAAGCGGATTTGCGGGGATGTCCCAAGCCCCCGCGGCGTGGATGCGCCCAATAGTGTAGAGGCAGGGAGGATTGGTGCCAACAGGCGCTGCCCTGCGGGGCGGGAACGGAAGCCGCCCGCGTAGCGCCGGATTGACCATGGGCGGGGCGGGCTTCCCGCCTTTGGATGGGCGGCCCGCCGCCGTATCCTTATCCGGGTTTCCCGGAAACCGCGCCGGGGGGCGCGGCACCCGCCGGAGCGCGGAACCCCGGCCTTCCCGCCTCCGGGGGCATGCCCAAGAGGGAGCCGGTCGAATTTGACCATCACGAAGACCCATATCACACAATCCCATGATTCGCATATTCAGGCATTATGTCTCCAGCGTCTATTTGCTCGTGTTTTTGCTGGATTCCGGTACTTTTTTTTCCGCGTTCTATTGGGGGGGCATCCTCCGCTATTTCCCGCAAGGCACGGAGCTGGCGCTGTTCGGGGAACGGGCCGTGGCTTCCACCATCTTCACCGTCATCATGCTGGTCAGCACCACCGGCATGGGACTGTACGAGCGGGTGCAAAGCGGGGGTGACGCCGGGCTGTTGCTGCGCATCCTGGGGGCTTTCATGGCCGGTACCATCGCCATGGGCTTGGTGTTCTACGGCTTCCCGGAAGTGTTCGTGGGGCGCGGGGTGTTCGGCTATGCCTTGCTGGCCGCGCTCACCTTGATGCTGATATCGCGCTTCGTGTTCTTGAAGTTCGTGGACCGGCGGGCCTTGCGGCGGCGGGTGTTGGTGCTGGGGGCGGGCTACAACGCCAATATGATCCACGACTTCGAGCAACGCGCCGCCAACCTCAACTTCTGGGTGGTCGGCTTCGTGCAGATGGGCAACGAGCCGTGCCGGGTCAATCCCTTGAAGCTGTGCGAACTCAAGACCCCCTTGCACGAATTCGCCCTCAAGGAGGAGATCGACGAGATCGTGGTGGCCCCGGACGACCGCCGCGGCGGCTTGGTGGTGGATGAAATCCTCGACTGCAAGATGAGCGGGATGCAGGTGGTGGACCTCTTGAGCTTCTTCGAGCGCGAGGCCAGTTTGATCCGGGTGGATTGCCTGCATCCGAGTTGGCTGGTGTTTTCCGATGGGTTCCAGTACAGCGGGGTGCAGGAACTCGGCAAGCGGGCTTTCGATATCCTGGCCAGTCTCGGCTTGCTGTTGGTGGCCTGGCCGATCATGCTGCTGGCCACCCTCGCCATCTTGTTGGAGAGCGGCTACAAAGCCCCGGTGTTCTACCGCCAGACCCGCGTCGGCAAGCAGTCGCAGCCGTTCCAGGTCGTCAAGTTCCGCAGTATGCGCACCGACGCCGAGCAGGACGGCAAGGCGCGTTGGGCTACGAAGAACGACGACCGCGTGACCCGCGTGGGCCGGTTCATGCGCAAGACCCGCATCGACGAATTGCCGCAGTTGTTCAATGTGCTGAGGGGGGAGATGAGCTTCGTGGGGCCGCGGCCCGAGCGCCCCGAATTCGTGGAGAAATTCGCCGAGACCATCCCCTATTACGCCGAGCGCCACCGGATCAAGCCGGGCATCACCGGCTGGGCGCAATTGTGCTATCCCTATGGTTCCGGCTACCAGGACGCCATCGAAAAATTGCAGTACGACCTCTACTACGTCAAGAACTACAGCCTGTTCCTCGATTTCCTCATCATGTTGCAAACCATCGAAGTGGTGGTCTGGGGCAAGGGTGCCCGCTAGGCCCGGAGTCTTGGCGTGAGCATCGGCGCCCTCAGCTATCTGTCCGGCTTGATCGCCTATGTGGTGCTCGATGTGTTGCTGTTCGCCAGTTGGCGCGGCAATGCGCGGGGGCGCTGGCTGATCCTGGCCTCCAGCGCCACGGCGGTATGGTGCTTGGCGCTGGGGCTGCAAGAGGGCTACCACTTGTCGCCCGCCCGTTTGATCTGGATCGTGGAATTGGTCCGCACCTATGTCTGGCTGGAATTCCTGGGCAAACTGCTGAGTCCCCGCTGCGACGAGGGCGGTGCCGAGGCGGGCGATGGTGCCGCGATCCGGCGCGGCCTCCGTATCGCCGTGGCTTGCCAGCTCGGTTATCTGTGGATCGCGCCCTGGTTGGAAACCCGCTACCCGGATGTTTTCCGCCCCGCCTACCAATTGCTGGGCCAGATCGGCCTGGCCTTGATCGGCTTGGTGCTGGTCGAGCAATATTTCCGCAATACCCGCACCGACCTGAGATGGCGCATCAAATTCGTCTGTTTCGGCCTGGGCGGGATGTTCGCCTACGATTTCTATCTTTATTCCGACGCGCTGCTGTTCCACCGCATCAGCCCGGATTTATGGGCGGCGCGGGGCGCGGTGTCGGCCTTGTTGACGCCGCTGTTGGCGGTGTCGGCGGCGCGCAACCCGGAATGGACGGTCGATATCTTCGTATCGCGGCAGGTGGTATTCCATTCCGCCGCCTTGCTGGGGGCGGGGGTTTATCTGCTGCTGATGGCGACCGTCGGCTACTACATCAGGACCTATGGCGGGGAATGGGGCGCGGTGGCGCAGATCGTGTTCCTGGTGGGCGCGTTCCTGCTGCTGGCCTTGCTGTTGTTCTCGGGGCAGATGCGGGCGCGGGTGCGGGTGTTCCTGGTCAAGAATTTTTTCAATTCGGCCTATGATTACCGGCGCGAATGGCTGCGCATCATCAACACCTTGTCGGATACCCGCTCCAGCCTGTCCTTGGAGCAGCGCATCATCATCGCCCTGGGCGAGGCGGTGGAAAGCCCGAGCGGCGTCCTCTGGACCCACGAACCGCAGGGTTGGTTGGCGCAGCGGGCCAGCTTCGGCGAACCGGGGATCGACATTCCCCGCATCGAGGCCGACGACCCCACCCTCCTCTATATGCAAAGGATGGAATGGATCCTCAACCTCGACGAGATGCTGGTCTTTCCCGAACTCTACGAAGGGCTGAACCGGCCCGCCTGGCTGGAAGCCTATGGCAACGCCTGGTTGCTGGTGCCCTTGTTCCACAAGGACGGGCCGGTCTACGGGCTGTTGTTGCTGACCACGCCCCGGACCGCCATCCGCTGGGACTGGGAAACCCTGGATTTCCTCAAGACCGGCAGCCGTCTCGCCGCCAGCTACCTGGCCCTGGAGGACGCCGGGCGGGCCTTGACCGAGGCCCGCCAGTTCGAGGGTTTCAACCGGCTGTCGGCCTTCGTGATCCACGATCTCAAGAACGTGATCGCCCAGCTCAGCCTCGTGGTCCGCAACGCCGAGCGCCACAGCCACAACCCCGAGTTCATGGCCGATGCCATCCGCACCGTGGACCACGCCGTCGGCAAGATGAGCCGGTTGATGTCGCAGTTGAAGAATTTCGGCTCGGGGCAGGCGGCGAGCGCCATCGAGATGGGGGCTTTGCTGCGCGAGGTGGTCGCGGCCCGCGGCGTGCAACTGCCCAAGCCGGACTACCAGGGGGTCGCCGCGCCGCTCTGGGTGCGGGCCAACCGCGACCGGCTGGCCTCCGCCCTCGAACATCTCATCCACAACGCCCAGGACGCCGCCGGCAAGCATGGCCGGGTGGAGGTGCGGCTCGGAAGTACGGGGCGGGGCGATGTCCGGGTCGATATCGAGGATAATGGGCACGGGATGGACGAGGAATTCATCCGGGTCCGTTTGTTCAAACCGTTCGATACCACCAAGGGGTTGACCGGCATGGGCATCGGTGCCTACGAGAGCCGCGAATATATCCGCTCCCTGGGGGGCGAATTGACCGTCCGCAGCCAACCCGGCCAGGGTGCCCGGTTCAGTTGCAGCCTCCCCGCCGCCGATCTGGCCGAACCATCCGCCACAGAGGTTAAATCCGCTTGACCGACCAAACCCTGCTCATCGTCGAGGACGATCCCGGCCTGCAAAGCCAGTTGCGCTGGAGTTTCGATCAATACAAGGTCTGGACGGCCGACGACCGGGAATCCGCCCTGGCCGCGGTCAAACGCCACCAGCCCGAGGTGGTGACCCTGGACCTGGGGTTGCCGCCCGACCCCGGCGGGGTCAGCGAGGGTTTCGCCACCCTCAACGACATCCTGTCGATGGCTCCGCAGACCAAGGTCATCGTCATCACCGGCAACGACGACCAGTTCAACCCGGTCAAGTGCATCGGGTTCGGGGCCTACGATTTCTTCCAGAAGCCCATCGATCCCACCTTGCTGGCGTTCGTGGTGAACCGGGCGTTCCGGCTCCACGCCCTGGAGGAGGAGAACCGCCGCTTGCAGCGGATGCATATCACCAACCCGCTGGAAGGCATCGTCGCCGCCAGCCCGGAAATGCACGAGGTCTGCCGCACGGTCGAGCGCTTGGCCCCCACCGATATCACCGTGCTGCTGCTGGGCGAGAGCGGCACCGGCAAGGAAGTCCTGGCCCGCGCCCTGCACGCCCTCGGTCCCCGCGCCAAGAAGCCCTTCATCGCCGTCAACGCCGCCGCCATCCCGGAGAACCTGTTGGAAAGCGAGTTGTTCGGCTTCGAGCGCGGCGCCTACACCGGGGCCACCCAGCAAACCAAGGGCAAGTTCGAACTGGCCGATGGTGGTACCTTCTTCCTGGACGAGATCGGCGATATCCCCTTGTCCTTGCAACCCAAGCTGCTCAGGGTGTTGCAGGAACGGGTGGTGGAGCGGGTGGGCGGACGCCAGCCGTTCAAGGTCGATGTGAGGGTGGTCTGCGCCACCCACCAGAATCTGGCCAAGCTGATCGAGACCGGGCGGTTCCGGGAAGACCTGTACTTCCGCATCAACGAAATGATCATTAATATTCCGCCGGTCCGCGAGCGCACCGGGGATGTCGCGGTGTTGGCGCGGGCCTTCCTGGAAAAATTCGCCAAGCAGATGCGCCGCGCCCAGCTCCTCGGGTTCACCGACGAAGGCTTGGCCGCCCTGGAAGCCTATCATTGGCCCGGCAATGTCCGGGAACTGGAACACAAGATCAAACGCGCCGTGGTGATGGCGCAGGGCCCCTTGATCGACGCCAAGGATTTGGAACTCTTGCCGACCAGCGCCAAGCGGCGGCTGTTGACCCTGCGCGAGGCGCGGGAAATGGCCGAGCGCCAAGCCATCGGCATGGCGCTCAGCGAGGCCGGCGAGAACGTCACCAAGGCCGCCGAACTGCTCGAAGTGGCCCGCCCCACGCTGTACGCGCTCTTAACCAAATTCAACCTCAAGGTTTAGGGGGAAACCACCTATGAAGCACAGCCTACGCCTCTTGGCCCTGGTCGCCGTCCTCGGCGGCCCAGGCCCGGCTTTTGCCGCCAGCGGCCCTTTGATCGACGCCGCCCGCAGCTACATCCAGAAGCATGAATACAAAGCCGCCGTCATCGAGCTGAAGAACTACCTCCAGGAGAACCCGAACGACGCCGAGGCCCGGATGATGGTGGGCGAGGTCTACATGAAGCTGGGCGATGGTTCCGCCGCCGCCCAGTCCTTCGAGAAGGCCCGCGAATTGAAGGTGCCCAAGGAACGTTGGATCGTGCTGCTGGGCCGGTCCTATCTGATGAACAACGACCTCAAGATGCTGATGGAGCGGGTCAAGCCCGACGAGGATTTGCCCAATGGCGTCCGCGCCCAGGTCTACGGCCTGCACGGCGTGGCCTATCTCTCCCAGGGCAATATCGACAAGGCCCAGGCCAGTTTCGACGCCGCCCTCAAGCTCGAACCCAGCTCCAGCGAGGCCCTGCTCGGCCTCGCCCTGCTGGTCGCCCAGCACGGGGATTACAAGAAGACCATCGAGTATGCCGAGCGGGTCTTGGTCGGCGATCCCAAGAACGGCAACGCCCATATCATCATCGGCGAGGCCAAGCGCTTGCAGGGCGATAACCAGGGGGCGGTCGATGCCTTCGGCCAGGGCTTGGACAGCCTGCCCAACGATCTCCGCGCCCGGCTCGGGCGGGCCACGGCCTATCTGAGCCTCAACAAGATCGCCGAGGCCAACAAGGATATCGCCGAGGTCCGCAAGCTCGCGCCCAAGCATCCCATGGGGCTGTATCTGGCGGCGGTGGTCGATTTCCAGAACGGCAAGCTGCAAGAGGCCAACGAGTTGCTGGGCAAGGCCGCCAACCTCATGCCGGAGCACCTGCCCACCAAGCTCCTGCTCGGCACCATCGCCTTCCAGCAGGGCAATTACGAAATGGCGGAGAGCCAACTCGGGCAATTCGTCGCCAAGCTGCCCGACAACCTGCCCGCCGTCAAGCTCCTGGCCGCCACCCGCATGAAGCGCGGCCGGCCGCAGGAGGCCATCCAGGTGCTCAAGCCGGTCGAGGACAAAGCCAAGGACGATGCCCAGTTCCTCTCGCTGCTGGGCAGCGCCTACCTCCAGGCCAAGGATTACGAGCAAAGCAACGAATACCTGGGCCGCGCCGCCGCGCTGGACCCCAAGGCGGGCGCGATCAAGGCCCAGATCGCCCTGGGCCAGTTGGCGGCCGGCAAGCTCGACGAGGCCGTCACCGACCTGAAGGCCGCGGTGAACCTGGACCAGAACCTGTTGCAGGCCGATGTGATGCTGGTGCTGGCCTTGATCCAGCAGAAGAAATACGACGAGGCCGTCGCTTCCGCCAACCAGCTGCACGACAAGATGAAGGACGATCCCCTGCCGTTCAACCTGGTCGGCGCGGCGTATTATTCCAAGGGAGACGAGGCCAAGGCGGTCGAGGCCTGGCGCGCCGCGCTCAAGCTCAAGCCCGACTACGCCCCGGCGGCGCTCAACCTGGCCAAGGTGGAACTCAGCCATAACAATGTCGAGGGCGCGGTCAAGGTCTACCAAACCCTGCTGGAACACGACCCCAAGAGCGTTTCGGTCCTGATCGGGCTGGCCCAGATCGAGGAGAACCGCAAGAACTACGACAAGATGGAAAAATACCTGAACGACGCCAAGGAGAAGAATCCCAAGTCGCCCCAGGTCGCGGTGCTGCTCTCGCGCTTGTATTTGCAGCAGGGTAAGCCCTTGCGGGCGCTGGATACCGCCCGCGACGCCGCTTCCAACACCCCCGACGATGTCGAGGTCATCCACAATCTCGGCATGGTCCAATTGGCCAACGACCAAGCCGCCACCGCAGTGGGCAGCTTCAGGAAGCTGGTGGCCAGGGCGCCCGATAGGCCGCAATTCCGCCACGAACTCGCCCAAGCCCTCTACCGGGCCGGCGACAAGTCTTCCGCGATCCAGGAATGGCGCGGCATGACCACCGACACTCCCGATTTCATCCCGGCCTATATCTCCCTGGCCGATTACTATATCCAGGAAGGCAAATTCGACGACGCCCTGAAACTCGCCGCCGAACTCAAGGCCAAGCAGCCCAAGGCCACGACCGGCGTGCAATTGGAGGCCGATATCGAATTCGCCCGCAAGCAATACCGCAAGGCGCTGGAAGGTTACGGGGCGGCCTATAAGACCGCGCCCAGCGCCATCGTGGTCCGGCGCATGTACCAGGCCCATACCCTGCTGGGCGAACAGCCCGCCGGATTCGAGGTGTTGAACCAGTGGTTGAAGGCCAATCCCAAGGACGTGGAAACCTGGATGCTGCTGGGGATGGGCTATCAGGAGGCGGGCAAGGTCAAAGAGGCCGTCGCCGCCTATGAAAAATCCTACGAGTTGCGTTCCGACAACCCGGTCATCCTCAACAACCTGATCTGGCTGTACCAGGAAGTGGGCGACGCCAGGGCGTTGCCGCTGTCGGAAAAGCTCCTGGCCGCGACCGAGAACAATCCCGAGATCATGGACACGGTGGGCTGGGTCTATATGCAGAACGGCAAGCTCGACAAGGCCATCGCCTTGTTGCAGGATGCCGCCGTCCACGCCCCGCAGCACCCCTTGATCCGTATCCACCTGGCCGAGGCCATGGTCAAGCAGGGCCGCAAGGAGGAGGCCCGCCAGCAGTTGCAACGCCTCTTGACCGAGAACAAGGACTTCCCCGAGCGGGCCCAGGCCCAGGCTTTGCTCCAATCCCTCTGAGCCGCCGCCCGCCCGTGCGGCCGCGAGGCCATCCCGGGCGGATTCCCCGCCCGTGCCGTTCCCGCCCGCCCATGAAGCACGGGAGGCTTTGTTGCTAAAATGGATTTCCCGGCAGCCGTCCCAATTCCATGAACAAAATAATCCCGCTCGCGCTGGCGCTGGGGTTCGCCCTGGCCGCGCAGGCCGCGCCCGCCCCCGCTCCCAAGAAAGGGTACATCACCGACAAGCTGGAAGTGCAGATGCGCGCCGGGCAGACCCTACAGCACAAGGTGCTGAAGATGATCCCTTCCGGCACGCCGGTGACCATCATGGGCGACAACTACGACACCGGCTATTCCCTGGTGAAGTTGGAGAACGGCGAGGATGGCTGGGTGCTGACCCGCTATCTCACCACCGAACCCCTGATCCGCTCCCAGTTGGACGAGGCCCGCCGCAAGCTGATGGCGGTGCAGGACGACAACCGCCGCCTCAAGGAGGAACTGGTCGCCGTCCAATCCGGCAAGGAAGGCTTGGACCATGTCGGCCGCCAGCACCGGGCCGAGATCGAGCGCCTCAACACCGAGTTGATCGCCATCCGCCAAGCCTCCGCCAACGCCGTCCAAATCCAGGACGAGCGCGACCGCCTCCAGCAATACGTGATCGAGCTGGAACGCGACGTGGAAACCCTGCGCCGCGAGAAAACCGCCTTGGAAAGCGACTACCGCCAGGGCTGGTTCATGATCGGGGCGGGCGTTTTGTTCGCCGGGATGCTGCTGGGCGTGGTCCTGCCCAAGCTCAGTTGGCGCAAGAAAGCCAGTTGGGATTCCTTTTGATATCCGGGCTTCCGCCCGGTGGTCCTTACCTTCGGAGATGAGAGATGAGTAGCACCGACAACGATCCCCGCGCCTTTTCCGCCCAGGTGGTGGATGGCATGGAACGCGCCCCCAGCCGCGCCATGCTGCACGCGGTGGGTTTCACCGACGCCGACTTCAAGAAGCCCCAGATCGGCATCGCCTCGACCTGGAGCATGGTGACGCCGTGCAATATGCACATCAACAAGCTGGCGGACGATGCCGCCCAGGGCGTGGACGGCAACGGCGGCAAGGCGGTGGTTTTCAACACCATCACCATTTCCGACGGCATTTCCATGGGCACCGAGGGCATGAAATATTCCCTGGTGTCGCGGGAGGTGATCGCCGATTCCATCGAGACCGTGGTGGGTTGCCAGGGCTTCGACGGCTTGGTCGCCATCGGCGGCTGCGACAAGAACATGCCCGGCTGCCTGATCGGCATCGCGCGGCTGAACCGCCCGGCGGTGTTCGTCTACGGCGGCACCATCCTCACCGGCTGCCATGGCGATAAGAAGCTGGATATCGTCTCGGTGTTCGAGGCGGTCGGCGCCCGCGCCAACGACCGCATCGACGACGCCGAACTCAAGGCCATCGAAGCCAAGGCCATTCCCGGTCCCGGTTCCTGCGGCGGCATGTACACCGCCAACACCATGGCCTCGGCCATCGAGGCTTTGGGGATGAGCCTCCCTGGCAGTTCGGCCCAGGCCGCCATTTCCGCCGACAAGCAGCGCGATTGCGAGCGGGCCGGGGCGCAGGTGTTGAAATTGTTGGAGGCGGGTATCCGTCCGCTGGATATCATGACCAAACCGGCGTTCGAGAACGCCATCACCGTGGTCATCGCGCTGGGCGGCTCCACCAACGCCGTGCTGCACCTCTTGGCGATGGCCGATGCCTGCGGTGTGGATTTGAGCCTGGACGATTTCACCCGCATCGGCAAGCACGTCCCGATGCTGGCCGACCTCAAGCCCAGTGGCCGCTACGCCATGGCCGAACTGGTCGAAATCGGCGGCATCCAGCCCTTGATGAAGGTGTTGCTGGCGCAGGGGCTGCTGCATGGCGATTGCCTGACCGTGACCGGCAAGACCCTGGCCGAGAACCTGGCCGAAGCCCCGGATTACCCGGCGGGCCAGGACATGATCCGCCCCTTGTCCAACCCGATCAAAAAGGACAGCCACCTCGTCATCCTGCGGGGCAACCTGGCGGCGGAAGGCGCGGTGGCGAAGATCACCGGCAAGGAAGGCTTGAGCTTCACCGGCAAGGCGCGGGTGTTCGAGTGCGAGGAACTGGCGTTGAAAGCCATCCTCGACGGCACCGTGCAAAAGGGCGATGTGATCGTGATCCGCTACGAAGGGCCGAAGGGCGGTCCCGGAATGCGCGAGATGCTGTCGCCGACTTCCGCCGTGATGGGCAAGGGCTTGGCCAAGGAGGTGGCGCTCATCACCGACGGGCGCTTTTCCGGCGGCACCCATGGCTTCGTGGTCGGGCATATCACCCCGGAAGCCTATGTCGGCGGTCCCTTGGCGATTGTTCGGGATGGCGATGGCATCACCATCGACGCCGAGCAGGCCGAGTTGACCCTGCACCTGTCCGATGCCGAAATCGCCGAGCGCTTGAGCCGCTGGCAACGGCCCGCGCCGCGCTATACCAAGGGCGTGCTGGCGAAATACGCCAAGCTGGTGTCCTCGGCCTCGGAAGGGGCGGTGACGGATAAGGACTTGGGCGACTTATAGGCGCTATATCCCCGCAAGTCCGGGGTGGCTTGGATCGAGCCGCCCCGGACCCTGGGCGCTTTCGGTTTGGGTGCGCTCAGCCCACGCTTCCGCGCTATCCCGGTGGGCATGGAGTACGTATCCACCCAAATAACGTAATGCCCTAGCGCCGCAGCCCGGCCGCGAATTCCTCGATCCTCCGCACCTGTCCCGCCGTGGGCCGGATGAAGGGCCGGACTTTCCGCACCCGCTCCCAGGCCACCGTCGGCGCATCCCCCGCGCTGACCAGCCAGGCCGCCGCCAAGGTGGGGCCGCGGCCCAATCCCTCCCAACAGTGGATATAAACCTTTCCCCCCTGCGCGACCGCCCGGCGGATGAAGGCCACGCCTTGCCGCAATTGGTCGAGGCTGGGCGCATGGTTGTCCGCCACCGGCAAGAACAGATAATCCAGCCCGGTGCCACCCACTTCCTGGACGGAGTCGTACTCGGCGCGGAGGTTCACCACGCCAGTCACGCCGCGCCGGTACATCTGGCTGACGATACGGCGGGCGGGCTGTCCGCCCAACAGGATGCCCGGAGCGACCCCGCTGAAACACCAGATCGGCGCTCCCGTCAGCCAGCGCCAGGCTTTGTCGAGTCCGGCCAGGAGCGTCAGATAAGGCCCATGGCTGTGGAGCATGGTGCCGAGCCGCCTCAACTCGGTCTGGATCGAGCCTTCGCGCCTCATGGGACCGGTTCCACCGCCGCCGCCGGCACCCGCACCCGCACGGCCTGGGGCACGGCGCTGGCCGTGAACTGCTTGGACTGCTTGAACGGCTCGCCGTCGAGGGTCATCCATTGGCGGCGGCTGCATTCCACGGTGATGGTTTGGGCTTGCCAATAGTCTTCCAGCGGTGGCGGATTGTCGCGCAGGAAGGGCAGCAGGCTATGGACCAAGCTGGCGAGGAAGCGTGCGATCTGGGCCAGTCCGAAGCCGCGCAGCACGATCACGTCCAGCAGGCCGTCGCCGACGCTGGCGCAACCGGCCATCCGCAGCGAAGCGATGCCCACCCCGGCGGAATTGCAGATCATGCAGGTGATGCCGCGGGTGGTATGGGTTTCCCCGTCGATGGTGATGGCGTAGCGGACTTCGCGCAACCGGGCCAGGGCGCGCCGCGCCGCCAGCAGATAGGCCCAGCGCCCCAAACGCGCCTTCTCCTCGCGGGAGGTTTCGAGGTTGTACAGGGCTTCGTAGCCGATACCCGCCCGCAGCAAGAACAAGCGGCCATCGACGCAACCCATATCGACCGCCCGGATCGCCGCCGCCGGGTCCAGGGCCAGGGCCAGCGCCGCTTCCACGCTATCGGGAAGGTCCAGTTCCTTGGCCAGGACGTTGGCCGTCCCGCAGGGAATGATCGCCAGGGCCACCGGGCTGTCTTTCAGGCCCGCGGCGACTTCCATCACGGTGCCGTCGCCGCCGCAGGCGATGACCAGGTCGTGGCCCAGCGCCACCGCTTCCGCCGCGAACCGGCGGGCGTCGTCCCCGGCCTGGGTTTCCAGGATTTCCCAATGGAGGTCGGGCCGCGCCGCGAACGCTTGTTCCAGGGCGTCCCGCACATCCTGGCGGGAGCCGGCGGCCGGGTTGAGGATCGCACGGACGCGGGTCGGTGCGGGATTGGATCGGCTGGATTCGGGAGCGGGTATCGGCATGGGTCCATTCCTCGCCGTGGATTTGTGTGGGGTCATCCCGTCCGTGGGATGTGGCGCCGGGCGGTCCCGAACCGACCCCGGCCCGTTGAGGGGGCCGGGGCCGGGATTGGATTCGGGGTCCGGTGCTGGCTTAGACGGTTTTTTCGATCCGCCATTCTCGGTGCGGCGGAAACTTCGCGGGCGGGGCGGGGCTAATCGAAATGCACCCGCACCCCCGCCCAAGCGCCGATGGGCGCGCCCGGTCCGAGGAAGCGTTCCGGCGTGCCGCCATCCGGTGCCCCGGTGAAGAAATTGCGGTTCACCACGCCGAAATTGGAGTAGTCGGTGTTGAACACGTTGTTGGCCATGGCGAATAGCTCCACATGCTCCTCGACCTTGTAGCGGGTATGCAGGTTGACCACCGTGTATTCGGGCACCTGTGGCAGCACGTTTTGGTCGTCGCCGCGCAGGTATTGGCTGGAGGCGTATTGCAGGTCGCCGCCGAAGAACCAGCCGTCCAGGATTTCATACTCCGCGCCCAGCTTGACCAATTGCTGCGGGATGCCGGGAATCCGGTCGCCGGGGCTGACGGTCTCCGGTCCCAAGGCGTTTTGCAAGGTGGCGTGGGTCTGGTAGGTGGCGTCGATGAAGCTGTAATTGATGTACCAGTTGAAGCCGCCATGGCCGCCCTGCAAGCCCACTTCCGCGCCCTGCCGCAGGGTGTTGCCGACGTTCTGGAAATAGCCCCGCGTCAAGCCGCTGCCGCCGACATTGATGAACATGATGTCGTTGCTCAATTCGGTGCGGTACAGCGCCGTGGTCCAGCGGATGTCCTCGCCCAGCTTGCCCCGCAAACCCACCTCGAAGGTGTTCGATACCACCGGCTTCAAGGGCGGGTCGGCGATGAAGCTGTTGGGCAGCGAACAAGGCGCTTCGGGGTCGGCGCAGGTCAGTTCCACCGGGGTCGGGACGCGGAAACCCTCGTTGTAATTGCCATAGAAGGTCATCTCCTTGACCGGCCCGCCATCGGCGGCGAAGGCGTCCAAGGGTTGCAGGGTGAAACCCGCCGAGGGGTTCAGGCGGTTGAAGGTGTGGTGGCCGGCCAGCGAGGTGCGTCCGCCTTCCTCGTCGGTGCCATAGCCCGATAGCTCGATCTCGGCTTGGTTCCAGCGTCCGGCGGCGTTGAAGTGCAGCCAGGGCGTGGGCGATAGGGTATCGGTGGCGAACACGCCGACATATTGGTTGGTGGCCTTGGCGTGGGTGGTTTGCTCCGCGGCTCCCAGGCCCACCGTGCCCCGGCTCGAAGTGAAGGCCGCCGCCTGCTCGGACTGGGTGAAATCGGTGTGGCCGTAGTCGTAGCTGGTGCCGAAGGTGAAGTTGTTCTTGAGCGCGAATAGGTCGCCCAGATAGCTCAATTGCACCTGCGCCCCGGTGCCGTCCTCGTTGCTGCGCGAGCGGCGGTTGACGGCGGAGGGCGATAGTTCGCCGTCCTCGTTCAAACACTCGGCATAGGTCGCGAACTGCTCGCAATCCTCGGCCACGTCGCCGTTGAAGGTATCGATGACATTGCTGCGGTAATAGGCGTTGCCCGCCAGCAGCCAATCCTTGGAGAACTCGTGGCTGGCCTTGAGGTTCAAGAAGCTGAGGTCGGGCTTGGTGGTGTCGGGGTAGGTGTAGACCGAGTTGCGGTTGGCCTGCAACAGGCTGTAGGGCAGGGGACCGTTGCCGGTCAGGCTGTTGTTGGCGAAGGTGTAGCTGAGGTCCACGTCGGTGGTTTCGTTCTCCCAGCCCAGCTTCACGAACAACTGGTGCACATTGCTGTGGGAATGGTCGCGCCAGCCGTCGTTCTCGGCGACATTGCCGGTGACGAACCAATCGAATTCGTCCTTGGAGCCGCCATGCTCGAACTCGAAGGTCTTCCGTCCGAACGAGCCGCCGTTGAATTCGGCCTGGGTGCCGGCATGGGTGCGGCCACTCTTGGTGCGGATCGACAGCGAGCCGCCCAGGGCGTTCAGCCCGAACAAGGGGTTGGAGCCAGGAATCAGGTCGAGGTTGGCGATGGCCGATTGCGGGATCAAGTCCCAGTTCACCGTGTCGCCGAAGGGTTCGTTGATGCGGACGCCGTCCTGGTAGACCGCGAGGCCGATGGGCGTGCCGATCAGGGGCGAGGCGCTGAAGCCGCGGTAGGTGACGTCCGGCTGCCAGGGATTGCTCTGCACGTCGTTGATGTTGACGCTGTTGAGGTTGCGGTTCATGAACCGGGGCAGGTTCAAGGATTCCTGCCGGTCCATCTGCTCGTCCTCCACCGACTGCACATTGCCGGGCACCTCGCTGGCCGGCAATCCCAGGGTCGGCAAGGGGGTGATGCCCACCACTTCGACATCGGGGAGTTCCAGGGCTTTGGCCGGGTCTTCCGCGCCCGGTTCCGGTTCCCCGGCCAGGGCGGTGGACGCCATGAGGAGGCCCAAGGCCCAGGCCGGGAACCGGACCGCCGGCATCCCCGCCGTTTCCGCATAAGGGCTTGTTTTGAAAGTGTTTTGGATCATGGGCTGTGTGGGCGCTGATATTTCTGACGCGGGAGGCGGGGCGCGGCCCGAACCGCGCCCCGCGCCCAAGGGTAAGAGATAAGCGCCCTACGCCATATAGGAGAAATTCCTTTTTATGGCCGGGAATTTTTCCCGATGGTGGGCCGCTCTCGATCCATGGTCCTAGGTCCGGCACAGCCGCTCAGGGCGTGCCGATGCCATGGCCCAGGCAGGTGGTGGCGGCGAGGCCATCGACCTTGACCCCATCCGGGCAGATGGCGCCTTCGAACTCGGTGGTTTGGCCCGTGACCGGGTCGGTGCCGAGGAGGGCGGTTTCGCCGTTGACCGCCCCGGCCAGGTTGGCATTGCCGAGATAAGCCCCGGTCAGATCGGCGGAACCCAGGTTGGCCCCGCGCAGGTTGGCCCCGGTCAGGGTCGCGGACACCAGTTTGGCCGTGTCGAAATTGGCCCGCTCCAGGTTGGCCCCCTCGAAATTGGCCCCGGACAGATCGCAGGCGAACAAAACGCCGTTGCCGATCCGGGCACCGATGACGATGGCGCCGGACAGGTCCGCGCCGCTCAGGTCGATATTGTCCATCGCGGTCAGGCTCAGGTCGGCCCCTTTGAGTTGGGCGCTGGGGAAACTGCCCGCGGCCAGGGTGGCCCCTTTGAACGACACCCCCGGCGCGATCAAGGGCGTGTTGCCGGAGCCCGAGGTCGCGCCGGTCAGGTCGGCGAAATTCAAGACCGCGCCCGTGCCCAGGGTGAGGGATAACAGCTTGCCGTCGGCATAGGACGTGCCCAGCACGGCACCGCGCAAGAGGGCGCCGGTCAGATCGACGCCGCCGATATCGCCATCCAGGAAGGCCCCGGTCAGGTTGATGCCGCCGAGTTTCTGGTCCTTGAGCTTGGCCGCCGCCCCCCGCAGGTCGCAACCGGCCAGATTGCCGCCGACGCTGGGTTTCGTGCAGTCCTGCCCGGCCGGGGTGGGCGTGGTGCCGCCGCTGGATTGGGCCAGCACCAGCTGCCATTTGCCGCCATTGGTGCCCGGTTCGACGCCAAGGTTCTTGCCGGCCAGGCTTTGGTAGATCGCGTTGTTGTGGATCACGACATCGCCCTTGCGGTATTTGATGCCCGCGTCCCAGGTGCCGTTGAACGCCATGGGCACGCGGGCGGCCTCGGCCACGGGATGGAAAGCCAGGGCGGACAGGGCCAAGGCGGAAAGCAGCGGGAAGGAAGCGGGGATTTTGCGGAGATTCATCGATGTGTCCTGGATTGATGGAAGGCCGGACATTTGGAGATACGGATCGAATCTGTAGGGGCGGATGGACGGGTGGATAAACCCGCCCCTACGGCCTATGGCCCAAAACCCTAGGGATTGGTATTGGCGTTGGCCGGGGCGAAGCCGGGGATGCTGACCTCGATCAAGGGTTGGTCTTCCTGGCCCATCTGGCGGAAGCGCAACGCGCCGGCCAGTTCGGCCGGTGCCGCCGAGGTGCAGGCGCTACGCACGAAGAACCAGGACGAATCGCGCACCGAGGAGCCATCGGGGTCCAGGAAATTCACATCCGAGGTGAAATCCACCCAGTTGGGGCTGATGGGGGCGAACTTGGTCAAGGGCTGGGCGGGGTCGCCCGGTTCGTGGACGACCGAGGTGTAGGTCAAGCCGGCCCGGTATAGCACGTCGTCGGCGGCGGGTTGGGACTTGCTGAAGTGGTAGGCGGCGGCGACCGGGCCGCGGTTCTTGAAACCGGCCCGCAGGAAGTCGTTGATCTCGAAATATTGCTTGCCGGGGCTGGCGCTGCGGCGGTCGTAATCGACGTTGTCCAGCCTGATTTTGGCGGCATAGATGCAACTGGTGCCGCTGCGCCACACCTCGTCGATCACCGTGCCGACGGTGACGCTGGTGTTATTGGTATAGCCGTTCTTCATCACGATATTGCGCGTGACCGACGCCTTGCGGACATAGCCGGCCAGGGGCGGCGTGTTGTCGTCGGCGCGGAAAATGGCGCAGGTGTTGTTGGCCTTGGTCGTGGGCGGGGTCGAGCCGTTGGGGTTGGAGCCGAAATCGCCGGTGGTATTGCAACTGGCATAGGCGGAGGTGCCGCCCGGCACGGCCAAGCCGGTGGCGGGCAGGGTCACGAAGCCGGTGGCCAGGGCGTTCGCCGCCGCGCCGAGACCGACGGCGGCGACGGCCATTCTGATGAGCATATCGTTCATTGTGGTTATTCCCTATCGGGTTGAAGAAACTCCCCAAGGCGGGCCGGGCTGCCGGGCAAGCGGGGATGTGGACTCAGAAGCCATGTCCCACGCAGGTGGTGGCCTGGACGCCGTCCACCCTCGCGCTATCGGGACAGACCGCCCCGGTGAAGTCGGTTCGAGCGTCCACCTGGGCGGTATCGGCCCCTTGCGCGTCCGCGAAGTTGGCCCCGCGCAAATCGGCCCCCGAAAAATCCGCCCCGGCGATCTGGGCACCGGCCAGGTTGGCGGCACCCAAACCGGCCCCGGAGAAATCGGCCCCGCTCAAATCGGCCTGGGTCAGATCAGCCTGGGCGAGGCTGGCCCCTGGGAGTCGGGCCGTCGCCAATTGGGCGAAACTCAGGTCGCTGCCGCGTAAATCGGCCTTGTCCAGGCGGGTTCCGGTGAGGTCCGCGCCGGTCAGCGTGGCCCCGGACAGGTTGGCGTTGTCCAGGGTGGCGGCGCGCAGGTGGGCGCCGTACAGCGTGGCCTTGGAAAAATCGGTGCCGGTGAGGTCGGCGCGTTCGGCGACCAGGGGGTTGTTGCCGCCGGATTGCAGTCCCGAGAGATTGGCATGGTCCAGCCGGGTCTCCGGGCCGATGGTCAACGTGCCCAGCACCGCCGCCCCGCTCAGATTGGCCCCGCTCAGGTTGGCCGCGCCCAAATCCCCGCTCAACCGGGCCTTGGACAGGTCCGCCCCGCTCAGGTCCAGGCCGTTCAGGCTGACCGCTTCCGTGAAATCGCATTCCCCCAATTGCGCCCCCGGTCCTGGATGTTGGCAGGCCGCCTCAGGGCTGGCCGGGGCTGGCCTGACCCGCTTCCAGAAATCCGGGGCCATATCCGGCGGCTGGTTGTGGTTGTCGTCCTGGAGGCTGAGGTAGCCGGCCCGTTGGTAATTCACCCGGTCGTTCTTTTGATAGGTCGGGGTCTCGCCCCAATCGCCCCGGAAGGTTCCCGGTTCCCGCTTCGCCGGCTTGGGTGGCACGGGCGCGGGTTCGGACCCGGCTTGTAGCCCGGATATCGCCGGTTCGGCGTTCCGGCCCGTTTTGGCGGATGGGCGTGGTGTTGCCGCTCGGGAGTGGACCGGCCCGGCGCTGGCGGGCGATGTGTCGCCTAGGGATGAATCCACGTGGCTTTCCATCGTCACCGCCAACACCGCACCCAGCAAAAATACTCCAAAGATAAGAGGTATCCATCCCGGTCCGCCAACAGGGTTTGCCCCGGTATGGCGCGGGTTGGCGGGGGCTTTATTGGCGGGCTTCGGCGGGTTCATCGGGCATTTGGAACAGGATTGGGTTTGATGGCGAAATCAGGCTGGGCCGGGTTGTTATAAGACGATGTTGGGTGCCGCGAGATAGGGTTTCCTGGTGGGCGGGCTTTGGCCTGCCCAATGGATGGCCCCGCGCAAACTAAAGTCCGCGCTCCAGGCTTCCGTCGTCGCTCCCAGGGTTGCCTAGGGAGTTCATCATATGATGCCCCTGTGGCACCGTGCCCCAACGTGTCCACGGACATCGATCCGGCGATATTTTTGCTTGGCCGCATAGGGTAATGAATCATGTCGGCAAGGCAATAGGATGGCATCCCTAATATGATTGGGATTTTTTCCTCGAATCAACCGGGAAATCTTCCTGTTGCCAATAATCGATAAAAATGCAACCCTATAATAAAAAGCAACTTGGGAGTTTAAAAATACCATCACATAATATAGGTGATGGTATTTATGGCTTTCTGGGGATTCTTATCGATAAGGTCGGCAATCGGGATAATGGGGAGAATATTGTCAGCGTGTTCGGGGGGGGGCCGGACGGTGGCCGTGGCGATGCTGTCCGGGGCGATCCAATGGCCGGGGACGGTGCTGGCCGAGCCGGTGGAAGCGGGCGAACCCGCGCCGTTGGAGGCGGGCGGGGCCGTCCAATTGGAGGAAGTCGAGGTCTCCGCGCACAAGCCCACCACCCAAGTCGGACCCCTCGGCGGGCTGGAATTGGAAAAGGAACAAATCCCCGGCAACGTGCAAACCCTCACCAGCGAGGACATCAAGCAATCCCGCGCCAACAGCCTGGGCGAACTGATGAACAGCAAGCTGCAATCGGTGAACGTCAACGATTACCAGGGCAATCCGTTCCAGATGGATATCAGCTACCGCGGCTTTTCGGCCTCGCCGCAGATCGGCACGCCGCAGGGCTTGTCGGTGTTCCTCGACGGCGTGCGCGTCAACGAACCCTTCGGCGATGTGGTGAATTGGGATTTGATCCCGCTGAACGCCTTGTCGAGCGTGGAGGTGTTTCCGGGTTCCAATCCCTTGTTCGGCTTGAACACCCTGGGTGGTGCCCTGGTGCTGCGCACCAAGAACGGTTTCGACGATCCCGGCGTCGATGTCAGCTTCCAGGGCGGGTCGTGGGGACGGAAGCAGGGGCAATTGGCGGCGGGGGCCAACAACGGCGTGTTGGGCGGCTTCCTGTCGTTCAATGGCTTCTCGGAGGACGGCTGGCGCGACAATTCGCCCACCCAGGTTTTGCAAGGCTTCGCGCGGGTGGACTGGCGCGGCGAGCAGTTCAACCTCAGGGCGGCGGCGCTCCTGATCGGCAACGACCTGCTGGGCAACGGGCTGGTACCCACGGAACTCTACGAGGAACGCCCCCAGGCCGTGTTCAGTTCGCCGGACCAGACCCATAACAATCTGCAACAGTACACCCTGGGTGGGGAATACCGCTTCACCGGGCAGTTCAATCTGACCGGGCAGATCTACCGCCGCGATAGCAGCCGGAACACCGTGGCGGGCGATGTCTACGAAGATTTCCGCGAGATGGAGAACGGCTGGTCAAACCCCCTGGTCGCCGACGGTACCACCAACGGCCAGCCGGTCTGCCAGTACCAGGATATCAACCACGACGGCGTGCCCGATTACGCTTTCGACCGCGACCAGGACGGCGTGATCGACGCGGGCAGCGTCAACGCGCTGGTCAACGCCAAGAACCGCGACTCCGTGACCTTGGTGCCGCCCTTGAATGGCGACAGCTGTGGCCGGGCCAATTACCAGCCGGTGTCCGCCGCTTCCGGCCCGCGCAACGGCGCGGCCGGCGACCGGCGCAACCAGGCGGCGGGCCTGTCGTCGCGGGGTTGGGTGGACGGCACGCCCATCGGTGTGTTGAACAAGACCGATATCGGCCAGATCACCGACGGCGCGGCCCTGCAATTGAATTGGAACCTGCCGCGGCACAAGTTCATGGTCGGCGGCTCGGTGGATTCCACCGCTTCCGATTTCGAGAGCAGCCAGCGCCTGGGCTTGATGGACGCCGCCCACCGCGTCTATGCCGATCCCGCCCGGATCGACCCGGTGTTCACGGCGTCCCAGGAGGATATCCGCAACAACGTGTTCTCCGGGCAGTCGATCATCTATGGCGGTTATTTCAGCGAAACCTTCTCGCCCTGGGAGAATGTGCATCTGAGCCTGGCCGGGCGCTTCAACCATACCCGCGTCAAGAACCGGCTCAAGGCGCGGAGCCGGGCCGGCTACGACAATCTGGCCGATATCCTCGACCTCGACACCTACCGGCCCACCGTGGTGGTCTGTCCCAGCGCCGACCCGGCCTCCTGCCCGGCCCAGCCCAACTACAACCTCAAGGCCAATTGGGACCGCGATGTCTGGCTGTCGCAAGACCCCTATTACGGCCTGGGCCAATACAGCGAGCGGCCCACCTCGGAAGAATTCGCCTATAACGCCTTCAACCCCTCTGTGGGCATCAGCGTCCTGCCGGTCGAGGATTTGAACCTGTATTTCAATTGGAGCCAGGGCACCCGCACCCCGTCCAGCGTCGAACTGGGGTGCGCCTACGATTCGACCCTGGTGGCCCAGGACCCCAGCGACCCCAAGTCGCCGCAAGTCCCGCGCAGCCTCGCCTCGATAGGCGGTGCCTGCACCCTGCCCACCACGTTGTCGGGCGATCCGTTCCTGCCGCAGATTTTCGCCCGCACCTACGAATTCGGGCTGCGCGGCAAGCTGTTCCGCGATTGGGAATGGAACGCCGGGGTCTACCGCACCGACCTGAGCAACGATATCTATCTGGTCGGCGTCACCGCCACCCGCAGTTTCTTCGACACCATCGGCGACACCCGGCGGCAGGGGATCGAATTGGGCTTGTCGGGCAAGCTGGGCATCGCCGACCTCCGTTTCGGCTATGGCTACACCGACGCGAGTTTCCAATCGACGCTGTTCATGCTGAGCCCCTATAACAGCAGCGCCCAGGTCGCGACGCCCTCGCAAGTGGCCTACGACGCCCAGGGCCGTCCCACGGCGGCGCTCCAGGACATGATCCGGGTCGATCCGGGGGACCGGATTCCGGGCGTGCCCCTGCACAACGTGAACCTGTCGCTGAACCTGCACCTGACCCCGGAATGGGATTTCGGCCTGACCATGATCGCCCATTCGTCCTCCTTCGTCCGGGGCAACGAGAACAACGACCATCGGGCCGGCGAATACGAATATGTGCGGCGCTCCACCGGCACCGGCTACGCCTATGTCCCGAACCGGCCTTTCACCAATGTCGGCAGCGTGGCGGGCTATGTCGTGTTCAACCTCAAGACCAGCTATGAAATCGTGCCGGGCCTGTCGGTTTTCGCCCTGGTCAACAACCTGTTCGACAAGGGTTATTTCACGGCGGGCCGTTTGGGGATCAATCCCTTTTCGCCCCGCGACCAGGGCACGACCGGCCCGAGCGGGTGGAACTACAACTCCAATGATTGGCTGAATACGACCATGGTGGCGCCGGGAGCGCCCAGGGGGTTCTGGGCCGGGATCGAGTATCGGTATTGAGTCCGCCCCGCACCCGTTATGCCCGGTTTTGGAGGTTTTCCCGAGATATTCGGGAAAACCTCCCATTGTTTCGGGATATAAAATCAATAAAAATCCAGCGCCCTGGTCAGGGCTGGGTTTTCCCAATATTCCCAGGCACTTCTAACGCATTTGGAAAAGGTTCTTATGACAACAAAATCCCAGGCTTCGAGCAAAGCGGCGATAGACCTCTCCCAGGATAATATATTCTTGAATATCAAGGGACCGGGCCATCTGGATGGCCGCGAGGGCAGCGACAGCTTTTATTTCAAACAGGCACCGGTGGCGGGCCGGATTATCGATGGCGGCACGGACGATCAGATTTCCGATGCCCAGGTGGTTTATTCGGGCAGTACCCTGACCGCCCAGATCGGCTATGCCAGCCAGGATACCCTCTATATCCAAAAGTCCATGGATATCTCCGAGCTGCAATTCACCCATATCGAGAAAATCCAATTGGGCAAGGGCGTCAACCTCACGATGTCCTCGGAACAGTTCGAGACCGCCCTGGATTCCCTGGAATACACCGTGGGCGGCCAAACCCTGAATCCTGGCCTGCTGGTGGAAGGGGTCGCCGGGGGCAGGGTGGAAACCTTGACCATCGAAGTGGCGGATGGCGCGGATTTCCAATTGGACGACGCCAGCACCGGCTATCTGTTCAAGAATGTGGAGGTCGCCATCCACTTCAATGGCGGCGATGTGCGCTATGACGGCACCGCCGCCAGCGAGGACATCCTGGGCGGCGACGGCACCGAATACATCACGCCGCGCCTGGGCAACGACACCGTCCATGCCGGGGACGGCAACGACCTATTGGTCGGCAACGAAGGGGCCGACCAGCTTTATGGGGAGGAGGGCGGCGATATTTTCCTGGTGACCCGCTTGGCGACCACGGCCAATGGCGGAACCTTTACCGTGGGCAAGGCCAGCGACGGCTCGGCGGAACTCGTGGCCGGGGATGTGATGGACGGCGGCAACGGCCTCGACGAACTCAGGATCACCGCCACGGGCGGCGCGGTGACGCCCATCGAAAGCACCGTGACCCTGACCCCGGACAATTTCATCGCCATCGAGAAGGTCACTATCGGGACCAACGCGCCGCGTGATTCCGCCCTGTATCCCAGCACCCAGGACCAAATGGCGGCGGGCGCGTTGACCGCCGTCACCACCGGCACCGACGCCATCAACGTCAACGGCGCGGCGTTGAAGGTCGGCGTGGAATATACCGGCAACAACGGCAACAACATGCTGGTGGGGGGCGCGGCCACCGATGCGTTCCACGGCAATGGCGGCAACGATATCCTGGTGGGCGGGGCGGGGGCCGATAAGTTCTATTTTGAAACCCCGCTCGATGCTGCGGCCAATCTCGACACCCTCGGCGATTTCAAATCCGGTATCGATCAGTTGGTGCTGGACCACGCCGTGTTCCAATCCCTGGCGGTGGGCGCGTTGAATCCCGGCTCCCTGGTCGCGGGGACGACGGCCCTGGACGGCGATGATTACCTGTTGTTCGGCGCCGGCAAGCTTTATTACGACGCGGATGCTTCGGGTCCGGGGGCCGCCGTGCAATTCGTGCAATTGACCGGCGTGGCCGCCCTCGCGGCCGGCGACTTCCTGGTGGTCTGATCCCTGCCGCTGGGTCGTGGCGCGTTCCTGGGGTCACGACCCGCTATTCCGCCTGGAATGCCCGGTTCAGGAATCCGCCGGTTTCGTCCCCGCCGCCAAGCGGCTCAGATAGCGGGCCACCCCGGTGCCTTGCTCCGCCTTCGCCGTGGCTTCCAATCGACTCAGATAACGCGCCACCCCGGTCGGGCCGGATGGGTTCGCCGGTACCGCCGGGTGGTCCTTGGGACCGGCCTCGGAGTCGCGGGCCGCGCTACGGATATTCCAGGCGACCCAGCCCGCCAGGGCGAGGGCGATCAAGCCGAAGGGGTAGTATTCCACCAGCGGATTCGCCGACGGGGCGGGAACTGCGGGGGCCGGTTCCAGCGCCGGCGCGGGCGGTTCATCCGGCTGGACGGGAGCCACCGGGCGGCGCTTGGGCGGTTCGTCCGGCCTGGCGGAAGCCACCGCGTAGCGCTTGGGCGCTTGATCCGGCTTGGCGGAAGCCTGCGGGGCCGTGGTCGTGGGCGCTTTCGGCTGGGATAGGGCCGGTGCCGGTGCCGCTGCCGCCGGGACCGGCTGGGGCGGATAGGGTTTGCGGGCCGGTATTTCGTCTTCGACGAGCGGCGTGGGCCGGGCATGGGACGGGTCGTGATGGCCCTGGCCCGGTTCGCGTAGGGTTTCGGTCGGGGGCGGCGTGGGGTGTCCGGCCAGGGCGGCGGGCTGGCGGGGATTCTCGGCGGCCTTGGCCACCGGCGGCGGGCTGGCCGGGGTCGGCGGCGCGGCGGCGGGTGTCGGCGGCTGGGCTGGGTAAGGCTTGCGGGCCGGGGCTTCGTCCTCGAACACCGGCTTGGGCTCGAAGCCCGAGGGATGGCGGTATTCCTGGGCCTGGGCCAGGGGGACGGCCAGCAGCAGTCCGGCGAGCAAGCTGGGAAGGGGTCGGTTCGGTGTCACGGCGTGGCTCCGCGGGGTGGGTGAATGGGAAGGACGCCGGAACCCGGCGTCCCTTGCCTGTTTGCGGCGGGCTTTGGATCAGCGGTTGTAGATGTACATCGTGACCTCGAAACCGAAACGCAGATCGGTGTAGGCCGGTGTTTCCCAGATCATGGGGTACCTCGTCGAAGTGGATTCACAATGCGGCCTGTGGACGGTCCCTGCCCACGGGCCGCGCCATTGCCCGCCCTGGGGCGGCGCGTCTTCCCGGTTTCCAGCGGGAAATCCTGGTCCCGTGCGGGCGCGGGCGCGGCTCCGCACGCGGCGTTCAATTCGCCTTTTCCAACCGGGCCTTGAGCTGCTTGAGGCCGGTTTGGAAGAAATTCCGCATCGCCTCGACCGCCGCCTCGTCGGTCAAATTCGGTGGCGGTTCGTTGCCGGTATCGCCCCGGTACAAGCGGCTTTTCCATTCGACCTGGGTGCCTTGGCCGGTCGGCGTGAGCCGGAACACCACCGAATAGGAACTGGCCGGCAGCGCGGCGGTGTTGGCGTGGCTCATGCGGTAGTCGTATTCGTGGGCGGCGGGGTCGTAGGTGTCCAAGTCCTCCTCCAGCTTCTCGCCATTGGCGAAGGTCAGGATGCGCTTGGCACCGGGCTGGTTGCCGTTGCCTTCGCTGGCCTTGAGCGCGGGATTCCAGACCGCGATGCCGCCGAAGTCCTCGACCGCCTGCCACACCTTGTCGATGGGCGCGGCGATCTCGACCGTTTCGACCACCTTTTGCGGGGTCGGGCCATGGGCGGCGGCGCTGAACGCGGCCAGATAGGCGGCACCGGCCAGGACCGGGCGTACAAGTTTCAACATGGGGGTTATCGCTCCTCTTCGTGAAAAACAGCCCTGCGCGGGCGGAAGGGCCGGGCCTTCCAACCGTCGATGGCCGCCTTGACGCGGCCTGTCCAATCGCCGATGGTCGTCCTGCCGCGGCCCACCCCATACGCCGCCACCAAGGCGGCCAGGGCCAAGCCCGCGGGCCAATGGGAAAGCCCGGTCCGGACCCGTGCCGTTCGGGCCAACTCCGGGCGCAACAAGGCGTGGCCCAAACCTTCCCCGCCCAGGAGGCGGCGATATTCCAGCCCGCCTTCGGCGGCGAGTTGGCGCAGGTAATCCTCGCGCAGGGCCGAAAGATGCTCGGTTTCCGCGACCGTGGCGTTGCCGAAGGGCGCGTTGCGGGCGTGGTAGCCCTCGATCTGTTCCGGGGCCATTTCCGACAGGCCGAAGGTGGAACGGTGCGGCACCTCGTCCGGGGATACGAACCCGGTTTGGCGGCCCGCCTCGTCGAATTTGGGGATGGGCATGGGCACCAAGCCCCCCGCCCCCAGCACCAGCCCGCGCATCTTCCCGCGCACCGCGTCGAGGCGGGGCCGGTAGCGCGGATTGAGCGGCGGGGCTTCCTGGCCGTCGGTGACGAACACCAGGTCGGCGTCGTAGCGGGCCAGGCTTTCCAGGGTATTCAGCAGCCCGGCGGCGATACGGCTATCGGCGGCCCAGGCCATGCGCCAATCCAGCCGGTCCAGGGCGGCGGCGATGGCCGGGAAGCCCGCGCAAGTTTCGATGGGCTCGAACAGCAGGGCGGCGCTGCGCTCGGTGAAGACGCCGAGGCCGAAGTGCGAACCGCAGGGCAGTCCGGCCACCGCCCCGCGCAAGGCCCGCTTCACGAAGTCCAAACGGCTGACCGGCGCGCCATCGATCCGGTAATCCTCGACATTCATGCTGCGGGTGATGTCCACCACGGCGATGTAATTGAACACCGGCTGTTCCCGCTCGGTGCCCCAGGGCAGGCAGGCCAGCCCGGCCAGCAACAGCGCCGCCGTCAAACGCCGTCCCGCCGCATCGCGCCACAGCCGTGCCGCCATCAGGGCAACCCACGCGGGAAGCCCGGTACCCGCGTCCAGAGCTTGCGGGCCGCTTCCTCGTCCGGGGCTTCGCTGCCGTTGTCCACCGGGTCGAAATCCGGCAATAGGCGCGAGGCGGTTTCCAGGTTGTACTTGGCGTCGCGGAAGCCGGGATCGATCCGCAAGGCGCGGCGGTAGGCATCCTTCGCCAATTCCGCCAGGGGCGCGGCGCGTCCCGGCTCGCCGCGCTCGACCGTCGCCAAGGCTTGCCGCAGATAGACATTGCCCAGGTCGTACAAGACGCCGACGTGGAAGGCCGGATCGCCTTCGCCCGCCAATTCGGCCAATTCGGCCTGGGCGTCGGCGTGGCGCTCCTGCCGCCCCAGGTACAGCGCATAGGCCAGGCGCACCGGCAAAGCCGCGTCGAAGCGCCGTTCCGGGCCGATATCGCGTCCGGCGGCGAATTCGGCCAGGGCGGCGGCGATGTCCCGCGCCGCCCGCCATCGCCCGAGTTCCCAGGCCGCGCCGGACAGGGCCAGCAGCGCCAACCCCAGCAGCAAGCGCTGTCTCAACGCGCCGGACATGGCTCGACCTCGCTGTATTTGGCGACCGCCAACCCGGCCAGGGCCACCAGGGCCAAGACATAGCCATATAGGCCCAGGGGCTGGCGTGGCCGGGTCTCGGTATAGCGCAGGGGCAGGTTTTCCAGCCGGTCGATATCGGCCATGGCCCGGCCCAGGGTTTCCGGGTTTTCCGCCTCGTAGGCGCGGTAGGGGATATTCAAGCTCTCGAAGAACAAATGCAGATGGCGTTCCGGGCGGGCTTCCGGGGTGTCGTCCACGGGGTCCGGCAACTCGAACAAGCCGGGATTGCCCGCCGTGCGCAGGAAAATCCAGTACAGCCGGACGCCGCTCTCGACGAAGGCGCGGCGCAGCAGGGCTTCGCTCTGGCGGTCGATCACCGCCGCGCCGTCGGAGACCAGCAGCACCGCCCGCGAGCCGGGGGAACCGCCGCCCTCGAAATAGGACAGGGCCAGGGCCAAGCCCTTGGCGACATGGGTCTGGGCCAGGCCGGGCAATCCCGCCGCCCGCACGGCGGCGGCCACCGCCTCGCGGTTGTCGGTCAGCGGCAGCACGAACAAGGGGCCGGTGCTGAAGGCCGCGACCCCGATGCGGTCGTGCGGGCGGCTGTCGATGAACCGCCCCAGGAAGCGCACCGCCGCCGCCGATTTGGCTTCCTCGCCGCCGCCCGGCGCACGCCCGGCGAAGCTGTCGTCCATGCTGCGGCTGCGGTCCAGCAGCAGGACGAGGTTGGCCCCCTTGCCGACCCGTTCGACGCTGGATTCCCGCAGGTACGGGTCGGCCAGGCCCAGGATCAAGCCGAGGAAGGCCAGCACGCCCAATAGGCGCAAGGCGTAGTCCAGCGCCCGCGAGCCGGTATCGTCCGGCAGCATCCGGTTCCAGGGATAGCCGACCGGCGCGAACAGCGAGCGCCATAATGGCAGCGCGGCCAGGGGAGCCAGCCATAGCCAGAGGGGTTGGGCGAAACCGAGGTTCATGCGGGGCGGTTCCGTTCGATGCGGAGGCAGGCGCGGCATAGGTTTTCCAGCCGGTCCCAACCGTAGTTGCCGACGCCGCCCTCGCCGAAGAACAAGGCGTAGGAGGCTTGGAAAAAAGCCTCGATCTCGCCGCGCATCCCGGCATAGGCCGCGTGGTCGGCGAAGAATTGCGGCAGCCGCTCGGCGAACAAGGGTTCTTCCAAGGTGCGGTCGAAGGCGCGATGCACCACGGCGAAACCCGCCCGCAACACCGCCGCCTCGCCGCCGCCCCCGGTCGCCAAACGGCGCAAGGCACGCCGCGCTTCGCGGAAATGCCGTCCGCGCCGACCCCAGCCCCAGAATCCGCGCAGATGGCCGAGATAGGCCAGGGCCAGCAATCCGGCCAGCGCCAAGCCGCCGGAGCGGATCAGCGGTGTGGCGGTGTCGGGCGCTGCCGGGGACGCGTCGGCTTGCACGGCGTCCAGGCCATCCCCGGACAAGACCGCGAGGCCATGGACCGGCGATACGCTGAACGGCCAAGCGGGGATGGCGGCGGTGGTGGTCCCGGTGGTTCCGGTGAAGCGCAGGCTGAAACCGGGGATCGCCAACGTCTTGACCGTGAGCGGGACGTAGAAGGTTTGGTATTCCAGCGCGATGTTCAGTTGGGTGCCCGGTCCCGGTTCGACCGCGACCCGCCGCAGTTCCAGCCAACGGTTCACCGGGCCGGGCTGGGGCAGGGAAGCCATGTCCAGCCGGTCGCCGGGTTCCGGGTCCACGGTCAGGACGTGGCGGACCGTATCGCCGACGGTGTAGCCGTAGGCGTGGGGTGCCGCGAGGCGGACCGTGGGGGCGGCGTCGGCCCAGCCCGTCGCCACCGCCAGGGCGCAGGCCGCGGCCAGCTTGCGGGAGGGCCGGGGCGGGAGCCTCATGCCGCCTCCAGGAAATAGCGGCTGATCCGGTCGGCATCGAAACCGCCGGTCAGGAACAAGGGTTCGCGCCCGGCTTGGTGGAACAGCGTGCCCAGCCGGGCGCGGCGCTGGCGGAACTGGTCTTCCAGGCGCGACCTCAGCGCGGGGCGCAGGGCCAGGAGCTGGTCGCCGCCGCCTTCGAGGTCGGCCAACCGGATCAAGCCCCGGCCTTGCGGCAGGGTTTCGGCTTCATCCCAGATCACCACCGGCACCAGGTCGTGCTGGGCCAACCCGGCCAGGATTTCCCGCAGCGCGGCCAGGGGCGCATGGAAATCCGACACCAGGAACACCAAGCTGCGGCGGCGCGGCAGCCTCCGCCCGGCCAATCCCAAGCCCCGGCAATGGCTGCCATGCGGCGCGTAGCGGCGCAAGCGCCCGGCCAGGCGGAAGGCCGGACCGGGTTGGCGGGTTGGCGGCAGGCAGAATTCGGGGTGGATTTTTTCCGCCGCGCCCCAAAGGCCCAAGGTATCGCCCTGGCGGTAGACCGATGCCGCCAAACCTTCGACGAAATCGGCCAGCACCGCCATTTTCGGATGCGCGCCCCGGTGGCCCATGGAACCGGACAGGTCGAGGAGGGCGAACACCTGGACGGCGGAGCGTTGTTCGTACAGCCGCACCCGGAACTGGCCGAAGGGGTCGGTGAGGCTGGCCCTGAGGTCGAGGCGGCGCGGATCGGGATGGCTCAACAAGGGCGCGAGGTGGCGGAACGCCTGGCCTTCGCCGTCCCGTCGGCTGCGATGGGCACCGGGGCGGGGATGCGTGGCCCGGCCCGGAACGCGGTAGGTGAATTCGGCGGGTTTCACGGCGCGGCCACCGAGCGCAGGATGCGGCCCACCAATTCGGGCACCAGTTCGGCGCGGCGGTATTCGTACACCGGCTTGAGGAAGATGCGGTGCCCCATCGCGGCGGGAAACACCGCCTGCACATCCTCGGGCAGCACATGGCTGCGCTGGGCCAGCCAAGCCCGCACCCGCGCCGCCCGGATCAGATGGCTCATGCCGCGCGGGCTGGGTCCGGCCTCGATCAAATCGCCGCTATCGGCATCCGGCAAGCGGATGCCCAGGGCTTCCGGCTCCGAGGCCGCCCGCCACAGCTCCCGCACATAGGTCTTGAGCGCGGGCGTGGCGGTGATGCCGGCCTGGATGGCGGCGGCCAGTTCGTTCAATGTCTCGAAGGCCAGGACGCCCGGTGCCACCGCGGCCAGCAGGGCGTCGGGGTCGTGGAAGCGTGGCTCGAAGGCGAGGAGGTCCAGGATATCCGGCTGGGTCGGCGTCGGCACGGCGATTTCCAGCATGAAGCGGTCGCGGGCGGCGGCGGGCAACTCGAAGGTTTCTTCCTTCTCGACCCGGTTGCGGTCGGCGAACACTTGCAGATGGGGGAAGCTGTATTCGCGGTTGAAGGCGGTCACGGCGCGTTCGGCCATCACCCTGAGCAGCAGGGAATGCACCTGGGGCCGGGCGCGGTTGATCTCGTTGAAGAAGAAGGTCGAAAGCCCCCCGCCACGGCGCAGCAAGGGACCGGGCGCGACGCCGGGTTTCCCCTGGTCGTCGAGGTAGGTGTAATAGATCAGGTCGGAGGGCATCAGGTCGATGGTGCCCTCGATGCGTTCGCATTCGCCGCCGATGGCCCGCGCCACCGCCCGCAGCAAGGTGGTCTTGCCGACCCCGACCCCGCCCTCCAATAGGACGTGGCCGCGGGCGAACACCGCGATGGCGACCAGGCGCACGGCCTGGTCCTGGCCGACGATGGCGTTCTTGATTTGTTCCTCGAAAGCCAAAGCCTGGGGCCAGCTATCGGCGAGGCGCTTGTCGTTCTGGTTCATGGGTTCCGGCAGGGTGTGGGACGCGGGCGCTTCAGCCGCGTTGGAACGCGCCTTTGAGGCTCCGGTAGTGTCCGGGCAGGACGCCGGTGGCGGCCAGCGCGGCGCACAGGAACAACAACAACCCGTAGAGTCCCAGGCGGGTGGTCAACGACACCACGGCGAGGATGGCGAAAACGAGTCCTAACATCGCCGATACGATTTCGGCTTCACGGTCTTGGCGCATGAGTCACGGATGGGCAGGTGTGGCGTTCTGGCGGTCCCGCCGGGGGGGCGGGACGCACGCGACGGGGTTACTTGATATCTTCCACCTTGTAGACGAACTTGCCGGTCTTGGCGTAGTTCTCCACGCGCTTGCGGTTGCGTTCCTCCATGGCCTTGATCGATTCCGCCTGCTTGTTCAGCTCGTTGGGGTCGTGCTTGGGGTCGTATTTGCTGCCGGCCACCTTGTCGGGATAGCCGGGCTTGGGTTCCCAGCAGTTGCCGGGGGCCTTGCAATGGGTGCCGTCGTAGGCCTGGGTGCTGGACGCGGCCACCAGCAGGACGGCGGGGAACAGGTGCTTGAACATCATGGGTCTTCTCTCCTGTCGGTCGGGGTGGGGGGAATCATTTCAGCCATTCGGCCTTGGCCGGATCGCCCTTGTACAGGCTGCGGAGCCAAGCCATGACCTTGAGCATCTCGTCGGCGTTCATGTTGGTGCTTTGCGGCCCCATCATGCCCTGGGCGCCGCCCCAAAGGATCTCGAACAAGCCCACGTCGGTCAGGCCCCGCGGATAGGTCCAGTAATCGTCGGCGAGACCCGGCCCGAGCTTGCCCTCGGCTTCGTGGCCGTGGCAGCCGGAACAGCCGGTGAGGTAGAGGCTATGGCCCTTCTCGACGGCGTCGGCGTTGCCGTTGTAGGGGTTCTTGCCGGTCTCCTTGAATTTTTTGAACGCCTCGGTGTCGCCGCCCGGCTTGCCGTACTCGAAGCTCAGGGTTTCGCCGGTGACGGCGTGGCGGAAGGTGATCTCGGCCTGGGCCGAAAGCGAGGCCAGCGCCAGCCCGAAGGCGAACGCGGCTTGATGGGTCTTGGGTTTCATCGGGGGATTATTCCTCTTCGTAATAGGGTGGGCGCGTTATCCGCGCCCATCCGGTGGGCATGGACTCATGCCCACCCTACTTTTTGCGTTTATGGGGCGCGTGGCTTCCGCTTCCGGTTTCGTCCAATGGCAGCAGCGGAATCCCTTCCGCCTTCAACAGGGCTTGGACGTCCTTGGCCTTTTCCCTAAGCACCCGGTTGATTCCGTCCATCAGGGCGGTGTTGTCCTTCTTGACGCCGACCGCGGTGGAATAGTGGAACGGCACCTTCTCGCCATCGGCCCGGGTTTGGTGGTCGGGGATCACCCGCATCTCCAGCTTGCCTTCCGCCGCCTTCACATAGCGGGCCGCTTGCGGACCCCACAGGATGGCGAGGTCGGCGTTGCCGGATTCGACTTCCTTCACCAGCTTTTCCGGGTCGTAGCGCACGTATTGGTTGCGCCGGGCCTTGAAGCCCACCAGCGATTGCAGGTAGTTGAACTGGTCGTAATAGCGGTTGATCTTCTTCAGCAGCAACTCCGCCGGGGTATCGGGCATGAAGGCGATCTGCTTGGCCTTCGCCAGGTAGGGGCTGTCGAAGTCCTCGACCTTCAGGCCCTTTTCCTTGCGGTAGACGAACACATAGCCGGAACGGTAATACGGCGTCGAGGTCAGCAGCCTGGGGTCTTCGGCGTCCACGCCGATCACCACCTCGCACAGACCTTGCTCCAACTGGTCGCGGATGAAATAGCGCGGGTCTTGCCACCAGACGTTCTCCACCGTCCGGCCCAGACCGTCGGCGATGAGTTCGGCCAGCTTGTTCTCGAAGCCCTTGCCTTCCTGGTTGGAATAGGGCAGCTCGTTTTCCGCCGCGCAGACCTTGAGCGGCTCGGCGGCGTTGGCGGTCCCGTGCAGCGGGAACAGCAGGGCCAGCAGCGCTAGGCGCTTGAAACGCATAGATCGAAATTCCTATGTAGGGTGGGCATGTGTCCATGCCCACCGTGCGCCGGAGAAATGGTGGGCATGGCTCCATGCCCACCCTACGTTGGCTTAGTTGAGCGCGAACACGAACACCGAACCGCCCATCTGGGTGTAATGGGCCAGTTCCTTGAACGCGCCCACCGCGCCGAGGCCGGCGGTCGGGTCTTTTAGGTCGAACACCAAGCCGACGCCCGGCCAGCCGCCCACGCCGGAATAGATGGCGACGTACTGCTTGCCGTTGTGCATGTAGGTGATCGGATGGCCGATGACGCCGGAGGGCAGCTTGAACTTCCACAACAGGTCGCCGGTGCGGGAGTCGCGGGCCTTGATGTAGCCATCCAGGGTGCCGTAGAACACCAGGTTGCCGGCGGTGGCGAGCGTGCCGCCCCAGACCGAGAACTTCTCCGGCACTTCCCATTCCATCTTGCCGGTGACGGAGTTCATGGCCTTGACCTGGCCCAGGGTGCCTTTCGGGCCGGGGTACATATTGAGGGTCGCGCCCACGAAGAACTGGCCGGCGCGGTAGGGCAGCATGAACGGTTCCCAGTCCATGCAGATATGGTTCACGCCCATGAAGAACAGCTTCTTGTCCGGGTCGTAGGACTCTAGCCCCTGGTTGTGGTAGCCCATGGCGGAAGGACAGATGCCCTTGCCTTCGTGGTCCATGTAGGTGGCGTATTCCGGGTCGCGGATGGGGAGGCCGGTTTTCAGATCGACCTTCTTCACCCAGTTGACGGTGTCGTCGATCTTGAAGGCGTTGACCAGGGTGCCGGTTTCGCGGTTGAGGGTGTAGACCAGGCCGTTGCGGTCGGGGTGGGTCAGCAAGGGCTGGATTTTGCCATCCACTTCCTGCTCGGACAGGCCCATGTAGTTGATACCGGCGTAATCCCATTCGTCGTGCGGCGTCTTCTGGTAGCCGAACTTGGCCTTGCCGGTTTCCAGGTCGCGGCCCCAGATGGTCATGGTCCATTTGTTGTCGCCGGGACGCATGGTTTCGTTCCACGGCGCCGGGTTGCCGGAACCGTAATAAACCATGTCCAGCTTGGGATCGTAGGCATACCAACCCCAGTTGGTGCCGCCGCCGATCTTCCAGGCGTCGCCTTCCCAGGTCTGGAGCCCTAGGCCGAACTGGCCGTAGTGCGGGTTGTGTTCGTTGAATTTGTCGTCGAGCAGCAAGTCGGAGTCCGGCCCGGTGGCGTAGGCCCGCCACTCCTGCTTGCCGTCCTTGATGTTGTAGGCGGTGACATAGCCCCGGACGCCCAACTCGGCCCCGGCGGAACCGATCAACACCTTGTCCTTGGCGACGAAGGGCGCGCCGGTCAGGGTCGAACCCATGGTGATATCGGAGTTTTCCACCTTCCAGATTTCTTCGCCGGTCTTGGCGTTCAGCGCGACGACATTGCCGTCCAACTGGGCCAGGAAAATCTTGGCCGGGCCATGGTCGCCCGCCGGGACGTAGGCCACGCCGCGGTTCACCACGTCGCAGCAGGCCACGGCGCGGGCGGCGGGGTTCTGCTTGGGCTTGTACTGCCAGAGGATCTTGCCGGGATCGTTGAGATCGATGGCGTAGACATTGTTCGGGAACGGGGTGTGGACGTACATGATGCCGTCCACCACCAGCGGCGCGCCTTCGTGGCCGTGCAGGGTGCCGGTGGAAAAGGTCCAGGCCGGTTTCAGATATTTGACGTTGTCCGCGTTGATCTGCGTCATTTTCGAGAAATGGGTCGCGGAATAGTCCTTGGTCTGCATGGCCCAGTTGCGGTCGTCGTGGGACAGCCGGTCGAGGTCGGCGTTGGCCGAGGCCACGCCGGATACGGCGGCGAGGCCGGTCGTGAACAGCACGGCTCCGACGGCCGCCGCCAGCTTACGCATTTGCATGGGATTCCTCCTAAGGTCCGGTCGTTCTTGTAGGGGCTACCCGGAAGCAGGACAGCCCAGGGTTTGCCGGAGCGCATTGTGCCCGCCGGGACCGGGGGGGAAATACGGAATCCAGACTCAATACAGGCGGGAAAAAATCATCAAAACGACGAAAAATCTTCCCGGTGGGCGTTGCCGCCGGGGTGGGGCGGTGCGTGGGGGTGGGTGTGGCGTTCGGATTTTTTCCCGGATGTATTCGGGAATATCTCCCGATGGTTTGGCCTCCGCGATGGGTTAGGCTAGAGCGTCCCGGCACCACCTAGCCTTTGAACGACCCCCACGCCATGATCGGATTCAGTTTGCGCTTCCGTTTGAATGTGATGATCGCGACCGCGATGCTGCTGATCATCGGGCTGGGTTTCGTGTTCGCCATCCACAGCGCCAGCCGTTCGGTCGAGGAGGAAACCCGTTCCACGGTGAACCTGGCCCTGCAATTGATCGAGGCGGGCCAAGCCGCCGTGGGCAAGGAAGCCAGCCCTAGCGGTACCCCGTATTCGGTCTGGCTGTCCCAATTGGGGCGCTTGGAGCGCACCCGCCACCTGCGCATCCATTTCGCCGGCCAAGCCGCCACGGTCCTCAACCTGCCGCCCGCCGCGCCCGAGGCGGACGCGCCGGGCTGGTTCCGTTGGGCGGTCATGCCGGAACCCGTGGTGGAGGAAAGGCTGCTGTCCGATGGCGCGGGCGGGCGGGCGGCCCTCCGCATCGAGGCCGAAAGCGGCGACGAAATCGCCGAGGCTTGGCGCGAAACCGAAGGTTTCCTTTATCTATTGCTGGCCCTGGCCCTGGCGGTGTATGGCTTGGTGCATATCACCGTGGGCCGCGCCTTCCGCGCCGTGGGGCAGATCATGGACGGCCTGGAAGGCATCGAGAAAGGTGAATACGGCAAGCGCCTGCCCGGTTTCTCCCTGCCGGAATTCCAGCGCATCTCGGGCGCGTTCAACCACATGGCCGCCGCCCTGGAGAAATCCCGCGACGAGAACCGCGCCTTGATCCGCCAATCCATGTCGATCCAGGAGGAGGAGCGCCGCCACCTGGCCCGCGAACTCCACGACGAATTCGGCCAGTCCGTGACCGCGATCAAGGCCATGGCCGCCGCCCTCCGCCACCACGCCGCCGCCAACCGCGAAGCCGCCGACCATATCATGGCGACCTGCGACCGCTTGTTCGGCGTGGTCCGCGCCATGATGCGCCGCCTCAGGCCCAGCATCCTCGACGAACTGGGCTTGACCGCCTCGCTGGAGGATTTGGTGGGGAACTGGCGGGTCGCCCAGCCCGGCCTCGCCATCGACTGCGCGTGCGAGGACGGACTGGACGAATACGCCGGGGAAGCCAGCATCCACCTATACCGCATCGTCCAGGAATGCCTGACCAATGTGGCCCGCCATGCCGAGGCCCGGCAGGTGTCCATCCGCCTGGGGTTGGCCGAGGCCGGGGCGGGGGGCTGGATCGAACTGGCGTTCCGCGACGATGGCCGCGGCTTCGACCCTGGGCAACCCCGCCGCGGCTTCGGGCTGGCCGGTATGAAGGAACGGGTGGCGGGCCTGGGCGGACATTTCCAATTGGACACCGGCCCAGGGCGCGGGGCCGCCATCGCTATTCGCATTCCCTACGGAGAAACCAACCGATGAATCCCAAAATCACCGTCATGCTGGTGGACGACCATGCCGTGGTGCGGGCGGGCTATCGCCTGCTGCTGTCCCAAAGCGGGAGCATGGAAGTCGTGTGCGAGGCCGGGCGTAGCGAGGAAGCCTGCCAGTATTACCAGGACTACCGGCCCATGGTCACGGTCATGGATTTGAACCTGCCCGGCATCGGCGGCTTGGCGGCCTTGCGCCGCATCATCGCCCGCGATCCCGCCGCCCGCATCCTGATGTTCAGCATCCACGACGAACACGCCTATGTGACCCGCGCCCTCGAAGCCGGGGCCAGGGGCTATATCACCAAGAGCTGCGCCCCCGAGACCCTGGTCGAGGCGGTGATGAAGGTGGCCCAGGGCGAATGCTATGTGGAGCCGGAACTGGCGCAGAAATTGGCGGTGCAGACCTTCATCAAGAACACCGGGCCGACGGCGCTCAACGAGTTGTCGCCGCGCGAGTTCGATATTTTCTGCCTGCTGGCGAAGGGGCTGACCACCCGCGAGGTGGCGGACGAGTTGCAACTGGGCTACAAGACCGTGGCGAACTACACCACCCTGGTCAAAAGCAAGTTGAACGCCCGCACCACGGCGGAAATGGCGCATATCGCCTATGAATATGGCTTGTTCAGGAATTAGGCCGCGGTTTGGAACCGGGTACGACACCGGGGTTGTTCAAAGCGGGCGCGGCCATTTATCCGGCGCGGCCTATAATCGGTTATCCCTGCCAACCCGATCCGGGTGGGGGGATCCAACTGTTTATGTTAAAGGAGAACAACCATGAGCAATCCGCAACGCATCCTGTGGGCTTTCCTGGCGCTCGCCGCTTCCGCCCCGGCCACGGCGGCCCTCGACCTACCCAAGACCCAGGCCGGCATGGAAGCCTGCCTGAAAGCGGTCCTCGCCCAGCGCGAAGGCGAGGTGGTCAAGCTGGAATTCAAGGACGAGCGCGGCGTTCCCACCTATGAATTCGAGATTCTCGGCAAGGATGGCAAGAGCTGGGAACTCGAATGCGATGCCAACCAAGGCAAGATCACCGAGGAGGAACAGGAGGTCGATAACGCCGAGGCCGCCCTGTTCAAGGCGAAGGCCAAAATCACCTTGGAACAAGCCAAGGCAATCGCCTTGAAAGCCCATCCGGGCGAAGTGGTCGAGGTCGAATACGAGATCGAGGCCGATGGCAGCGCCTCCTACGAGCTCGATATCCAAACCGACAAGGGCGAGATCAAGCTGGAAGTGGACGCCGCCACCGGCAAGATCGTCGAGGACAACGAGAGAGAGCTTTATCAGATCGGCAAGGAATAGCGGCGAACCGGCCCGCTCCTGGCCGGTCCGGGGGCGGGTTATTGCCCAAGCCTATCTTTATTCCCAGGCGTTCCGGTGTGGCGGTTTCATGCTTTCAGCCGACAGTGGCGGATAGCGGAATCAAACGCACCGGAACTGCCCGTCCCAATCCCGATAATTGAACACCTGCCCGGTCTGCCGAATCTTGGCGATGGCAGCCAAATCGATCTCGGCATAAACCCACTGGGCTTGGTTGATCTCGCCGATAGCCAGCACGCCGTTATCGGGGAAACCATAATCCACCGGCGTATACACCGCCGCCGCCCCGATATTCACATCCACCGCTTCCGACCAGGGCGCAAGGCCCACGGTCGGCGACTGCACCACATAGCACTGGTTCTCCAAGGCCCGCGCCTGGCAGCCGATCCGCACCCGCCAATAACCGGCGGTGGTATCGGTGCAACTCGGCACCAGGATCAAATCGGCCCCGGCTTCCACCTGCTTGCGGGCGATCATCGGGAATTCCGAGTCGTAGCAGATGTTGATGCCGATCCGCCCGAACTCGGTCTCGAAGGTCTTGATGCCTTCCCCGGCGTTGATCAGCCATTGCTCGTTCTCGAAGCGGGTCATTTGCAGCTTGTCCTGGAAATCCGCGCCGCCGTCCGGACGGAACAGGAAGGCGCGGTTGCGGTAGCCGCCATCCGCCTGTAGCACCGGGAACGAGCCCGCCACGATATACACCCCATGCTGCTCGGCCAGGTCGGTGAACAGCATCATGAAATCCGGCAACACCGATTGCATTTCGCCGAGTTGCTTCGATAGCGACTTGTAAACCTCCTCCGGGAACAGCGAGGCCAGTTCCATGCTGAAGTATTCCGGGAACACCAGCAGCTTCGCGCCGTTCGCGGCGGCGTCCCCGACCCAACGGGCGATCTTGGCCGCATAGGCGTCCCAATTCTTCAAGAAGCCGATGTCGTATTGCGCGGTGGCGAGGCGGAACGCTTGGGCGGCCATCAGCGTGCCTCCCGCAAGGATTTGAGCCAGAACACCATGGGCTTGGCGGTTTCCTCCGCTTGGTCCACGTCTTTCCAGGTGTAGGTGGTGTGGAGTTCGGGATGTTTGACATAGCCGAACTGGGTCCAGATGCGGTCCAGCGGCGCGTAGTCGGCGGGCCGGAGCGGATGGTCCTCGGGCCGCTGCACGCAGCAGAAGGTCACGAGGTCGAACCGGCCCAGGGTGCGGGCATGGCCCTCCCGCTCGGCGAAGAACTTGGGATAGATGCCCCGGCCCCGGTAATCGGAAAGCAGCACCGATTCGGCGCAGTAGAAAATCTTGGCGGGGTCGTAGCCCTGGGCGACGAAGGGCTGTTGGAATTCCGGGGTTTCGGCGTCCATGGGGAGGCCGGTGGTCGCGCCGACCACTTGCTCGCCATCCAGCACCAGCACGATCACGCTTTCGGCGCAGTCGGTGTAGGTCTTGAGGTATTTCTCCTCGTATTCGACCGTGCCGTCGTAGAGGTAGGGGAAATCCCGGAACACCTGGATGCGGAGCCGGGCGAGGTCGGGCAGATAGGCGGGCAGGTCCGGGTCGTGGCCGGTGAAACGCTTGATGGTGATTTCGCTCATGGGCGGGGTCCGGTGGGTCCCTTCTCCCTCGGGGAGAGGGGAGCATGAAGGAATCGGATCAGGCCACGCCTGATTCCGCCGCGGGCGGGACGCGCCGGGGCGCGTCCCGTGTGGGATTAGCCGCCGACCTGGGCGATCCAATCGTTGAGGTTGTAATAGTTGGTGATGCGGGCCACCTTGCCGTCGCGGATGTCGAAGAAGGCACCGGCGGGCAGGCGGTATTTCTGGCCGTTGGCTTCCGGCAAGCCTTCGTCGGTGACGAGGTATTCGCCCAGCACCACGAACTCGGCGGCGGCGCGGCTGCCGTCCTCGCTGGACATGATGACCATATCGACCAGTTGTTCCTTGTAATTGCGGTTCATCCGGTTCATGAACTCGCGGAACGCCTCGCGGCCCACTTGGCGCTCGCCCTGGTTGATGTCGTGGACCACGTCGTCGGTCAGGAGTCCCAGGAAGGTATCCATATCGCCCGCGTTGAAGGCGGCGTAGTAGTTCTCGATGAGGGCTTGGCTGGCTGGATTCATGGCGGTTCCCCTTGTAGGTGTGGCGTGGACGCACGGGGCCGGTCGGGCGGCCCGGCGGAAAACAGCCGCGCAGTGTAATGGGCCGGGGCGGGAATGTCGATTGGTTTCGTCCGTGGGGCGGGCCGGCGGCGTTTGGACGCGGTTTCCGGGCGGGGCCGGTGGTTGTGGGCGGTATCCCGGCTAACTGGCGAAAACGCTGTAGGTGTTTTTACGGGCTAGGTATTTTCCACTATGCGGAAGCGCTTAGCGGAATAGCCGGGCCTTATATAATGCCGTCCATGCCCGGTAGCCGGGGCATTCGGGAACGCGGCCGGCCTCGGAAACCCGCTGTCTCCGCCAGTTTCCTGGACGCCCAGTCCGCCGGGCCGGAAGGGGTGGGGGACTGCCTTGATAACCCTGTGTTTTATGGGTGATTAGGGTGCGTGGGGCAGGGGATTCCGGGCCAAGGATCGGCTTTGGATAGCCGGGTGCTTCGCGGAGGCGTGGGTTTTTCGATGAATGGAGTCAATGAACGATGCAGATCAAAAAACAAAGCCGTACCGTGCTGGCCGCCGCCTTGGCGGCGGTGGGCGTCCTGGGCGGTGGCGCGGAGGTCCGCGCCGCGACGGTGGCACCGCCTTTCAACGGGGGGCCGGACGCCTATCGCAAGGGCGCTTTCGGGCCGCTGATGGATTGGCCGCTCATCCCCATCCATGTGGTGTTGCAGCCGGATGGGCGGGTGCTGAGTTTCGGCACCGATCTCAACGGCACGCATCAGCCCGAATTGGCCTACGATGTCTGGGAACCCGCCTTGGGCACGGGATCGGCGGCCCATCTCACCTTGGATTCCAAGACCCCGGCGGCGACCAATATCTTCTGTGCGGCGCAGGCGCTCGTCCCCGCCACCGGCCAGACCATGGTCGCGGCGGGGACGGTGAGGATGGTCGCCGCCACCCAGGGGATGCCTTCCGCCGATACCAATCTGTTCGATTACCGCAGCAACCAGATGGTCAAGGAGCCGCCGATGGTCTTGAAGCGCTGGTATCCCAGCCTGGCGACCCTGGCCGGCGGCGGACTGGTCGTGATGGGGGGGAAGATGGACACGGCGGATACGACCATTTATGGCGAGATTCCCGAAGTGTACGAAGTCGGCAAGGGCTGGCGCTCGTTGTCCACCGCCGCCAGCGCGGAAGCCTACGGGGCGCGGAATTGGTACTATCCCAGGGCTTGGCAGGCCCCCAACGGCAAGGTGTTCATCCAAACCAACTTCGGCGCGGCGTATTACCTGGACCCCACGGGCACGGGGACTTTGACCAAGGCTCCCAAATCCGGCTTGGTGGATTTGGCATCCACCCTGCCCAACGCCATGTTCGCGCCGGGCAAGATTTTGTTCTTGCAGGAGAAGCAAGCCTCGGCCGTGCTCGATATCAACGGCCCGGCACCGGTGGTCGCCCCGAGCGGCAAGCTCAGCCAAATGCGCTACCACGGCAACGCCACCCTGCTGGCCGATGGCCAGGTGGTGGTCACGGGCGGTTCGTCGGTGCCGAACTCCCTCGGCGGGGCCGCCTACGCCGTGGAGACCTGGAACCCGGCCACGGGCCGATGGACCTTGGGCGCGGCCGCGGCCAAGGCCCGCCTCTATCATTCCACGGCCTTGCTGTTGCCGGACGCGACCGTCTTGGTGGGCGGGGGTGGCGCGCCCGGCCCCCTGCGCAACATGGATGCGGAGATTTACTACCCGCCCTATCTGTTCGCGGCCGATGGGTCGGGGCAGCTGGCCCGTCGGCCCTTGGTCCTCGGCGGCCCGTCCACCATGGCCTGGAACCGTGGCTATCCGCTGAGGATGGAAAGTTTCAAGGCCGCCAGGGGGGTGAAACGGGTCACTTTGGTGCGGGCCGGGGCCGACACCCATAATTGGAACAACGAGCAGCGCTTCTTCGATCTGGAGTTCCGCTGGAGCGGGACCGATGAAAAGCTACGGGTGTTCACGCCGGCCCATGCCAATATCGCCCCGCCGGGCTATTACCTGCTGTTCGTTTTCAACCAGCTCGGTGTGCCCTCGGTCGGCCGGGTGGTGAAGATCGCGCCGTGAAACCCGGGCGGGGCGGGTGTTTCAAGCCTCGCGGAGGGCTTCGACCCGGACCGCCAGCACGCCTTGCCCTAGGCGCAGTTCCAGCGTGTCGCCGGGCCGGGCTTCCGCCGCCGAGCGCAGGATATGCCCGGTCGCGGGCCGGTAGGCGATGGCATAGCCCCGCGCCAGGGTGGCGAGCGGGTTGAGCGCTTCGAGCCGCAGGGTGGCGGCGGCGCATTGCCGCCGCCGGCTTTCCAGGAGGCGGCCCAGGGCGGCGGCGAGGCGGGCTTCCAGTCCTGGGTATCCACGGGCGAAGCGCTCCAAGCGGGGCGTGGGGTCGTGCCGGAGCAACCGGGCGGTTTGGTGGTCCAGGCGGTGCCGGGCCTGTGCCAAGCGTTGGGAGAGGGCGCGTTGCAACCGGGCCGCGAGTGCGTCCAGCCGCTGGCTTTGGGTGCGTAGGCGCTGTTCGGGATGGACCCGCGCCAGCCGTGCGGCCAAGAAAGCCCGCGTCCGTTCCCGCCGTTCCAGAACGATCCCGTAGCCCCGCCGCAACCGCGCTTCCAGGCGCTGGAACCGCTCCAGCCAATCGGCGCGGTCGGGGCTGGCCGCCGCCGCCGCCGCCGAGGGGGTCGGCGCCCTGTGGTCGGCCACGAAATCGGCGATGGTGAAATCGGTCTCGTGGCCGATGCCGGCGATGACGGGGGTCGCGCAGGCGTGGATGGCCCGCGCCACGGTTTCTTCGTTGAAGGCCCACAAATCCTCCAGGGCACCGCCGCCCCGCGCCAGGATCAGCACATCGCACAGTTTGAGGCGGTCGGCCCGCGCCAGGGCGGCGGCGATGGCGTGCTGGGCCTCGGCACCTTGGACCTGGGCGGGGAACACGATCACGGGAATGGCGGGGAAGCGGCGTTTCAGCACCGTCAGCACATCGCGCAGCGCCGCGCCGGTCGGGGAAGTCACCACGCCGATGCAGCGGGGCAAGGCGGGGATCGGTTTTTTATGCACGGCGTCGAACAAGCCTTCCGCCGCCAGCTGGTGCTTGAGCGCCTCGAACGCCCGCAGCAAAGCGCCATCGCCCGCCGCCTCGATAGTCTCGACCACCAGTTGGAAATCCCCGCGCGGTTCGTACAATCCCACCTGCGCCTTGACCAGGACTTGCGCCCCGTTCCGGGGTTTGTAACGCAGCGAACGGGCCTGCGGGCGGAATAGGGCGCAGCGCACCTGGGCTTCGGCGTCCTTGAGGGTGAAATAAAGATGGCCGGACGCTGGGGCGGAAAGATTGGAGATTTCGCCCTCGATCCACAGGCTGCCGAAGCATTCTTGCAGCAGGAAGCGGGTTTCCCGGTTGAGGCGGGACACGGTGTAGACGGCGCGGGCGTCGCCGCCGGGCGCGGATAGGTCCACGGCCTATTCGTCGCCGCGCTTGAAGCGGTGGATCAAACGGCGATCCTTCTTGTCGGGCTTGTGCGCGGGTTGCCAGTCCGGCCCTTTTTCATCGCGCTGGCGTTGGATTTCGGCTTGGCGCTTGGCGAGGCTTTCCGGGGTTTCGCGGTAGAGCAGGGCGGCTTCGGGGGCGGGGCGGCGCTGGGAACCCAGCCCTTCGACGGTGATGTCCCAGACATAGCGGTCCTTGCTGATTTCCAACCGGGCACCGACGCCGATGTCCTTGCCGGGTTTGACCCGCTGGCCGTTGAGGTGGACCTTGCCGCCGTTGATGGCGTCGATGGCGAGTTGCCGGGTCTTGAAGAACCGCGCCGCCCATAGCCATTTGTCCAGCCGCATCTGGGCGGCGGGAGCCTTGTCTTCCGGGGCGTCGGAACGGCGCGGCATGGCTCAGCCGCCCGCTGGCGCCACGGGCTGGCCGGCTTCCTGCCAAGCCTTGTAGCCGCCCGCGAGGCTCACGGCCTTGTCATAACCCAGCTTGTGCAGGGCTTCGACCGCCAGGGCCGAGCGCCCGCCCGAGAGGCAATAGACCAGGATTTCCGCGCCCTGGCCGCCCTGGAATTTGGGATGGTTGCCGATCTGGAATTCGAGTACGCCACGCGGGATGTTCACCGCGCCCGGCAGGCAACCTTGGGCGTATTCGCCGGGTTCGCGCACGTCCAGCACCGGGACTTGGCCGAGCAGGGCCCGGGCTTCGGTTGGGTTGACTTCCTTGATGTGTTGTTTGGCCTGGGCCACCAGGTCCATCGCGGTCAGGGGCATGGGGGTTCTCCTCGGGTAAGGTCGAAGGGGGCGCATAGGGTAGCGGGAGGCGCGGGATACGGGAATAGCGGAATGGGGTTCCGCGGGAGGTCGGGGGAGGCGGGCGGGCTGGGTTCCACCGGTCCGGCGGGAAGGCCGGACCGGTGGTTTTGGGTTTCAGGCCCGGCCTTATCCGCCGCTAATGGGCGCTCCGCAAGGGTAGGTGGTCGAATCGGGCGCGGCGGGGGTGCCGCCCGGATTGCTCACTTGCCCCATGGACAGGATCGAGCCGGTGATCCGGTCGCGGATCGCGAACAGGAAGGGTCGGGCCAGGGCCAGGCTGGGGTCGTACTGCGGCACCGGGGCGCAGAAGTCCACCCGTGTCGTTATGACGCCGGAAGAGCCGGAGCCGCTCCATACGCTGTCGGGTTCGTCCAGGGCGGCCAGATGGGTGGTGATCGTGGCGCCATCGGCCTGCGCGGCGCTTTCCGACAGGCTCACGACGCTCCGGTGCAAGAGGGCGCCCAGGAACAGATAACCCTCGCCGTTGACCCGCGAGAAATCCGCCTGCCCCTCGGTGAGCAGGCCGCTCAAAGCCAGGGACGCGAGGGTTCCGCTGGGCAGGTCGCTGGTGATCGCGATCTTGGGGAGGTACAAGGTTTTCTGCGTGGGTGTCATGGCCGCGAGGAGGTTGTGCAACCGATCGGGGCCGAACGCCGACTGGAATTCGGCGAAGCGGCCATGATCCGGCATCAGCACCCACAGCGCCAAGTCGCTGTCGGCCAGCGGCAGTTCGAAGGCGCGATAGCCGTCTCCCTCGGCATAGGCGAAGGAGCCGGTGAAACTCAACATCGGCACCAGCACCTGATCGTTGCTGGACAACTCGAAGCGTCCTTCGGCCGCCGGATTGGCGTCGGGGGGCGTTTGCCACGCGCCGTCCAGGGAAAGGCTGCTGCCCGTCACGAGGCGGGTCCGTGGCGTCAGGTCGGCGACGAGGCCGGTGAGGGTGTTTTGGCTATGCGCGGCGAGCCAGGGGTCGATGGCGTTGGCGATGATCGGGGCCTTGGGGTCGGCGGTGAAGTCCACCGCGCCCAATTCGGGGCCGTAGTTTTTTTCCAGCGTGCCCAGGAACCCGGACTCGAAAAGATAATAGGCTTGGCCTTGGCCTTGGCTTTGGCCCTGTCCCCACAGCGCGGCGTTCAGTTCCAAGTGGGCGGCTGGGTTGCGGTTCGATAAATCCAAGGCGCTGCCGTTGAACGCCGGATGCAGGCGGGGTTCTTGGAGATCGACGCGCAGGGCACCGAGCAGGGCGGACAGGGTGTCGCCGTCGGCACCGGCCGCCAGCATCGCCAGCGTTTGCGCCATATCGGGGACCGAGTAGGCAAAATTCCCGCTGTTGCCTTGTTGATAGGCCGCATACAGGTCGAAGGCCAGGGCGATGTTGGCGGTGGCGATGGCGTGTATTTCGTCCGCCTGGGCATCGGGATGGTATTCCCGTGCGCTATTGGCCCGCATATCGGGCATGGCGATTTTATCGGCAGCGGGTTCCTGTTCGTGGTCATCCTGATTTTTTGAGCTGGTATCGGTCGAGGAAGTGGACGAAGAATCGTCCTTCGCGGTGCCGCTGCCGGAGCCTTGCGCGGTGGTGTCGGTCGAGGAAGCGGACGCAGAATCGTCCTTCGCGGTACCGTTGCCGGAGCCTTGCGCGGTGGTGTCGGTCGTGGAGGCGGACGCAGAATCGTCCTTCGTGGCGTGGCTGTCGGAACCGCGATCCTCCCTGGAAAGCTCCGCCCTGTTATCGGTGGGGTTGGCGTCGCGCTTGTTGGATTTCACCGTGGCCGTGGTCGGTTGGGTGCCCGATGCGCCGATTTGCGCCACGAAGGTCCAGGAGAGGCTTTGTCCCGGAGCCAAGCGTTTGGCCTTGCAGATCAAGCGATAGTCGGTTTGGACGGCGCGGCAATTGGACGGGACGGAGGCCAATTCGGTATCCGCGGGCAAAGGCGTGGCCGCGATGACTTTCTTGGCCGGTTTCGAGCCGTTGTTGGTGACGGTCAGGGTATAGGTGACGGTTTCGCCTGCCGCCGCCGTGGCGGGCGACGCGGCCAGGGTCAAGGAGAGGTCGCGGTTGGAAGCTGGCGTGGCCGGACTGGCTGCCAGGAGGGATAGGCACAGGGGGATGAAGAAAGACTTGTTAGGTAAAGGCGGCATTTGGTGCGCTCCTAATGGAATTTTTATATTACCCGCAGTTTATGTGGTTCAAAGTGGTCTGGCAATGTTTTGCCAACGGTTTGAATTCGAAAGTTAATAGTCTCTATTATGAGACTTTGTTACAAAAAAGGGAGGCGCGGGCCTGGCCGAATACCTGGGGTTCGTTGCGAAATGCCGTCAGTGGGCCGAATTTGGCCTGGGCCTTCGGACCTTGCTTATTCCAGTCCATCCTGCAGGCAGGTCGCATCCCATCGATCCAGCGGTTCCCATCGTCCCCCGACCCTGCTATCATTCGTGGCTAATTGGCGGGGTCGGCGCTGATCCTGGATGGCCGCAACGCAATCCCGCTTCCTGAAGTTGGCCCCTTGGGGCTTTTTTAGTTTTTAACGGAATTAAAACAACAATGGGCCATTCGAGCCCATTTTTTGTTTCACGCGGATTCTAGCCAACGAGGTAATCCATGAGGGCGCAGGAGCGCTTGGTGAATTTGATCGATCCGGTCGTCGCGGGACTGGGTTACGAACTGGTCGGGGTCGAATTCGACGCCCGCCAGCGGATATTGCGCGTGTTCATCGACCACGAGGCCGGCATCACCCTGGACGATTGTTCCAAGGTCAGCTACCAGCTCAGCGGCACCCTGGATGTGGAAGACCCCATCCCTGGGCGCTACCAACTGGAAATCTCTTCCCCCGGCATGGACCGGCCTTTGTTCACCCTGGCCCATTTCGCGAGGTTCCAAGGCGAAATGGTCCGGCTGCAACTGGCGCGGGCCATCGAAGGCCGCCGCCGGTTCAAGGCCCGGATCGCCGGGGTGGAAGGGGACACCGTCCTGTTGCAGGACGGCGACCTGACGCTGCGGATACCCTTCGAGGCCATCGACAAGGCGCGTTTGGCGCCCGAATTTTGAATAAAACACGTATGGAAGGTGCCATGGCGAACAAAGAAATCTTGCTGGTGGTGGATGTCGTTTCCAACGAGAAGGACATCGAAAAAGAAGTCATCTTCGCGGCTATCGAGGATGCGCTGCGCACGGCCACTATCAAGCGCCACGACAATCGGTTCGATGTGCGGGTCGCCATCGACCGCAGGACCGGGGGCTACGAGACCTTCCGGCGTTGGCAGGTGGTCGAACCCGATGCGCTGGAAAACCCCGAACTGGAAACAACCCTGGAACAAGCCCGCGAACTCGACCCCCAGGCCCAAATCGGCGACACGGTCGAAAAACCCATCGAATCCATCGAGTTCGGCCGCATCGCCGCCCAGACCGCCAAGCAGGTCATCGTGCAGAAGGTGCGCGAGGCCGAACGCCGCAAGATCGTCGACGCCTATAAAGGCAAGGTCGGCGAACTGATCACCGGCGTGGTCAAGCGCATCGAGCGCGGCAATGTCTATCTCGACCTCGGCGGCAATATCGAAGCCTTCATCCCCCGCGACGAAATGATCCCCCGCGAGGCCGTGCGTTCCGGCGACCGTTTGCGCGGCTATCTGAAGGCGGTCCGGCCCGAGGCCCGCGGCCCGCAATTATTCGTCAGCCGCACCGCCCCCGAACTCCTGATCGCCCTGTTCCGCCTGGAAGTGCCGGAAGTCAGCGAGGGCGTGATCGAGATCAAGGGCGCGGCCCGCGATCCGGGCGTCCGCGCCAAGGTCGCGGTGAAGAGCAACGATCCCCGGCTCGACCCGGTCGGCGCCTGCGTCGGGATGCGCGGTTCCAGGGTGCAGGCGGTGTCGAACGAGCTGGCGGGCGAGCGGGTCGATATCATCCTCTGGAACGAGAACGAAGCCCAATACGTGGTCAATTGCATGTCCCCCGCCGAGATCGTCTCCATCGTGGTGGACGAGGACAAGCATTCCATGGACATCGCCGTCGCCGACGAGAACCTGTCCCAGGCCATAGGCCGGGGCGGCCAGAACGTCCGGCTGGCCTCCGACCTCAGCGGCTGGACCCTCAACGTCATGAGCGCCAGCCAGGCCGAGGCCAAGAACGAACTGGAAAACGAACGGCTGGTCCGCTCGTTCATGGAACAGTTGGACGTGGAGAACGACGTGGCCGCCATCCTGGTGCGCGAAGGCTTCTCCACGGTCGAGGAACTGGCCTATGTGCCGGCCAAGGAACTGCTGGAAGTCGAGGAGTTCGACGAGGAAATCGTCGAGGAACTGCGCAACCGGGCCCGCGATTCCTTGCTGATCAAAGCCATCGCCAGCGAAGAGAAGCTCGAATCGGCGGAACCCGCCCCAGACCTTCTGGACATGGAAGGCATGGACCGGGATTTGGCCTACCGGTTGGCGGGCAACGGCGTCCGCACGGTCGAGGATTTGGCGGAACAATCGGTCGATGAACTGATGGACAGCGTGGGGCTGAGCCAGGAGCGGGCGGCCCAACTCATCATGACGGCGCGTCTGCCGTGGTTCGCGGAAAGTTAAGGGGAAATTAGCAGGGGCTTACAGAATGAGCGATATGACGGTACGGCAACTCGCCGAAATGGTCAAAACACCGCTGGAGCGGCTGCTCACGCAGCTTGGCGACGCGGGCATAAAAAAGAGCGGCGCGGACGATGTGCTGAGCGATGCCGAGAAGCGCAGCTTCCTGGGATTCCTCCGCCAGAGCCACGGCAAGGACCAGGCCGACCTGGGCGAGCCCAAGCGGTTGACCCTGCAACGCCGGGTCCAGAGCGAACTCAAGCAGGGCAAGATTCCCGGCAAGGGCACCAAGACCATCAGCGTGGAGGTCCGCAAGAAGACCACCTACGTGAAGCGTAGCGAGTTGCCCGAAACCGGCGACCGCCGCCCCGAGGCCGAGAAGGCCCGGCTGGCCCAGGAAGAGCAGCGGCGCGAACTCGAAGCCCAGGAGGCTTTGCGCCTGCAACAGGAAGAAGCCCGCCGCCTGGCCGAGGAAGAGGAACGCCGCGGCCGCGAAGAGGCCGAGCGCGCCGCCGAGGAACAGCGCCGCCTTGAGGAGGCCCAGCGTCTCGAAGTGGCCCAGCGCCAGGAAGAGGAACAGCGCAAGCAACGCGAACAAGGCGATGTCCAGCGCCGCACGGAAGATCAGCGCAGGCCGCCGCAACCGCCGCCCCGCGAAGCCCGTCCCGCCCCGCCATCCCGCCCGCAGGAAACCCGCTCATCGCAGCCCGCCTCCCGTCCGCAGGAAGCCCGTGCCCCGCAGCCCGCTTCCCGTCCGCCCCACGCCCCGCGCCCCGGCCAGGAGCCGCGCCGCCCAGACTCCCGTCCCGGCCAGGAACCGCGGGCCACCCAGCCACCCCGCTCCGGTGCCGGTCGGCCCGCCCCGGCGGCGGCGACTCCCGATGCCGCGCGCCGGGCCAAGCCCGCCACGCCGCCGCCGCCCGCCGCGGTGCGTTCCAACGCGCCCGCCGACCGTGGCGGTAACAACAAAAAGAAAGGCGGCAGCGACCGCGGTGGCCGTGGTCAAGACGACGATGTGCGGGATTTGGATGATATCCGCGGCAGCAAGCAGCCCAGGAAGAAAAAACTGAAACTGGGCAAGGCGGCTCCCCCCACCCCCGAAGTCAAACACGGCTTCGAAAAACCCACCGGACCCATCGTGCGCGAAGTCGCCATCCCCCAAAACATCAGCGTGTCCGACCTCGCCCAGCGCATGTCGGTGAAGGCCACCGAAGTCATCAAGACCTTGATGGGCATGGGCACCATGGCCACCATCAACCAGATGCTGGACCAGGACACCGCGACCCTGGTGGTCGAGGAAATGGGCCATACCGCCATCCCGCAGGTCGAGAACGTGCTGGAGGCCGAAATCCAGGCCACCATGAGCCTCGCCGCCGACGCCGAGCAATCGCACCGCGCCCCGGTCGTCACCATCATGGGCCATGTCGACCACGGCAAGACCTCGCTGCTCGACTACATCCGTAAGAGCCGGGTGGCGGCGGGTGAGGCCGGCGGCATCACCCAGCACATCGGTGCCTATCAGGTGAAGACCAACCAGGGCGGGGCCGTGACCTTCCTCGATACCCCCGGCCACGCCGCGTTCACCGCGATGCGCGCCCGCGGTGCCAAAGTCACCGACATCGTGGTCTTGGTGGTCGCCGCCGACGACGGCGTGATGCCGCAGACCCGCGAGGCGGTCGATCATTCCCGCGCCGCCGGCGTGCCCTTGGTGGTGGCGGTCAACAAGATCGACAAGCCGCAGGCCGATCCCGAGCGCGTCAAGCAGGAATTGGTGGCGCTGAGCGTGGTGCCGGAAGAGTGGGGCGGCGATACCCAGTTCGTGCCGGTGTCCGCCAAGACCGGCGAAGGCATCGACGCCCTGCTCGACGCCATCCTGGTCCAGGCCGAAGTCTTGGAACTCCGCGCCCCCTACGACATCCCCGCCACCGGCGTGGTGATCGAATCCAAGCTGGAAAAGGGCCGGGGTCCGGTGGCCGATATCCTGGTCCAGGCCGGGCGCTTGAAGAAGGGCGATTTCATCCTGTGCGGCATGGAATTTGGCCGCGTCCGCGCCATGTTCAACGAGAACGGCAAGCCGGTGAAGGAAGCCGGGCCGTCCTGCCCGGTGGAAGTGCTGGGCCTGTCGGCGGTGCCCAACGCGGGCGACGAATTCATTGTGGTGTCCGACGAGCGCAAGGCCCGCGAAATCGCCCTGAACCGCGAGGAGCGCCTGCGCTCCACCAAGCTGGCGGCGCAACAAGCCACCAAGCTGGAAGATGTGTTCTCGCGCATGGAATCCGGCGAGGAAAGCGTCGATCTCAACGTGGTCATCAAGGCCGACGTGCAGGGCAGTTTGGAAGCCTTGCGCGGCTCCCTGACCCAGTTGTCCACCGACAAGGTCAAGGTCAAGGTCATCGGCGGTGGCGTCGGCGGCATCAGCGAAACCGACGCCAACCTGGCTTTGGCGTCCAACGCCATCATCATCGGCTTCAACGTCCGCGCCGATGCCGGTGCCCGCAAGCTGATCGAGGAGCGCGGAATCGACCTGCACTACTACAGCATCATTTACGAAGCCATCGACGAGATCAAAAAATCCATCAATGGGATGCTGGAGCCGGAGTACAAGGAACAAATCGTCGGCAATGCCCAGGTGCGCGATGTGTTCCGCCACCCCAAGTTCGGGGCCATCGCCGGTTGTATGGTCACGGATGGCTATGTGAAGCGCAATCTGCCGATCCGCGTGCTGCGCGAAAACGTGGTCATCTTCGAGGGCCAGTTGGATTCTTTGCGCCGTTTCAAGGACGACGTGTCCGAGGTCAAGGCCGGGATGGAATGCGGCATGGGCATCAAGAACTACAACGAGGTCAAGGTCGGCGACCAGATCGAAGTGTTCGAAAAGGTGTTGGTGCAACGGTAAACGCGGATGCCCAGGGAATTCACCCGTAGCGACCGGGTCGCGTCGCAAATCCAAAGGGAAATGGCCGAGTTGATCCGAACCCAGGTCAATGAACCGGGGCTGGGGATGGTGACGATCAGCGAGGTCGAATTGAGCCGCGATCTGGCGGTGGCGAAGATTTTCGTGACCTTCCTCGGTAACCAGAAGCCGCCCAAGGACTGCGTGAAGGCTTTGGCGGATTATGTGCCGACCCTGCGCCGGGAATTGGGCAAGCGGCTACGGGTGCGGGTGTTGCCGGAAATCCGCTTCGCCTTCGACGATTCCATCGAACGCGGCTTGCGGATGGACGCCTTGCTACACCGCATCTCTCAGGAAACGCCGGAGCGCGATGGCAACGACGGACAGGAGGATGCATGAGCCGCAAGGCCAACGCCCTCGATCTGAACGGTATCTTTCTGCTGGATAAATCCCCAGGGATCACCTCCAACGGTGCCTTGCAAAGGGCCAAATGGCTATTCCGGGCCAAGAAGGCCGGCCATACCGGCAGCCTCGACCCCATCGCCAGCGGTTTGTTGCCGCTGTGCTTGGGCGAGGGCACCAAGCTGTCCGGTTTCCTGCTCAACACCGACAAGCGCTACCAAGTGCGGGTGCGCTTAGGCGTCGCGACCGAAACCGGCGACACCGAGGGCGCGGTGATCGAAACCAAGCCCGTGCCGCCCTTGAGCGCCGAATTCATCGAGGGCTATCTGGCTCCGTTCCGGGGCGATATCCTCCAGGTGCCGCCGATGTATTCCGCCCTCAAGCACCAAGGCCAGCGCTTGTACGATCTGGCCCGCAAGGGCATCGAGGTCGAGCGCGAGGCCCGTGCCGTCACCATCTACGAACTCCGCCTCGAAGACTTCGACGCGACCAGCGTGGATTTGGACGTGCATTGCTCCAAGGGCACCTATATCCGCACCCTGGCCGAGGATTTGGGCCGGGCCATGGGTTGTGGTGGGCATGTCGAAATCCTGCGCCGTACCGCCGTCGGCGATCTTAAAGTGGCCGATGCCCACACCCTGGATCGGTTGGAAGCCCTGGCCGAAGCCGAGCGCCCGGGCTTGCTCTTGCCCTTGGATACCATCGTGTCCGATTTGCCCGCTGTGCAGCTCAACGATCAGCTGAGCTTCTATCTCCGCAAGGGCGAAGCGGTGCTGGTGCCGAAAGCGCCCACCGAAGGCTGGGTCCGGCTCTATGGCCGCCATTCCCTGTTCATGGGCGTGGGCGAGGTGCTGGACGATGGCCGGATCGCGCCCCGGCGCTTGGTCAAACTCAAGCGCGAGCAACCGGACGGGGCCGCGGTTCCCTGAAGGATCGTATTGGAAGTGCCGGTTCTCGTGGTCCCGTGCGGGAACCGGCCCAAAGCCTTTCGCGTTGAACGCATAGGCGCATAACGCTAAAATTACGGGTTTATTTAAGCCGAGTTTTCCCCTAGGAGTAGATTCATGCCTTTCACCGCAGTCGAAAAAAGCGCCGTCGTGCAGGAATACCAGCGCGGCACCAACGATACCGGTTCCCCGGAAGTCCAGGTCGCCCTGCTCACCGCCCGGATCAACCACCTGACCCCCCACTTCGTCCAACACAAGAAAGACCACCACAGCCGTCGTGGCCTGCTGCGCCTGGTCAACCAACGCCGCAAGCTGCTGGACTACCTCAAGAGCAAAGATTCCGAACGTTACAAGACTTTGATCGAAAAGCTCGGCCTGCGTAAATAGTATTCGACACTTAGTAGGTATCGATGTGAATCCGATTCGGAAACAGTTCAAGTACGGCGAACATTTGGTGACCTTCGAGACCGGCGAAATCGCGCGTCAAGCCGACGCCGCGGTCATGGTCGATATGGAGGGAACGGTGGTCCTCGTGACCGTGGTGGGCAAGAAGGAAGCTTCTCCCGAAACCGATTTTTTCCCCCTGACGGTGAATTATCAGGAGAAGGCTTATGCCGCGGGGCGGATTCCCGGCGGATTTTTCAAGCGCGAAGGACGCCCCACCGAGAAGGAAACCCTCACCGCCCGGTTGATCGACCGTCCGATACGCCCGCTTTTCCCGGACGGATTCACCCACGAAGTGCAGGTGGTCGCCACCGTCCTCTCCCTCAATCCCGAGATCGATCCCGATGTGCCCTCCATGCTGGGCGCGTCGGCGGCGCTGACCCTGTCCGGGATGCCGTTCCAAGGTCCGATAGCCGCGGCCCGGGTCGCCTATATCGACGATCAATACGTGCTGAATCCCCTGGCCTCCGACCTGGACGATTCCATGTTGGATTTGGTGGTGGCCGGTACGTCCAAGGCCGTGCTGATGGTGGAGTCCGAAGCCGCCATGCTGCCCGAGGATGTGATGCTGGGCGCGGTCATGTTCGGCCATGAGCAAATGCAGGTCGCCATCGACGCGATCCTGGATTTGGCCGAAATGGTCGGCGTGAAATCCTGGAATTGGACCCCGCCGACCCCGGATACCGCCTTGGAGGATGCCGTCAAGGCCCAGGCCGGTGCCGCTGTCGATGCCGCCTACCGCATCGCCGACAAGCAGCTGCGCGGCCAGACCGTGAAGGAAGCCCGCAAGGCCGTGATCGAGGCGCTGACCGCCGAAGGCCAATATTCCGCCACCGCCGTGCGCGGCGTGTTCGAGAAGCTGGAATACGACACCGTGCGCGCCCGCATCCTCGACGAGGCCCAGCGCATCGATGGCCGCGACCTCGTCACCGTCCGTCCCATCACCATCCGTACCGGCGTGTTGCCGCGTACCCATGGTTCCGCCCTGTTCACCCGTGGCGAAACCCAGGCCCTGGTGGTCGCCACCTTGGGCACGGGCCGCGATGCCCAGGTGATCGACGCCATCGAGGGCGAATACAAAGACCCCTTCATGTTGCACTACAACTTCCCGCCCTATTGCGTGGGCGAGACCGGCAACATCGGCTCCCCCAAGCGCCGTGAAATCGGCCATGGCCGTCTGGCCAAGCGCGGCGTGCAGGCGGTGATGCCGGACCCGGATGAATTCCCCTACGTCATCCGCGTGGTGTCGGAAATCACCGAGTCCAACGGTTCCAGTTCCATGGCCTCGGTCTGCGGCACCAGCTTGGCGCTGATGGACGCGGGCGTGCCCATCGAAGCCCCGGTGGCGGGTATCGCCATGGGCTTGATCAAGGAGGGCGACCGCTTCGCGGTGCTGTCCGACATCATGGGCGACGAGGACCATCTGGGCGATATGGATTTCAAGGTCGCGGGCACCCGCGACGGCGTGACCGCCTTGCAGATGGATATCAAGATCGATGGCATCACCGCCGAGATCATGAGCAAGGCGCTGGACCAGGCCAAGGCCGGGCGCCTCCATATCCTGGGCAAGATGAACCAAGTCCTGTCCACGCCGCGCAAGGAGATGTCCGATTACGCGCCGCGTATCATGAGCTTCACCATCGACCCCAGCAAGATCCGCGATGTTATCGGCAAGGGTGGGGCCACCATCCGCGCCATCACCGAGGAGACCGGGGCCAGCATCGATATCACCGATGACGGTGTGGTGAAGATCGCCTCCGTGGACCGCGAGGCCGGCGACGAGGCCCGCCGCCGGATCGAGGCCATCACCGCCGAGGTCGAGGTCGGCAAGATCTACGAAGGCAAGGTGGTCCGTTTGATGGACTTCGGCGCGTTCGTGACCATCCTGCCCGGCAAGGACGGGCTGGTCCACATCTCGCAAATCTCCGACGAGCATGTCGAGAAGGTCAGCGACAAACTGGCCGAGGGCGATGTGGTCCGGGTCAAGGTGCTGGAAATCGACCGCCAGGGCCGGGTGCGTTTGAGCATGAAGGCCGTCGAGAAATAAGCCCGCTGCGGATCGGGCGGAGCGGAGCCTGCGGGTTCCGTCGCGCTATCCCCTTTTAAAAGCCCCGCCCTGGCGGGGCTTTTTATTGGCCGACGGCATGGGATGTGAACAAACATAACCGCGAAACCTATCATTGCGGGGGGTTGGCATCCATCGTGACGGGTTTTGCCGCGCCCCCCAAGCCGCGGGCTGGCCCACAGTCGCGGCCTTGCCGCCCGGCGGTTTTAAAATAACGCTTCCGACAACCTTCACACCCAACCAGAGGAATCCCCAATGTCCCATTTCAGCCTCCTGGCCGGCACGCGCAACATCGAGAAATCGATGCCCTTCGCGCTGTACCGGTTCTCGATTTGCCTGGGCACCGGCCTGGGCTATCTGTTCGCCACGCTGTCCGGTGCCGGCGTCGCCATCGCCGCCGATTCCTGGGGCAAGAATCCCAATTCCATGGCCCCCTTCGGCGCGGTGCTGGGTTTCGCCGCTTTCGCTTTCCTGATGTACAAGCTGCGCCCCCATTGGTTGCGCCACATCAAGGTGCCGCAGTTGCTCTTGCTGGCCGAGCAGGCCCTGGGCAAGCCCATCCCCGGCGGCAAGGCCCAGCTCGATTATGCCAAGCGGCAGGTCCAGCGCAGCTTCCCCAGCACCGCCGGCCTGTTCGATCTCGACCGCCATATCCGCTGCGCCCTGGCCGATTTGCCGGCCCCGCCCGCTTGGCTCGCGCCATTGCTGGACCATCCCCGGATCGGCCAATATGTCCGTACCGCCTTGGGCCGCTACGCCGGGCTGGACCATCAAACCCTCCTGGCCGGGCATTTCCATTCCGGCCACGACAATCCCTGGCGCACCGCCGCCACCGCCCTGGCCGTCCACGACCGCCATTTCGGCACCCTGCTGAAGTACCGGACCTATGCCACCCTGTTCGAGTGGCTGGGTTTCGCCGCCGCCTTCCCGTTGCTGGCGGTGGGTTTCCAGATGCTGACCGAGGGCTTCCCGGTGCCGCTCGGGATTTGGCTCTATGTGTTCGCCGGGGTATTCGCCTGGGCCTTGAAGGCGGCGTTCTTCGAACCCATCGCCGAGGCGGCCATGCTGGGCGTGTTCTTCCCGCTGGCGGAACAGGGCGTCACCCCCGAGCAGGAAACGGCCCTGGCCCGGCGCTCGGCGGTGTTCCGGGAAATCCTGGACCGCGCCGGGCAGGGCCGTTTGATCGAGGCCCAGGCCGCCGCCGGAACCCCTTGAGCGGGCTTTTTGCGCCGGGGCGCGGGCGGGTTCCCGCCGCCCGGCGTATCGCCCACCGGGGTGGCGGAATCTGGGTTTTCCTGGGCGTGCTATCCTGGCTGGATACCCGATCCGTCCAGTCCAGCCGAGGTAAATCCCATGATCTTCAAAGCCCGGGCCTTCTGCGCCGCGCTCGTCACCACCACGCTCGCCTTCTCCATCGCCGGTTGCGGCGGCAACCGTGGCTATTGGCCGAACCAGGGGGGATGGCCCAACAACGGCGGGTCCAACAATGTTTCGCAAACGCTCACCTGCGAAAGCAACGATGGCGGCAACCGTGCCTGCCGGGCGGGTTTCCCGATAGCCCAGGTCAAGATCGAGCAGCGCCTGTCCAAATCGCCCTGCGATTTCGGGCGGACCTGGGGCTATAACAACGACCGGGTTTGGGTCGACCAGGGGTGCCGGGCGCGGTTCCGGGTCTATGCCCAGGGCGGCGGCAATGGGAACGGAGGCGGCAACTGGCCGTGGAATGGCGGTGGCAATAACAATAAAAATGTCGTAACCATCCGCTGCGAGAGCGTCAACGGCGGTTGGAAGCGCTGCAACAGCCCGTTCAAGATCGGCCGGGTCGAGGTCGCCCAGCGCCTTTCCGGCAAGCCCTGCAAATACAAGGACAACTGGGGCAACGATAACTGGGGTATTTGGGTGGAGCGCGGTTGCCAGGCCGATTTCCGGGTTTATCGGAATTGAACCGGGCGGGGAAGGGCGCAATCTCGCATTCCACCATTGACAAGCCCCCCAAACCTTGCCTATACCCGCGCTTTCACCTATATTTGTCCGATTTTTTAGCTGGCGGGAGCAAACCATGCGTGTCGTTCAAGAAGCCCTCACTTTCGACGATGTCCTCCTCATTCCTGCCCATTCCACCCTGCTGCCGCGCGAAGCCGACCTGGGAACCCAGCTCACGCGCAACATCCGGCTGAACATACCGCTGTTGTCCGCCGCCATGGATACGGTCACCGAATCGCGCCTCGCCATCACCATGGCCCAGGAAGGCGGCATCGGCATTGTCCACAAGAACATGACCGCCGAGCGCCAGGCCTACGAAGTGGATTGCGTCAAGAAATACGAGAGCGGCGTCATCAAGGAACCCATCACCGTTTCCCCCCATATCACCATCCGCGAGGTGATGGAACTGACCCGCGCCAAGCGCATTTCCGGCGTGCCGGTGGTGGACCGGGGCGAATTGGTCGGCATCGTCACCAGCCGCGACCTCCGGTTCGAGACCCGCTACGACGAGCCGGTCAGCAAGGTCATGACCCCCAAGGACAAGCTGGTCACGGTGTTGGAAGGCGCGGGCAAGGACGAGATCGTCAGCCTCCTGCACAAGCACCGCATCGAGAAAATCCTGGTGGTCAACCACCACTTCCAATTGCGCGGCCTCATCACGGTCAAGGACATCCAGAAATCCAAGGACTACCCGCAAGCCTGCAAGGACGAGCAGGAACGGCTGCGGGTCGGCGCGGCGGTCGGCACCGGCGCGGGCACCGAGGAGCGGGTCGCGGCCCTGGTGGCGGCGGGCGTGGATGTGATCGTGGTGGATACCGCCCACGGCCATTCCCAGGGCGTGCTGGACCGGGTGCATTGGGTCAAGCGCAACTTCCCCGAGGTCCAGGTGATCGGCGGCAACATCGCCACCGGCGAAGCGGCCCGCGCCTTGGTCGAGGCCGGGGCCGACGCGGTGAAGGTGGGCATCGGTCCCGGTTCGATCTGCACCACCCGCATCGTGGCCGGCGTCGGCATCCCCCAGGTCACGGCGGTCGCCAATGTGGCCGATGCCTTGAAAGGCACCGATATCCCCTTGATCGCCGATGGCGGCATCCGCTATTCCGGCGATGTGGCCAAAGCCCTGGCGGCGGGGGCGCACGCGGTCATGCTGGGGGGCTTGTTCGCCGGCACCGAGGAAGCGCCGGGCGAGGTCGAGCTTTACCAGGGCCGTTCCTATAAGAGCTACCGTGGCATGGGTTCCCTGGGCGCGATGGCCCAGCAGCAAGGTTCCAGCGACCGCTATTTCCAGGACAGCAGCGAGGCCGAGAAGCTGGTCCCGGAAGGCATCGAAGGCCGCGTGCCCTACAAGGGCAGCTTGGTGTCCATCGTCCATCAATTGGTGGGCGGGGTGCGCTCGGCCATGGGCTACACCGGCTGCGGCACCATCGAGCAACTCCGTACCCAGGCCCGCTTCGTGCGCGTCACCTCGGCGGGGATGCGCGAAAGCCATGTCCACGATGTCACCATCACCAAGGAAGCGCCGAATTATTCCTTGGATTGAATCCATCCCCTTCGCGGAGGTTCGCCGTTATGGATGCCGACCTGCTCAAGGCTATCGAAAAGCTGGATTTGCCGTTTCCCTGGGAAACCAACGCGAGGGGACAGATCATCATGACGCCGGTGAATTATGGACATAGCAACCATGTGGCCCGGCTCATCCGGGCCTTGGCGAGGATCGCGCCCGAGTGGGAAAGTGGGACCGAACTCGGTATCCACACCGCCGACGGCGTGAAAGCGCCGGATATGGTGCTCGCCAGCCCGGACTATCATCACCGCCATTGCGGACTACCCGGCTATGTCACCGAAGCCCCCGAAATTTGCGTCGAAGTGATGTCGCCCTCGAATAGCTGGCAGGAAATGCTGGACAAGATGCCATTGTATTTCGGGGTCGGGGCGCTGGAGGTTTGGGTGGTCGATACCGATGGGCATATCGCCTTTTTCGGGCCGGGGAATGAAAGGCTATCCGGGAGCCGGTTGATTCCGGCGGCACCGCGAAGCATTTGAGCCAATCTGGATTCTATTCCTTTATCTTGCCTGTTCCCGTATCAAGTCCTATTCAGCATCGGCGTGGCCTATAAGCTTGATTTGATGTCGTGCCCAATTGGGTATTCTCCGTACCCACCCCAGCATTTGTATGCTTCGCTATTTTGTCGAGGCATCGGCATGGCTCCTCAGGCTAATAATCAGTAACGGCTACAGACATTCCCCGTGCCGGGCGCTGGGTGCGCCGAGTATGATCCACCGCTAAATTCTGGCTTATTTCTCCATGCAAAACATCCATTCCCACAAAATCCTCATCCTCGATTTCGGTTCCCAATACACCCAGTTGATCGCCCGCCGCGTGCGCGAAATCGGCGTCTATTGCGAAATCCATCCCTACGATTGCGACGAGCAATATATCCAGGACTACGCGCCCAAGGGCGTGATCCTCTCGGGCGGCCCCGAGACCGTCACCGCGACCGATACCCCACGGGCACCGGGCGTGGTGTTCGGGCTCGGCGTGCCGGTGCTGGGCATTTGCTATGGAATGCAGACGATGGCCGCGCAATTGGGCGGCAAGGTCGAGGCTTGCACCCATAGCGAGTTCGGCTATGCCCAGGTGCGGGCGCGGGGCCATTCCCGCTTGCTGCGCGGGATCGAGGACCACGCCAGCCCGGAAGGTTTCGGCCTCTTGGATGTCTGGATGAGCCATGGCGACCAAGTGACCGGACTGCCGCCCGGTTTCAAGCTGATCGCCTCCACCGACAGCGCCCCCATCGCCGGCATGGCCGACGAAGATAGGCGCTTCTACGCCCTGCAATTCCATCCCGAAGTCACCCACACCCGCCAGGGCGGGCGCATCCTGGAACGCTTCCTCAAGGAGATTTGCGGCTGCGACGCCCTGTGGACCGCCCGCAACATCATCGAGGACAGCATCGCCGGCCTCCGCGCCAAGCTGGGCGACGAGCAGGTGGTTTTGGGCTTGTCGGGCGGGGTGGATTCCAGCGTGGTCGCGGCCTTGTTGCACCAGGCCATCGGCGAACGGCTGACCTGCGTGTTCGTGGATACCGGGCTGCTGCGGCTGGGCGAGGGCGATCAGGTGATGGCGACTTTCGCCAAGCACATGGGCGTCCAGGTGATCCGGGTCGATGCGGAACAGCGGTTCCTGGCGGAACTGGCGGGCGTCGCCGATCCCGAACAAAAGCGCAAGATCATCGGGCGGGTGTTCGTGGAGATTTTCGACGAGGAAGCGGCCAAGCTCACCGACGCCCGTTGGCTGGCCCAGGGCACCATCTACCCGGACGTGATCGAATCGGCGGGTTCCAAGACCGGCAAGGCCCATGTCATCAAATCCCACCACAACGTCGGTGGCCTGCCCGCACACATGAAGCTCAAGCTGGTGGAACCGCTGCGCGAGCTGTTCAAGGACGAGGTGCGGCAGATCGGCCTGGAACTGGGGCTGCCCTCCGAGATGATCCACCGCCATCCCTTCCCCGGTCCCGGCCTCGGGGTCCGCATTTTGGGCGAGGTGAAGAAGGAATACGCCGATTTGCTGCGCCGGGCCGATGCCATCTTCATCGAGGAACTGTACCGGCATGGGCTGTATGAAAAAACCAGCCAGGCGTTCGCGGTGTTCCTGCCGGTGAAATCGGTGGGGGTGATGGGCGATGGCCGCCGCTACGACTATGTGGTGGCGCTCAGGGCGGTCGAGACCATCGATTTCATGACGGCGCATTGGGCGCACCTGCCCTATGAATTCCTCGATTTGGTATCGCGCCGGATCATCAACGAAGTGCCGGGGATTTCCCGCGTCACCTACGATATTTCCGGCAAGCCGCCCGCGACCATCGAATGGGAGTGATGCCGCTCCCGCCCGCCACGGACGGCGCGGCCTCTTCCGACGACGAAGGCTGGATGCGCCATGCCCTCGCCCTGGCCGAACAAGCGCGGGCGCTGGGCGAAGTGCCGGTGGGCGCGGTGCTGGTGAAGGATGGGGCCATCCTCGCCGAAGGCTGGAACCGCCCCATCTCCACCCACGATCCCACCGCCCACGCCGAAATCGTCGCCCTGCGCGAAGCTGGCGCCAGGGTCGGCAATTACCGGCTGGTCGATACCACCCTCTATGTCACCCTGGAGCCCTGCGTCATGTGTATGGGGGCTATATCCCAGGCGCGGGTGAAGCGGCTGGTCTACGCCGCCACCGACCCCAAGCGCGGCGCGGTGGAAAGCGCCCTGCGCCTGGCCGAGGCCGAATTCCTCAACCACCGCATCGAAACCACCGGCGGCGTGCTGGGCGACGAATGCGGGGCCATGCTCCGGGAATTCTTCCGCGCCAAGCGTTGAGCCTACGTCCCGTCCGCCCGCGCCAGCGTGGTTTCGCGGTTCTCCTCCGCGCCCGTCAGCCAGACCAACAGCTCGTAATAGCGGCGCACGCTGTTCACATAGCGCACCGCCACGCCGCCCCGCGCCCGGCCATGGTGGGTGTGCCGGTGCCAAGCGGGATGGGCCAGCAAGGGCAAAACCCGCTTGAGTTCGGCCCAGCGGTCCGGGTCGCCGCCCTTGGCCCGCACCAGGGCGCGGGCGTCCTCGACATGGCCCGGTCCCAGGTTATAGGCCGCCAGCGCGTACCAGACGCGGTCGGGGTCGGGGATTTGGGCGGGGAGGGCGGTCAGGGTCCGGCTGAGATAGGCGGCTCCGCCCGCGATGCTCTGGCCGGGGTCGAAGCGGTCGCGGACCTTGAGTTCCCGCGCCGTGGTGCCGGTCAGCATCATCAGGCCGCGCACGCCTTCCGCCGAAACCGCCCGGTGGTTCCATTTGGACTCCTGGTAGCCGACCGCCGCCAGCAGCCGCCAATCGAGGCCATGCCGCCGCCCCGCCTCCGCGAACAAGGGCCGGAGCCGGGGCAGGCGTTTCTGGTAATCGCGGCGCAGGGCGTCTTCGAGGGCCGGGTCCAGGCCGGGGGCGGACTCGCCCGGTGCTGGGACTTCCGGCCCGTTCCCAGGGCCGCCGCCGGTGGTCCGCGGCTTGGGAATGGACGGGGCGGGTTCGGGCGAAGCGACGGGCTCGCGGGGCTTGGGATCGCCCCCCGGAAAAGGGATCAACAAAAGGAGAAGCGCAAGATTGCGGAGCGATTCGAGTTGCGCCGGTCCTACGCTTTTCGTTTCGTTGGTCACAGGCCCGGTGGTGCCGGGTTCCGGGGCGCGGTCCATGAGTCTTGTCGAATTCATGGCACGCATCACACTTTTTATGGGAAAGTCGTTTATAATAGCAGCCCTTTCGCAAAGGAGAGGTACCGAAGCGGTCATAACGGCGCCGACTCGAAATCGGATGGGGGACTAACCTCCCCACAAGGGTTCGAATCCCTTCCTCTCCGCCAAATCAATGCCCTAGCGGCCCGCTCTTGCGCGGGCCGCTCGCTTTGTGGGACGCACCGTATGCATCGCGTTCAATGCACTATGAACTCGGGAGGGCTGTATAGGACATCAAGTTCCACTTCTTCCCCCCGCTTCTCCAAGTCCAAATTCGCTCCGCCCACTCCCCCCCCTCGCAGCGCTCGCACCGATCTTTGAACAGCAATTCTCATTTTGGCTGAATCACCCGGTTTCCGGGGCTGGCGGGAGGCGTTCGAAGCTTTGCAGCATGAAGCCCATCAGCGTTTCCCAGGACTGGAATCATAGATAGCAGGTCAAGGCGCGGATATCGTTGAATAACCGCTTGCGCGGTAGCTTCTGGTGGAGCCGGCGGTATTGGGTGTCCATCCATTCCAGTACGGCATGGGTCAGGAAGGCCAGGATGATCAGGCTGGCGATGGCTCTGGCCATGGCCATGGTTGTGCTCGAAGCGGTAGCCGCCGGTTTTGAGGGTGTTGTTGTTCTCGATGCTGGGCTGGGCCGGAAGCATGACCTGGAAAGGTACCCAGCCCGTGGTGGAACTCAGCCGCAAGGTCTACGAGAAAGGGGCTGCCCTGTCCAAGGAGGCCATGCGGGCGGTCGAAGCCCGGCTGATCCGAAACCCGCCCTACTGGCAGCGTCTTTTTCGTAAATGGCCTAAATACGGTCGAGCAGCGCGTTACGCGCTTCCGTGATGCGGAGGAATTGCTCGTGGCTGCCACCGACATCGGGATGCGCTTTCTGGGCGAGCCGTCGATAAGCCGTTTTGATCTGCGAGGGCGTCAGCTTCCCATCGACCGGCAGGTTCAATGTCTCCCGGTATTGCCTATCGTCGTGTGGCGGGCGGTGGGTCCGGTGCCGCCTCCGGCCTTCGTTGAACCGCCCATGTTCTCCGTATAGCCGTTCCTGCGCCGCCCGGCGTCTTTCGCGGGATTCCCGGCGCAGTTCCACTTGGTCGTCCTGCCATCGCTGGCGCGACATGACGATGCAAGCGGCGAAGGCGATCCGGCCACGCGTCTCGAGTTCGTCGAGGCTGAACGGACCCACCATGTCGAAGGGCGGGTCCAACCAGGCGTTTCTGCCGTCCGCACCGGCCTCGACCCGGCCAATCGTGGCCATGGCGGGGATACCGAAAAAGCCGTTCCAGACGACCCATTGCTCTTTATCTGCGGGCCGCGGGCTATCCTGCATGGGCGGTCTCTGGGCGTTGCGCGGCCCTGGAGCCGCAAATCGACGCCGGGGCTGCTTCGGTCGATGCCGACCTGGAAGCCGCGGCGCTCATGGGAAGGATCGAAACGAACCGCACTGGAATGGTCCCTCTGGAAAGATTCCAATCGGTAAGCAAATCTCGCACCAGCATTGTGGGCATTCCGATATGCGGTCCCCTCCGCCGCCCAATCCAGCGCTGGACCGGGCACGGCGCGGCAAACCGGTGGGTTCGGTTGGATGTCCGCCCCGCCCCTGCCGAACGACCCAAACCCCCAGTCCGCACACAAGCGGTACTTCGCGCTTTCATTTGGTGCGGTTGGGATGTCTGTCATCGGCGGACCTTTCAACAAAGGTCTTCTCCCTGGGGTCGATGGCGGCTTTACCGGAAAAACCCTGTATTTCCCGCTCCGCAGGTTCGTTGCCGCCCGACGGAAACCCAATCCCCTATCCGGGTTCCCCGGATAATTGTCCGGCCCGATTCCGTCCCGGTACCGGGACTCGCTATAACATTGCCGACGGTGCCTCCCGCAGCGTATCATCGATCCCACAGAGCCGGGGACCATGTTTCCCCGCCACCGTCGAACCCAAGGCCTCCGCCCATCTCCCCGGCCCCCACCATGCAGGCAATCCCCCGCCCCGGCCCCAACACGATCAATTTGCTGTGCCTCTCCGCCGCTATCGTCGCGGTTTCGTTCGCGGCGATCTTCATCCGCTGGAGCGAACAGGAGATCGACGGCTATGCCACCACCTTCAACCGCCTCTGGATCGCCACCCTGGTCCTGGGGTTGTGGCAGGCCCTGCCGTCGCGGGCCAAGCGGCCACCCGTCCCGGCCGGGGATGCCGCCGGTAAGTCCGGGCGGTATATCCTACTGGTCTTGGGTGGGGTGTTCTCGGCCGCGTCGGTGGCGTGCTGGGCCTGGTCCTTGAGCCAAACCCACGTGGCCAACGCCACGGTCCTCCGCAGCCTCACGCCCATCTTCACCAGCCTGGGGGGATGGTTGCTGTTGGGGCGGTGTTTCGACCGCCGCTTCCTGCTGGGCATGGCCATCGCGATAGGCGGCGCCATCCTCATCGGCTGGGATGACTGGGAGGTCTCGGCCACCCATTTGTCGGGCGATGGGGTGGCCTTGCTGTCCGCCGCGTTCTACGCGGGCAACCTGCTCATCGTCGAATACCTGCGCAATGGGCTGGGCGCTTCCACCATCCTGTTGTGGCGCTGTGGCGTGGGTTCGGTGGCGTTGTGCCCGGTGGTCGTTTATGCGGGCAACCCGGTCTTCCCCTCGACCGGGCAGGGTTGGCTGGCGGTGATCGCCCTCGGGACGATCTGCCAAATCCTGGGGCAGGGTTTGATGGCGCATACCCTGAAAAAACTCTCGTCCGGTTTCGTCAGCGTATTCTTATTGTTGGAGCCCGTCCTGGCCGCCCTCCTGGCCTGGGTTTTTTTCGGGGAAACCCTCGACCTGTTGAATTTCCTGGCGTTTTTTTTGATTCTGCTCGGCATCAACCTAGCCCTGCGCAGCCAGTCCGCCACCAAGGCCTAGCCCTGCCAGCCCCGCAATGGACGATGGCCGCCCGGCGCGGCCCTATCCACCCATGAATCGCCGCCATGGAAACGGTCCCGCGCATGGGTATCCACAACCCCAAACCACGGTACCGAAACCCATGGCTTTCACCTACCATTTCCACTCCCTGGACCAATATATCGACCAACTGCGTCCCCGGTTGCGTATCGCCGTCGTACACGGCGGGGACAAGGACCGGGACGGCGCGGTCATCTACAAAACCCATAATCCCCGCTCCACCAAAACCTACGAACCCGTCGCCCACGATATCGCCGCGGCGCTGCGGGGTTTGGGTTTCCAACAGGTGTGGGTCATGCCGGACGATATGGGCCTGGCGGAGAATCTAAGGAAGGAAAATATCCATCTGGTTTGGTTGAACACGGGCGGGGTGCAGGGTTACAACCCGGTTTGCCATACCGCCGCGCTGTTGGAAATGCTGGGGATGCCCTATATCGGCCACAATCCCCTGAATGGTTCGATCCTGGATAATAAGCACGCTTTCAAGCGCGAGCTACAAGGGCTGGGAATCCCCACCGCCCCGTTCATGATTTGCCATCCCTCGCAGGGCCGGTTCAAACCCCATAACAATCCGATATTCGACCAAACCTTCCCCGATTATGACGGGCCGTTCCTGGTGAAGCCGGTTTCGGGCCGGGCTTCCTTGAACATCCTGTTCGCCGATACCCTGGACCAACTCCCCGACGCGGTGGCCGAAATCCAGAAAATCACCCGCAATACGGTCTTTATCGAAAAGTATCTGCCCGGCCGGGAGTTTTGCGTGTCGGTGTGTGGCTATGTCACCCATGCGCATGGCGCGTTCACCAAGAACCACCATCCGTTCACTTTTTCCGCGCTGGAGCGGGTGCTGGAATCCGACGAGCGTATCTTCACCTCGATGGACCACAAGGCCATCACCCACGACCGCCTGCGCCTGCTCGGACCCGAGGACGCCAAGCTCAAGCAGGAATTGACCGAACTGGGGCGGAAAATCTACCGTAATTTCAACCTGAACTCCCTGGTCAGGATCGACCTGCGCTGCGATAGGCAGGGCCGACTGAAAATATTGGAGGCCAACCCCAAGCCGGATTTGAAGCGCCCGGCGGGCAATACCACCAGCATCGCCACCCAGGGCTTGTCGGAATACGGCATGACCTACGAGGATTTGATCTTCACCTTGTTCGCGGACCGGCTGGATTATTTGTTAAGCCACCATCACCGCAATATCCAGCATATCGTCGATTTGCTATGAACCTGGGCGGGGCGGGTTCATACCATACCCGTCCCCCTTTCCCCCGTCCGTATCTTCCCCCCGCGATACCTCCAACACATACACCTTGCCATCGGCCCGCGTCGGGCCTGGAGCCGGGGAAGTCCGCCCCGCGCCGCGCCGGGTTTAAACGGCCCTCCGGTGTGGTGGATTCGAACCGTGCGACACCGGATGGCGTCAGGTTTCGCCGCTCCCGGACCGGTCGGGCGGATGGGTTTTCACGAACAAATCGAAGCCCAGCCATAGCAGCATCCAGCCCGGCACCTTGTTCAACATGAGGCCATGGCGCAGGATCGACCAGGTTCCCGCCCCCACGAACAATAGCGGCAACACCACCCGGAGATCGATGGGACATCCCAGCCGCCGCGACAGCCGGGCGTTCAGATCGTCGATGGCCACGCCGACGCTGGGGGTGTGGGTGGCGAGGCCGGGAATATCGGTCAGGCTATCGATCAGCACATCGACATCCTCCAACAGGCCCAGAATCCCGGCGGTGGAATGGCGTTTGGGGTCGTAGCGGACGGTGAGGCTGCCGCTGGCCGGATTGACACCCACCCCGGCCACGCCCGGCTGGGCTTCGAGGTCGGTTTTGATCCGGTCCCAGGTGGCGCTATCGGGGCGGTTGCGGGCGAGTTTCACCCGCAGGCGTCCGGGCGTGTGGCTGGCGATGCGGGCGCGGTGGGGGGCTTTGGCGGGCATGGGATTTACTCCGGGCGGGTCCATCGACGGTGGGGGCAAGGCTAGCCTGGATGCAGGCATCATGCGGACGGACCCGAACCCGGCCCGGTCGCGAACGGCGATTTTGGCGGGAAAGGGGCCGTCGTTTCGGCAGGGATGCCGAAACCCAGCGTCCAAGGATGGCAAGCTTCCAGGCCGCCGGGGTTTATTTCCGCAGTGCGTCGTAGCCCTGTTCGCTTTCCTGGATGATTTTCCGGCCCGCGTCGATCAGGCGCTGGCCTTCCGCTTCCTGGACCTGGGCGTCGCGCACCATCTGCTGGCCTTGCCGCACCATTTCCTCGCCTTCCTTGTGGCGCTGGCCGAGTTGGGCCATGCCTTGGCTTTCGCGGAAGATTTGTTCGGCGGACAGCGGCTTGGGCGGGGCGCTGGGGGTGGGCGGGGGCGGCGTGGCGCAGGCGGCCAGGAGGGCGGCGCCCAGCAGGACGGATGGCGTTCCGGGCAAACGCGGTTGGGGCATCGTTGCAATTCTCCTCTCGGGTGGGTGGGGGCGTCGCTCAAATATCCTGGACCCATTCGGCATCGCGGACCAAGCGTCGCCGCTCCTGGGTTTCCATGTCCACCAGATGGTCGAACAGGGCCTTGGCCGGGGTGTCCTCCGCTTGCCGGGACGCTTCCTGGTAAATCTCGATCAAGGCCGCGTCGAAGCGCATGGCGATGTCCACGATATCGTCCACCGACGCATCGGGCCGGACCGCGCAATCCGCCAATAGGCGCTCGATGTCCGGACTGGGCGCGAATTGTAGCCAAACGTCCAGGCCGTTGGCATCGGGAATCTGCTCGAAACGCCGCAGCGCCTGGCCGCGTTCGCGTTCGTGGTGGCCGAGATAGTCCAGCACCAGCCTGGCCCGGTCCTGGCCGCTGCGCCGGCCCAGCGCATGGTACAAAGCGCCCAACTGGCCGTGCAGGTCGATCCCGTAATCCAACACATCCTTGGCTTGCTCGAAATTGCGTAGGTGCTTTTTCATGGTGCTACTCCTGGGGTTGGGACGCGGTGGCCCGCCCACCGCGTGGTGTGCCGCGGTTGGATGCCGTTTGCCTTGGCGCTCATTTGCGCCGGGGTTTCACCTCGTAGTTCGCCATCATCCCGGCGTCGATGTGGTCGTTCACATGGCAGTGGTACATCCAAATTCCCGGATTATCGGGCCGCATGTCCACAGTGATGTGGGTGCCGGGCAAAAGGTTCAAAACATCCACCCGCCTCCCGGTTTCCATCAGGGTGTTGCCATGCCAATGGGGGGTGTGGAGATCGACCTCGGTGCCGAGGGCGAGTTGATACCAGCGGACGTTTTCGCCCACGGTCATGCTGACGCCGGGCAGGTTGGTGTAGACATAGCCGTTCATGCTGTGCATCAGGTTGCTCTCGGCGAATGCCTCGTCCTCCTGCTTGTCGGCGGCGGCGGGGGCGAAGCTTTGGATGTTCTTGTCCAGCAGCAGGCTTTTGTTCTCGTCGAACACGGTGAACAGCACCACGAACTCGCGGTCGATGCCCTTCAAGCGCCCATTGGGCTGCAATTCGCCGCGCCGGGAAATGATGATGGGTCCGACCAGCCCCGTGTTGGTGTCGGCCACCTCGTTGACATGGGAATGGTAGAGCCAAACGATGGAGCTGGGATCGTGCGGGCCGGGACCGGAGCGTTCCGGGACTTCCCAGGTGTAGGTGTGGCTGGCGCCGGGTTTGATTTCGTCGTCCAGCTTGTCCTTGCCGGAAGTGCCGTCCTCGTAATGGGTGCCCTCGCTGTCCTTGAGGTAGAACACGCCATGGGGATGCAGGGAGATGGGCAGGTTGGCGGTGTGGTTCTTCAGCGTGACCTTGAGGGTGTCGCCGACATTGGCGCGGATCACGGGGCCGAGTATCCCCAGGTGTTGCCATTCCGGCGGGCGCGGCTTGACCTGGGTGAAACTGGCGTCGGTGTATTCCACGTAATGGGCTTTGTAGTATTGCCTACCGATGCGGTCGGCCTTGTTGCCTTCGACGAAGGTTTTCTCGGCGTCGGTGAAGGGGCCGTTGTGCATGGGGTTGACCGGGTAGGACGGGGCGTAGTCCCAGAGGATTTCCTCGGCGGCGAGGTAGTAGTGGCGGGTGGCGGCTGTGGCGGTGGCGGTGGCGGTGGCGAGGCTCAACAGCAGGAGGACGAGGCGGGCCGGAAGGTTTGATCTCATAAGGATGAATCGGATTGGGGAGAAAGGCTTAGCACGGATGTGGAATTGGTTTCAAATGATATTGGCTTTCATTTAGGCGGACAACACGGATCGGGCCGGGCCGGTATGGCGGGTGGTGGCGGGGAAAGCCTGGGTTCGGGCCGGTGGGGCGGCGGCTTTCGTCGTGGGGATCGGGGTTTATGCGGTTTCCGCCTGTGCCCGCCATGGGTGTAGACTCGGGACGGGCGGTTCCAAGTGTGAATGGAGCATTGCGCTATCGGAGGTGGGAATGGAAAGCCACGGCGGGCGGCGCGTATGCCGATGGATGCTGGCGGTCATGCTGGCGCTGGGCGGTTGCGCCAAACTCGGTCCCGATTACCAGCGTCCGGCGGTGGCGGTCGAGCCCGCTTGGTCCCTGGCCGCCGACCCGCGCCTCGCAGCCCAGGCCGACCCTCCCAAGTGGTGGTGGCGGGTGTTCAAAGACCCGGCGCTGGATCGGTTGGTCGCCGCCGCCTACCGGCAAAACCTGCCGCTCCAGGTGGCCGGGGTGCGGGTCTTGGAAGCGCGGGCGCAGCTCGGCGTCGCCATCGGCGGTTTCTATCCCCAAAGCCAGCAGGCGCTCGGCTCGCTGCAATACAACCAGCTCAGCCAGCGGGCGGTGCAAAGCGCCTTCTCCCATATCTTCAATTACACCCAGGCCCAGCTCGGCCTCGGAGCCAGTTGGGAACTGGATTTCTGGGGCCGGTTCCGCCGCGCCATCGAAGCGGCGGATAACGACCTGCTCGCCAACCTCGCCACCTATGACAACGCCCTGGTCAGCCTGACCGCCGATGTGGCCAATGACTATGTCTTGCTCCGCACGGCGCAAAGCCGTTTGGACATCGCCCGCCGCAACGTGGACACCCAGCGCGAAAGCCTGCGTATCGCCGAAATCCGGTTCGAGGGCGGCACCACCTCCCAGCGCGATGTGGAGCAGGCCCGCACCGTGCTGGCCAGCACCGAAGCCCTGATCCCGGCCCTGGAAATTATCGAGCGCCAAGCCGCCAACGCCTTGGGCGTGCTATTGGGGATGCCGCCCGGCGATATGTCGCGCTGGCTGGCGGGGTCTTCCGGGATTCCGGTGGCTCCGCCGGTGGTCGCGGTGGGCATTCCCAACGATTTGCTCAGGCGCAGGCCCGATGTGCGCCTGGCCGAATTCCAGGCCGCGTCCGCTTCCGCCCAGATCGGCGTCGCCAAGGCCGATCTTTATCCCGCGTTTTCCCTGACCGGCCAGTTCGGGGTGCTGGCCGCCGATGTGGGCAAGGTCTCGCTGTCGGATATGTTCGATTGGCGGGCCCGCTTCGGTTCGGTGGGGCCGACCTTGCGCTGGAATATCTTCAACTACGGCCAGATCACCAACCGGGTGCGGGCACAGGACGCCCGTTTCCAAGCGGCCTTGCTCCAGTATCAAAACACCGTGCTGACGGCCCAGCGCGAGGTCGAGGATCAACTCATCGCCTTCCTGAAATCCGCCGACCGCGCCCGGCTGTTGGCGGAAAGCACCGAGGCGGCGGGGCGCTCGCTGGATTTGGCGGTGCTGCAATACCGGCAGGGCATCACCGATTTCACCACCGTGCTGACGGCCCAGCAAGCCGTGCTGAGCGCCCAGGACACGCTCGCCAATACCTTGGGCGATATCGCGCGGGCCTTGGTCGGCGTCTACCGGGCCTTGGGCGGCGGCTGGCAAATCCGTGAATACAACGACCTCGTGCCGCCGACGGTCAGGCAGGCCATGGCGGAGCGCACCGATTGGGGCCGGTTGTTGGCCCCGGCGAATGTGTTGCCGGACGCCGCGCCGGGTTCGGCCAGGCTGCCGGATTGGTAAGGAAACACCTCGATGAACAGATTTGCCCTCATCTTTGCCGCCATCGCCGGGCTGGGCATTGTCCTCGCCGGTTGCGGGGAGCGTAACCAATACGTCCCGCCGCCACCGCCCGAGGTCACGGTCAGCCAAGCCCTGAGCCAGCCCGTCACCGGCTACTTGGAATTCACCGGCAACACCCAGGCCGTCAAGACCGTGCAACTCACCGCCCGCGTCCAGGGCTATCTGGAGAAGGTGCTGTTCCACGATGGCGACCGGGTCAAGCAAGGCCAACTCTTGTTCCTGATCGAGCCTGGGCAATACCAAGCCCGTGTGCGCCAAGCCGAAGCCCAGGTGGTGCAGGCCCAAGCCCAACTCGACCATGCCGAGACCGAATTCGCCCGCTTCAGCGGCTTGGTGCGGCAGAACGCGGCGGCGCAGACCGATATGGATAACTGGCGGTTCCAGCGCGACAGCGCCCAGGCCATGCGGCTGTCGGCGGAGGCCAACCGCGATCTGGCCAAGCTGGATTTGAGCTATACCCAGGTCGCCGCGCCCTTCGATGGCCGTATCGACCGGCGTTTGGTCGATCCCGGCAATCTGGTCGGCGTGGGCGGGAATACCGTGCTGGCGGCGATCAACCAGATCGATCCGATCTATGTGTACTTCACCATCGACGAGATGGAATTGTTGCGCCGGATACGGACCACGGGCGTATCGCCGGGCGAGGCCGAGCGGCTGAATATCCCGGTGTTCCTGGGGCTGGCCAACGAGGACGGCTATCCACACCGGGGCAGGCTGGATTTCACCGGCATCACGATCACGCCGACCACGGGCACCTTGCTGCTGCGCGGCATCTTCGACAACCACGACGGGACCATCCTCCCAGGCTTGTATGGCCGGGTGCGGGTCAGGAAGCTCGATTCCGAGCGGACCGCCTTGCTGCTGCCGCAAACGGCCCTGGGCTACGACCAGTTGGGGACTTATGTGCTGGTGGTGGATGGGCAGAACAAGGTGGAGCGGCGCGGCGTCAAGACCGGCGAGCCAATCGGCGGGCGCATCGTGATCGAGGAAGGTGTGGGTCCGCAGGATTGGGTGGTGGTGACGGGCTTGTTGCGGGCCATGCCCGGAGCCGAGGTCCGGCCCAAACGGATCGCCGCCGCCGCCCCGCCGCCATCCTCCACCGGGACCCTGCCAGGGAAGGGCGCACCATGATTTCCGAGTATTTCATCGACCGGCCCATCTTCGCCAATGTCATCGCGATGGTGACGATCATCATCGGCTTGGTGTGCTTTTTCAACCTGCCGGTGGCGCAATATCCACCCATCGTGCCGCCGACCATCCAGGTGGCGGCCCGCTATCCCGGTGCCAGCGCCGAGGTGGTGGCGGCGACCATCGGCATGCCCATCGAGCAGGCGGTGAACGGGGTCGAGGATGCGCTGTACCTGCAATCGACCAGCACCAGCGATGGTTCCTATGCGCTGACCATCACCTTCGAGGTGGGTACCGACCTCAATAAGTCGGTCTCGCTGGTGCAGAATTTGGTGAACAGCGCCCAGGCCCAGCTACCCGCCTCGGTGCAGGCGCAAGGCATCGTGGTGCGCAAGGTCTCGACCGATATCCTCTTGGTGATCGGGGTCTACGCCGAGGACGACCGCTACGACGACACCTATCTTTCCAATTACGCCGTCATCAACCTGCAAAACCCCTTGGCCCGTATTCCGGGCGTGGGGCAGGTATCGGTGCGCGGGGCGGGGCCGTATAGCATGCGGGTATGGCTGAACCCCGACCGGCTCTACCACTACGGGCTGACCCCCCTGGACGTGGTCGCCGCCATCCAAAGCCAGAATGTGCAGGTGGTGGCGGGGCAATTGGGGGCGCCGCCGGTGCCACCGGACCAGGCTTTCCAGTTCACCGTGAACGCCCTGGGACGGCTGGCCGATGCCGGGCAGTTCGCGGATATCATCATCAAGAGCCAGTCGGCGGAAGCCCCGCAAATCGTCCGGGTGCGCGATGTGGCGCGGGTGGAATTGAGCCGCCAGACCTACGCTAATTTTTCCCTCACCCGCGGTCATCGCGCGGCCAATATCCCGATTTTTTCCCTGCCTGGTGCCAATGCCTTGGAGGTCGCCGACCGGGTGAAGGCGTCCATCGCCGATATGGCCCAACAATTCCCGCCGGGACTCCGCTATGAAATCCGCTACGACACCACCCTTTTCGTGCGGGAGGCCATCCACGATGTCTACCTGACCCTGCTCGAGGCCGGGGCGCTGGTGCTGGTGGTGATCCTGCTGTTCTTGCAGGATTGGCGGGCGACCTTGGTGCCCGCGACCACGGTGCCGGTGACGATTATCGGCGCGTTCGCCGCCATGGCCTTGCTGGGCTTCGGCATCAACCTGATGACCTTGTTCGCCTTGATCCTCGCCATCGGCATCGTGGTGGACGACGCCATCATCATCGTGGAGAACTCGTCGTATTACATCGAACAGGGCTTGCCGCCCAGGGAAGCCACCCTCAAGGCCATGGGCGAGATGTTGGGTCCGGTGGCGGGGATCACCGCGGTATTGACCGCCGTGTTCCTGCCCGCCGCCTTCCTGCCGGGGATCACCGGGCAATTGTTCCGCCAGTTCGCCCTGGTCATCGCGGCCACGGCCATCATCAGCGCCATCAACGCCTTGACCTTGAAACCCACCCAATGCGCGCTCTGGCTACGACCCAAGGAGGCACGGCGCGAACCCAACGCCTTTTTCCGGGCTTTCAACCGGGGTTATGGCTGGGTGGAGGGGCTCTATGTGCGGCTGATTGGCTGGATGGTGGCGCGGCCCATCGCCATGGCTTTCTTGTTCTTGCTGGTGGTGGGGGGGGCCGGACTGGGCTATGCCGTCCATCCCAAGGGCTTCCTGCCCACCGAGGACCAGGGCTATGCCATCCTCATGGCCCGTTTGCCGGAGGGCGCGGCCCAACCACGGGTGATCGCGGTTGCCCGCAAGGTCGACGACATTATCCGCCAGACACCGGGCATCCAGGCTTGGGTGACCATCGGCGGGTTTTCCATCATCGACAACGCCAACCTGCCCAATACCTTCACCACCTTCCTGGTCTACCAGGATTGGAGCGAGCGGGGGGCCGGGTTGGATCAGGAGAAGATTCTGGGCGATTTGCGCGGCAAGCTGGCCGGAGGCATCGAGGAGGCGCAAACCTTCGTGGTGGTGCCGCCGCCGATCCGGGGCTTGGGCCAGTCGGGTGGGTTCCAGATGATGGTCGAGGATCGCCAAAGCCTGGGGTTGGAGGAGTTGCAAAAAGCCGCCCAGGAAGTCGCCCGCGCCGCCGCCGGCCAATCGGGGTTGCGCAACGTGGTCAGTACCTTCAGTGCCCGCAGTCCCCAGCTTTATCTGGATATCGACCGCACCAAGGCCGAGTCTTTGAATATCCCGCTCACCCATGTGTTCCAGACCCTGCAAACCTATCTGGGTTCGACCTTCGTCAACCTGTTCAACAAGTTCAACCAAGTGTTCCAGGTCTATGTGCAGGCCGACGCGCCGTATCGGTCCAGCCCGGAGGATATCCAGCGCTTGTATGTGCGGAACGAACGGGGCGAGATGGTGCCCTTGGGCACCTTGCTACAAGCGCGGCGGATTTTGGGGGCGGAACTGATTACCCGCTACAACCTCTATCCCGCCGCCCAGATCATCGGGGCTTCCGCGCCCGGTTTCAGTTCGGGCCAAGCCTTGGAATTGATGGAGGCCGCCGCCCGGAGCGCCCTGCCGCATGGCATGGATTTCGACTGGACCGCCTCGTCCTATCAGGAAAAGCAGGTGGGCAACCAAGCCTATTTCATCTATGCGCTGTCCATCACCCTGGTATTCCTGGTGCTGGCGGCGCTGTACGAAAGCTGGATGACCCCGCTGGCGGTGATTTTGGTGGTACCCATGGCCTTGGCCGGGGTGTTGGCGGCGCTATGGGTCCGGGGGTTGGATGCCAATCTGTATACCCAGGTCGGACTGGTGTTGATGATCGCCCTCGCCAGCAAGAACGCCATCCTGGTGGTGGAATTCGCCCGGCAATTGCGGGAAGAGGGCAAATCCAGCGCCGAAGCCGCCGTCGAGGCCACCCGCCGCCGGTTCCGCCCGATCCTCATGACTTCGTTCGCCTTCATCCTGGGCGTGGTGCCCTTGGTGTTCGCCACCGGGGCGGGGGCCGCCAGCCGCCAATCCATCGGCACGGTGGTGTTCGGCGGAATGCTGGCCTCGACCTTGTTGGCGATCCCGTTCGTGCCGGTGTTTTTCGTGCTGACCCAGCGCGGGATGGATTGGCTCAAGTCCCGTTCCCGTGGCCGGGTGGGTTAGCCGGTACTCCGGCGTAACCCACCGATTTCCCAAACCCTGTGCGAAGCGTAAACCATAGGATGTGCGAACGGCGGGGAGGCGCATCGTTCTCCGTGCCTCAGCCCATCCTACATGCCGACCCACTCCAACACCTTCCGCTCGATGGCCCGCGCCGAGATGCCCTCGAATTCCAGCAATTCCTGGGGCTTCCCGGAATGCGGCTCCTGGCCGACCGCGAGGCTATGCACCTGGGCCGCGCCCGCCAGCACCGCCGCCACCGCCTCGCCCAGGCCGCCTTCCGGCCAATGATCCTCCACCGTCACGATGAACCCGGTTTCCCGCGCCGCCTGCTTGAGGACGGCGCTGTCCAGCGGCTTGATCGAATAGGCGTCGATCACCCGGATATTGACGCCCTGTGGCAGCAGCGCGGCCTGGGCCTTCAACGCTTCGTGGACCGTGATACCGGCGGCGACCACGGTGCAACGGTCTTGGTCGGATTGGCGTAGCGTCTTGCTGCCGCCCACCGGGAAGGTTTCGTCGGCGGGGTAGATGACCGGCGTCGCGCCCCGCGTGGTGCGGAGATAGACCAGGCCCGGCGTGGTCACCGCCTGTTCGGTGAGGCGGGCGGCGCTGACCGCATCGCAAGGGTAAAGCACCGTGCTATCGGGCAGGGCGCGGAACAGCGCCAAGTCTTCCAAGCCCATCTGCGAAGCCCCATCCTCGCCCACCGATACGCCCGCGTGGCTGCCGCAGAACACCAGGTGCGGCGGTTGGCTGTGCGCCGCCATGCGGATGAAATCGTAAGCCCGGCTGAGGAAGGCCGCGAAGGTGGCGAACACCGGGATTTTGCCGCGGGCGGCCAGGCCCAACGCCGTGCCCGCGAGATTCTGTTCGGCGATATAGCCCTGGAAGAAGCGCTTGGGGAAGTTCTGGGCGAAGCCTTCGGTGTGGGTGGAGTTCTTCACATCGCCGTCCAGCACCACCAAGTCCGGCATGAGTCCCCCCAGGTGTTTGAGCGCGTCGCCGAACGCCTGCCGGGTGGCGATTTTCTCGCCCAGCCGATAATCCACGGCGAGGCGGGATAGGGCGGAAGCGGTGGGATGCGGCGGTTCGTGTCCGCCGACTTGTTTGGGGTCGACGCGCAACCTCATGTCGGCCTGGCCCAATTCGTCGAAGGCCCGCGCCATTTCCTTCGGGCTAAGCGCCTTGCCATGCCAGCCCTGTTCGCCTTCCAGGAAGGACACGCCCTTGCCCTTGACGGTACGGGCCAGGATCGCCGTGGGACCGCCCTTGCCGGCGGCGTACAAGGCGTCGAGGACGGCTTCCAGGTTGTGGCCGTCGATTTCCAGGGTCTTCCAGCCGAAAGCCCGGAACCGCCCGGCCAGGACGCTGGTATCGCGGCCATAGGGCGCGGCCTCGCTCTGGCCCAGGCCGTTGATATCGACGATGGCGACCAGGTCCGATAGCTGGTGCAGCGCCGCGAACTGGGCCGCTTCCCACACCGAACCCTCCGAGCATTCGCCATCGCCCAACAGGCAATAGACCTTGGCCGGGATGCCATCCAAGCGGTTGGCGAGCGCCATGCCATTGGCGGCGGGCAAGCCCTGGCCCAGCGAGCCGGTCGCCACCTGGACCCAAGGGTTGCGCGGGGTGGGGTGGCCCTCGAAACTGCTGTCCAGGGTACGGAGCGACAGCAAGTCTTCGTCGGTGGCCCCGGCTTCCCGCAACGCCGCCCACAGGATCGGCGCGGCGTGGCCCTTGGACAGGATGAAGCGGTCCACGGCGGGGGCTTGGGGGTTTTGGGGATTCCAGCGCATTTCCCGGAAGAACAGGGCGGTCACGATCTCGGCGCAGGACAGGCAGGAAGTCGGGTGCCCGGAACCCGCCGCCGTGGTCATGGCGATGACTTCGCGGCGGAGTTTGCGGGCCATCGTCCGCAGGTCTTCGAGTCCGCTGCGGTTGAGGTATTGGCGGCAACGGTCGGCCAGGGTGTCGAGCAGGGCGTCGTGGGGCTTGATGAATTTTTGCACGCCTTCGTTTTCGAGCTGGGCCGTGAGTTGGGCGAAATCGATGCCCAGCGCGGCCAAATCGTCCAGGGTCCGGCGGGCTTCGTCCAAGCCTTGTTCGAGGGTATCGCCCACCTGGCCGTGGTCGGCGAAGGCCTTGATGGTTTCCTCGGGTAAGGTGCTGACCGTGTGCGGGCCGATCAAGGGTTCGACATACATCACATCGTCGTAGCCGGGGGTTTTGGTGCTGGTGCTGGCCCAGAGCAGGCGTTGCGGCTGGGCCCCCCGGTCCGCCAGGGCTTTCCAGCGGGCGCTGGCCGTGATCCGCTTGAAATGCTGATAGGCCAGCTTGGCGTTGGCGATGGCGGTTTTGCCCAATAGCTTGGCGGGATCGGGGTGTGGATGGCTGCCGGGCAGGAGGCGCTGGTGCAGGAGTTCATCCGCCAGCACATCGATCCGGCTGAGGAAAAAGCTGGCGACCGAGGCCACCGTGCCCAGGGGCAAGCCCTCGTCCCGGCGTTGTTCCAGGGCGCGTAGATGGCTTTCCGCCACGGCGGCGTAGCGCTCGAAGGAAAACAACAGGGTGATGTTGACATTGATGCCCTCGAACAAGAGTTGCTCGATGGCGGGCAGCCCCGCCGGCGTGCCCGGTATCTTGATGAACAGATTGGGCCGGTCCACCACTTGCCAGAGATGGCGGCCCATGCGGATCGAGGCTTCGGTGTGGTGGGCGAGGTGGGGCGAGACTTCCAGGCTGACATAGCCATCGAGTCCCGCGCTACGCTCATGGACCGGGCGCAGGATATCGCAGGCCTTGCGGATATCCTCGACCATCAGGGCTTCGGCGATTTCGTCGATCCGGGCGCAGGAGCGGCGGTCCTGGATGAGGTGTTCGATCTGGGCGTCGTAGTCGGCGCTGTCGGCGATGGCTTTCTGGAAGGTGCTGGGATTGGAAGTGATGCCCCGGAGCCCATCGCGCTGGACCCGGCCCTGGAGTTCGCCGCTTTGGATCATGCGGCGGGTGAGGTTGTCCATCCAGTAGCTTTGTCCATGCTCGATCAATTTCAGCAGGGGATTCATAGCGGTGGCCTCCTGGCGCGGGGGGCGGGCGTATCGCCCGGAATGTCCTGGTGGCGGCCCGTGCTGGCAGGGCCGCGGGTGCCTTGAGTGTTGGGACTTCCGGGGCGGCGCGGAAGTTTCGTGGACCGGGGGGAAGTGGGCATAAGCCTGCCGGGCGGGGCCGGCGTTGTCCGCGATAACGGAAGGGTGGGTGCCTATAGCCATCGGCTGCGCCAGGCCGGGCCTGGATTGGGCCGGTCCAAGCCGTATTGGAATCCGGCCCGGCGGGGGCGGGCCTCAAACTGCAAGGCACGCGCTTTGTGTTACCATTGGACCCCGTTCCCGCCTCCAATATAGTCACCGCATCCGCATACCTCCCAATTCTCGATGAACGAATACACCCTCACCCATCTGAAGCAGTTGGAAGCCGAGAGCATCCACATCATCCGCGAAGTCGCGGCCGAATTCGACCGACCCGTCATGCTGTATTCCATCGGCAAGGATTCGGCGGTCATGCTGCATTTGGCCATGAAGGCTTTCTATCCAGGCAAGCCGCCGTTCCCCTTGCTGCACGTCGATACCACCTGGAAATTCAAGGACATGATCACCTTCCGCGACCGCATGGCGCATGATCTGGGCTTGGATTTGATCGTGCATATCAACCCGGATGGCATCGCCCAGGGCATCAGCCCCTTCGTGCATGGCAGCGAGAAGCACACCGATATCATGAAGACCGAAGGCTTGAAACAAGCCTTGAACCAGTACCAGTTCGACGCGGCCTTCGGCGGTGCCCGCCGCGACGAGGAAAAGTCCCGCGCCAAGGAGCGGGTTTATTCGTTCCGCGACCAGAACCACCGCTGGGACCCCAAGAACCAGCGCCCGGAGTTGTGGAATATCTATAACGGCAAGGTCAATAAGGGCGAAAGCATCCGGGTATTCCCGCTCTCCAACTGGACCGAGTTGGATATCTGGCAATACATCTATCTTGAAAATATCCCCATCGTACCCTTGTACTACGCGGCGGAACGCCCGGTGGTCGAGCGGGGCGGCGTCCTCATCATGGTGGACGACGACCGCATGCCCTTGGAGCCCGGCGAAACGCCGGAAATGAAGATGGTCCGCTTCCGCACCCTGGGCTGCTATCCCCTGACCGGCGCGGTGGAATCCACGGCGGCGACCCTCCCAGACATCATCCAGGAAATGCTGCTCACCACCACGTCCGAACGCCAGGGCCGGGTCATCGACCACGACCAGGCCGCCTCCATGGAGAAGAAGAAGAAAGAGGGCTATTTCTGATGTCGCACCAATCCGATTTGATCGCCACCGATATTTTCGAGTACCTGGCCCAGCACGAACGCAAGGAACTGTTGCGCTTCCTGACCTGCGGCAATGTGGACGACGGCAAAAGCACCCTGATCGGGCGGCTGTTGTACGATTCCAAGATGATCTACGTGGATCAGGTCGCGGCCCTCAGAAGGGACAGCGCCAAGTACGGCACCACCGGCGACGATTTCGACCCGGCCCTCCTGATGGACGGGCTCCAGGCCGAGCGCGAGCAGGGCATCACCATCGACGTGGCCTACCGCTATTTCTCCACCGCCAAGCGCAAGTTCATCATCGCCGACACCCCCGGCCACGAGCAGTACACCCGCAACATGGCGACCGGGGCTTCGACCTGCGACCTCGCCATCATCCTGGTGGACGCCCGCAACGGCGTCCAGACCCAGACCAAGCGCCATAGCTTCATCGTGTCCTTGCTGGGCATCAAGCATGTGGTGGTCGCCATCAACAAGATGGACTTGGTGGATTATTCCGAGGCGGTGTTCGAGCAAATCCGGGCCGATTATCTGGCCTTCGTCGAGAGCTTGAATATCCACGATGTGCGCTGCATCCCGCTCTCCGCGCTCAAGGGCGACAACGTGGTGCATCGCAGCGAGAAGATGCCGTGGTACCAGGGCGAGGGCTTGATGGACCTGTTGGATTCCATCGAGATCGCCAAGGACCAGAACTACCAGAACCCCCGGTTCCCGGTGCAATACGTCAACCGTCCCCATCTGGATTTCCGTGGCTATAGCGGCACGGTGGCGGCGGGCGTGTTCAAGAAGGGCGACGAGGTCATGGCCCTGCCTTCGCGCAAGACCAGCCATATCACGTCCATTGTCACCTACGACGGCGAACTGGAACAGGCGTTCCCGCCCCAGGCCGTGACGATCACCCTGGCCGACGAGATCGACGTGAGCCGGGGCGATATGCTGGTGCGGCCCGACGACCTGCCGATCCTCGACACCCGCTTCAAGGCCCATATCGTGTGGATGACCGAAACGCCGATGGTGCCGGGCAAGCAATACACCCTCAAGCAGACCACCCGCACGGTGACGGGTTCGATCCCGCAAATCCTGCACCGGATCGACGTGAACACGCTGGAACAGCACCCGGCGGACCAACTCAACCTGAATGAAATCGCCCTGTGCGAAGTGGCCCTGAACGCCCCCATCGCCTTCGACCCGTATGCGTTGACGAAGGGCACCGGCGCCTTCATCGTCATCGACCGGCTGAGCAATGTCACCATCGGCGCGGGGATGATCGTGGGCCGGGCCGACGAGGCCGATGTGGCCCGCCGGGTCACGGTGGAGGAGCGCGCCGCCCGTTTCGGCCAGAAGGCCGCGACCTTGTGGCTGACCGGCCCCCGGCGGGTCGAAACCGCCTACGCTATCGAGCGCAAGCTGTTCGATACCGGCCATGCGGCGGTGGTGTTGGACGACGAGGGCTTGGCCGGGCAGGCGGCGTTCATCGCCGGGCAGGTCAACCGGGCCGGTGTGATTTGCATCTGCGCGGTGGAGGCCGCGCCCGCCACGCCGGAACGGCTCGTGGCCGCGACCGACGATGTCGAGGCCGTGCTGGCCCTGCTCAAGGAGGACGGGGTGTTGTTGGATTAGCGCCACCGGCTGTTCCCGCCACCAAAAACGCCGGTTCGACCGGCGTTTTTTTATGGGCGGTGGGCGGGATATGTCTTTCCGGATTCCTCCGGGCTACGAGGCCTGCAGGTCGGGCCGCTTGGCGAAGATGAGTTCCAGCATCTGCTGCACCGCCCGCGCATGGCCCGAACCTTCCTTTTCCAGCTTCCGCGCCGTCCCCAGGACCACCCCGGCCAGGTCGGGCCGTTTGTCCAGGATCGTCGCCAGGGTCTGCAAGGCGGCTTTGCGGATGTACCACTCGTTCTCCTGCCCGGCGGCCTGGGCCGCGACCAGGGCGAGGCTGTCGTCGGCCAGTTCCGGGCGTTTCTTGACGATCAATTCCAAGGTCTGCTGCGCCGCCTCGCGGATTTCGTCCTGGCCTTCCTGGGCGGCGGTCTTGGTGACGGCCAATACGGTTTCGGCCAGTTCGGGATTCTTGTCGAGGATCAGCCCCAGGGTTTGCTGGGCGGCTTTGCGGGTATCCCATTGTCCGTGGGTGGCGGCGACCCTGGCGACGGCCTTGGCCATGCCGCTATCGGCCAGGTCGGGGCGCTGCTTGATGATGGTTTCCAGCGCGATCCGCGCCGCTTCGCGCACTTCCCCGTGCTTGTCCATGACGGCGGCTTTCGCCGTGTCCAGCACGCCGTCGGCCAGGGCGGGACGCTTTTGCACCACGATTTGGATGGCGCGTTGCGCGGCCTTGCGGACTTCCCAATCGTCGACCGCGGCCGCGGCCTTGGCGACCGCGAGGGTCAGGGCGGCGTCGGCGCTGTGGGGCGGGTTGGGGAGGCAATCGGCCAGGGTATCGACGAACTCGGCGGGCTTCACCCAAAGCACCTGTACGATCTTGGCGGCGAACGTCACGGAAATCAGGGAAAGCTGCATTCCGCCTTGCAGCAATAACGACAATGAGTTCATGGCTGCCTATCGAGAGAAGTTGCTGTTGCGTGGTGGTGTTGGATCGGAATCCCGGCGGGGTTTTCCATGCGGTTCCAGGCCGGGGTGCCGCGCCCGGCCATCGTTGCCGCTGGTCCCGCGTTATTCGCGTATCGGTGTAGGCGGTCAGCGTACCTTAACAGCCCGGTACATTCTAGCTAGGGTTCGTTCCAATAATGCCGGTGCGCCCGACGCTGGTTTGCGAGCCGGGGTTCGCCGCCCGTCCAGAACAGGATGGCCCCGGTTGCGGCGGTGTTCGATATTTCCGCCCCGAGCCCTGAGTAGCGGGCCAGCACCGTGGGATGGGGATGGCCGAAAGGGTTGAGATAGCCCGCCGGGATCAGCACCCGCCGGGGCCGCACCGCCGCCAGGAAACCGGGGCTGGACGAGGTTTTGCTGCCATGGTGCGGGGCGACCAGGATGTCGCTGCCGAGCGCCGCGCCGTGGCGTTCGACCAGGAGGGTTTCGGCGGCGCGTTCGATATCCCCGGTCAAAAGGACGCTGCCGTGGGCGCCGCCGACCCGCAGCACGCAGGAATTGTCGTTGTCCTTGGGGCTGGGGGCCACGGGGCCGAGCATCGCGAATTCCACGCCATCCCAGGACCAGGACTGGCCCGCCCGGCACGGGATCGCCGGGAATTCCGGCAGGCGTTCCGGCACGCTGCTATAGGCGGCGCGGACCCGGAGCAAGGCCAGCACGGAATGCGCCCCGCCGATATGGTCGTTGTCGCCGTGGCTCACGACCAGGGCGTCCACGGTATCGATGCCGCGCCAGCGCAGATAGGGTTCGACCACCGCCGCGCCCATATCGAATTCCGGGCCGAGGCGGGGTCCGGTATCGAAGACCAGGGTTTTATGGCGGGTTTCCACCACCGCCGCCAAGCCCTGGCCCACGTCCAGCAGGGTCAGCAGGAATTCCCCCGGCGCGGGGCGTTCGATGCGGGCGGTCAGGGCGGGCAGCCATAGCACGAGGCCCAGCCAGCGGGCCGGGAGGCCACGCGGCACCAGCAGCCAGACCGCGCCCAGCAGGGCCGGGAGCAAGGTCCAGGGCGGCGGTTCGGCCCGGCTCCATTGCGCCCACGGGATTCCAGACAGCCAATCCAACACCGGCCAGAACAGGGCCAGCACCGTCGCGGCCAGCTTGAGCACAGCCGTTCCCGCCAGGGGAAACACCAGCGACAGCCCCGCGCCCAGGAGGCAGAGCGGCACCAGCACCGTTCCCAGGACCGGCACCGCCAGCAGGTTGGCGAGCGGCGACACCAGCGAGATTTGCCCGAAGCACAGCAACAACAGCGGCGCCAGCCCCAGCGCGGTATAGAGGTTGATTGTGAGCATCGTCGCCCAAAGCCGGCGCGGCGCCGCGATCCGCCCGGAAACCCCATAGGCGATCAGCGCCACCGCCCCGAAGGACAACCAGAATCCCGCCGCCAACACCGCCATGGGGTCGTAGAGCAGCACCGCCAGCAAGGCCAGGGCCAGGATATGGACCGGGTTCGGGTGGCGGCGGGCCAACACCGCGCCCATGGCGATGGCGACCATGATCAAGGCGCGCTGGGTGGGGATGGGGAAACCGGCCAGGGCGGAATAGAGCAGGGCGCTCGCCATGCCGGCCACGGCGGCGACGCTAGGCGGCGGCCAGCGGACGAGGCCGGACCGGGCGCACAGCCTTTGCGTGACGAGGAAGACCAGGCCCGCGATCCCGCCGATATGGGAACCGGACACGGCGATGAGGTGCAAGGTGCCGGTGCGGCGCAGTACCCGCCATTGCGGCTGGGTGATGGCGTCGTCCACGCCCAGGGCCAGGGCTTCCACCAGACCCAGCACCGGACTCCCGGCGAGGCTGGCCGCGATCCGCTCGTGGATCGCCCCGCGCCAGGCCCGTGGCGACAGCCAGCGTCCGCCGCCATCGTCCAACCGCCGGTTGTCGGCGGATTTGCGGACATAGCCGACGGCGCGGATGCCTTGTTCGAATAGCCAGCGCTCGTAATCGAAACCGCCGGGATTGGCGAGGCCACGCGGCGGGCGCAGCTTGACCCGGAAGCGCCAGCGTTCCCCGGCCTGGGGCGCGGTGGCGGGGGCGTCGTACCAACTCAGCCGCAGGCGGCGGGGCCAGCCGTCGGGGGTGCCGGGGTCGAGGCGGCGTTCCACGGCGAAATCGAAGCGCACACCGCGTTCCTGCGGGCTGGGGATATCCAGGATCACGCCTTCGATGATGGCGGCCTGGCGTGCCGTGGCCGGAGGGAGGTGTTCCGCGAGGCGGGCCGCGCCATAGCCATAGGCCCAGATCAGGCCCAGGGCCAGCGCTCCCTTTAAAGGCCAACCCCGCCATAGGCTCGCCGCCAACAGCGCGGCGGGAGCCGCCAGCGCCCAGGCGGCGGGTAGTTCCGGTAGGCATTGCACCACCGCCACGCCCAGCGCGAACCCCGTGGCGAGCCGGACCGTGGTGGGCGCGGGCAAGGTAAAAGATCGTTCAACTTTCAATTTCTAATCCGTAAAATGGCCCACCCTTAGGACTTTTCACACAACCTACACACAGGCGGCCCCCGATGCCCAAGAAGCTTTTGAAACGCTATTTGCCGGACCCTAAAAAAATAAAAGAAATCAAGGCCTTGGAATTCCTGGGGGATAAGCTGCATTCGCCCAACCTCTGGCATTTGAACCGCCATTCCGTGGCCCGCGCCTTCGCCATCGGTTTTTGGGCGATGTATACCCCGCCCTTGCCCTGGCAGCAGGTCATCGCCGCCGTGCTGGCCATCTATTTCAATGCCAACCTGCCCATCGCCGTGGCCCTGGTCTGGATCACCAATCCCCTGACTTGGTTGCCCATGTATTATTTGGCCTATAAGGTGGGGACGCTGGCCATGGGGATGGATTCCTTCGGCTTCGATCAATTCTCCGAGTTGTTCAGCATCGAGAAGGTCTTGGAATTGGGGGCCCCGTTCTTGCTGGGTTGCTTCATCCTGATGAACCTCGGCGGGGTGCTGGGTTATTTCGGTGTCCAATGTCTATGGCGGCGCTCGGTGCGGCATCAGTTGGAACTGCGGAAATTCCGCGACGCCGAATTGAACACCCGCATCATGGTGAGCGAATCCTACGCCACCTATCTGAAGTTCTTGGAGCATCGCTATAACAGCCGTAGAAAGGGTGGGGAGTAGGATGCCACCGTGGAGGATCGGGATCGGACCGGAATCCTGGAATAAAAAAGTATCAAGTGTATTCTTTTGAGGCATTGACATCCACGTTCCTGCCGGAGCCAGGGTAGGTTACTATACGGCGAGAGGCTATCCTGCCTTGGCATTGAAAATGCCGGGCGGTGGAATTCCGGGGTATGTATATTAAATGATGCATTTCCGGGTCCCGCCCCAGGATGGCCCACCCAATCTGCAGGATTGCGAATCCTGCCAAAGCCAAACAAGTCCAGGCCCGGATACCGTCCGGCCCTTCGGATGGAACGATGAGCAATACCGAAAGAGTCAAAATCCGTGCCAAGGACTTGCGTCTCGGCATGTATGTTTGCGAACTGGACCGGCCCTGGAGCGAAACCCCGTTCTTGTTCGAGGGTTTCGAACTGGCCAGTCCCGCCGATATCCAGGTGGTCATGCAGTATTGCGAGTATGTCTATATCGACATGCACCGCACCCATGTGGTCCATATGGTGCTGGACGAAATCCGGGAGCCGTTTTCCAAGACCGGCAAATCGGCCAGCTTCGACCAGGAAATCCAGGCCGCCGAATCCACCCGCCAACAGACCTCCAGCCTGCTGAAGTCCTTCATCGACGATATCCGCTTTGGCCAGAGCGTGGATGTGCAACTGGGGCAATCGGCGGTGTCGGAATGCGTCGCCAGCATCCTCCGCAACCCCGACGCCATGCTCTATATGGCCCAGATCCGCAACAAGGGCGAGCAATCCAGCCAGCACGCCTTCAATGTCTGCGTGTTCTCCATCCTGCTGGGCCGCCATCTCGGTTTGTCGCCGAAAGCGCTGGAAGGACTCGGCACCTGCGGACTCCTGCACGATGTCGGCAAGATTTCCATCGCCGACGCTCTCCTGAACAAGCCCGACCGGCTCAACGCCGAGGAGCAGGCGATCCTGCGCCAACACCCCAAGCTGGGCCGGGATATCCTGATGTCGGCCCGCAATGTCTATGCCGGCGCGGTCGATGTGGCCTATTGCCATCACGAGCATGTCGATGGCTCCGGCTATCCCCGCGGCCTGCACGATGTGCAATTGAACCTCCATACCAAGATCGTCAGCATCGTCGAGACCTACGACGATGTCACCAGCGAGCGCCCCTACCGCCCGGCCCGCACCCACCTCGACGCCATCATGCTGCTGAACAAGAAGGCGAAGTCGAACAAGTTCGACGCCAAGCTGGTCGAGCGCTTCCTGGCTTGCCTCGGCACCTATCCGCCCGGCAGCATCGTCGAGCTGAGCAATGGGGAGGTGGCGCTGGTGCTGGAAACCAATCCGGGTCAACGCCTGCGGCCCCGCATCCTGGTGGTGCGCGACCCCGACCACAACCCGGTCGAAAGGCTGGTGGACATGGCGGAGCAACAGGTGGACGGGCGCGGCCAACCCTACAAGGTGAAGCTGGTGCGTCCGCCGGGGTATCTGGATATCGATCCGCGCCAGTACCGCGCTACCATTACCAAGGTCTTCAATTGAAAACCCCCTGGAAACACGGGGCTTGCATTTGGGGCGGGTTTAGGCTGAAATGGCCCCACTCGCAAGGAAATGCCAGCCCGTCCAGCGCCGCCCCCTGCGGCCGCCCCCGATAGCACCCCAATCCATCCCCTTCCATCCGACAATGTGGAGACCATTGTGAGCGATAACATCCTTTATGTGAGCGATGCCGAGTTCGAGGACAAGGTATTGAAGTCCGAAACCCCCGTCCTGGTCGATTTCTGGGCGGAATGGTGCGGTCCCTGCAAGATGATCGCGCCGATCCTGGAGGAGATCGCCGAGGATTTCGCCGAACGCTTGATCGTCGCCAAGCTCAATGTCGACGAGAACAACCTCGTCCCGCAGCGCTACAACGTGCGCGGCATCCCGACCCTGATCCTGTTCAAGAACGGCGAAGTGGAAGCCACCAAGGTCGGCGCCCTGGCCAAATCCCAGCTGGCCAAGTTCATCCACGACAACCTCTGAGGATTCCCATCCACCCGCGCCGGCCCCGCCGGGCGGGTTTTTCCATAACCATGCTAACCTGAACCGCATCCTCTCGCCGCCCCCAGCCCGCGCCGCCCCCCGGCACGCTTCCTCCGGCTCGACACCCCGGTCGAGAACACTCCCGCAGACGATTGGTTTGCCCTTGTTCCACACCCTTGACCCCCAACTCAATTTATGAACCTGACCGACCTCAAACGTAAGCCTGTTTCCGAGCTGATCGAAATCGCCGAGACCCTCGATATCGAAGGCGTGGCCCGGACCCGCAAACAGGATTTGATCTTCTCCATCCTGAAGAAACAGGCCAAGAGCGGAGAGGACATTTACGGCGACGGCGTACTGGAAATCCTCACCGATGGTTTCGGTTTCCTGAGGTCGGCGGACAGCTCGTTCCTGGCGGGGCCGGACGATATCTATGTCTCCCCCAGCCAGATCCGCAGGTTCAGCCTCCGCACCGGCGACACCATTTCCGGCAAGATCCGCCCGCCCAAGGACAACGAGCGCTATTTCGCCATGCTCAAGGTGGAGCAGATCAACTACGAGCCGCCGGAGAACGCCAAGCACAAAATCCTCTTCACCAACCTGACCCCGCTGTTCCCCAAGGAGCGCCTGGAACTCGAACTCGGCAACGGCACCACCGAAGACCTCACCGCCCGCGTGATCGACCTGGTGGCCCCCATCGGCAAGGGCCAGCGCGGCTTGATCGTGTCGCCGCCCAAGGCCGGCAAGACCATGATCTTGCAGAATATCGCCCATTCCGTCGCCGAGAAGAACCCCGAGTGCTATCTGATCGTGTTGCTGATCGACGAGCGCCCGGAAGAAGTGACCGAGATGCAGCGCAGCGTGAAGGGCGAGGTGGTGTCCAGCACTTTCGACGAGCCGCCGGCGCGGCATGTGCAGGTGGCGGAAATGGTGCTGGAAAAGGCCAAGCGGCTGGTCGAGCATAAGCGCGACGTGGTGATCCTGCTGGATTCCATCACCCGTCTGGCCCGCGCCTACAACACCGTGATCCCGTCCTCGGGCAAGGTGCTGACCGGCGGCGTGGACGCCAACGCGCTGGAACGGCCCAAGCGCTTTTTCGGCGCGGCCCGCAATATCGAGGAGGGCGGCAGCCTCACCATCATCGCCACGGCCCTGGTCGATACCGGCTCGCGCATGGACGAGGTGATCTACGAGGAATTCAAGGGCACCGGCAACAACGAATTGCACCTGGAACGGAAGATCGCCGAGAAGCGCGTGTATCCCGCCATCAATATCAACCGTTCCGGCACCCGCCGCGAGGAATATCTGGTGCCGCCGGACGAACTGCAAAAATGCTGGATCCTCCGCAAGATTCTCCAGCCTATGGACGAGATGGCGGCCAGTGAGTTCCTGCTGGGCAAGCTGAAGGACACCAAGACCAACCAGGAATTCTTCGACATGATGAAGAGATAATTTTAAGTTATTGAAATTTATTGGCTTTATCGGGTTGCTCGATTATATGTAAGCGCAGTGTAAGCAATCCGAACTCAACTCTTGAGTGCTGATGATTCTGGATTCGCGCTAATTTTGATCGCCCGCAGCAGCCCGCCCCGACCGATAAATCCAAGGACTTAAAAAGCAAAAGCCGGTTCATACTGGCTTTTTGCATTTTTGCCCCCCCTTAATTGAAAAGCTAGCCCACCCACGCAGCCGATAGCGTTTCTGCCTGCCTCAGCACCGTCTCCGTCGCGGCCTCCTGCTTATCGGGCGGGTATTTGTACTTCTTCAAGATGGTCTTCACCATGATTCGGAGCCGCGCCCGCACGGCGTCCCGCACCGACCAATCCACGCTCAGGTTCTTGCGGAGCTTGTCGGTCAATTCCCTGGCAATGGTCCGCAGGATGTCGTCCCCGAGTTCCCGCACCGAGGACTCGTTGGTTTCCAGGGCATCGTAGAAGGCCAGTTCGTCGGCGTTCAGCCCCAGCTTCTCCCCCCGGCTGGCGGCGGCGTTGAACTCCTTCGCCATCTGGATCAGTTCCTCGATGACCTGGGCGGTCTCGATGGCCCGGTTCCGGTATCGGGTCAGGGAGTTTTTCAGCAGTTCCGAGAACTTCTTGTTCTGCACCACGTTGGTGGCGAAGCGGCTTTTGATTTCATCCTTCAACAGCCGTTCCAGCAGTTCGACGGCTAGGTTCCTTTCCTTCATCCGCCGCACGTCCTCCAGGAAGGTTTCCGAGAGTATCCCCACGTCGGGCTTATTCAGGCCAGCGGCGGCGAAGATGTCTATCACCTCGTCAGACACCACGGCCTTGGAGATGATTTGCCGCAGGGCGTGTTCCTTGGCGTCGTCGTCCAGCTTCTTGGAAGGGTCGCCCTTGGCCAGCGCCGCCCGGATGGCCTGGAAGAAGGCGATTTCCTCCCGGTATTCGGCGGCTTCGTCCAGCGAGGCGCAGAGGGCAAAGGCTTTGCTGAGGGCCAGCACGCAGTCGGAGAAGCGCTTCTTGCCATCCTCCAGGCCCAGCACATGGTTGGCGGCGATGGGCAACAGCTTCAGCGCTTCGGTGAGGAAGGCGCTGTAGTCGATGCCGTGCAGCATTCCCCGCGCCACGTCGATTTTCTCGATGACCAGGGACAAGGCTTCCGCCACGTCCACCATGGGACGGCCCCGGCCCTGGCTGGTGGTGTAGGTCTTGAGCGCCCGCTTCAATTCCTGGGCGATGCCGATGTAGTCCACCACCAAGCCGCCGGGCTTGTCCTTGAACACCCGGTTGACCCTGGCGATGGCCTGCATGAGGTTGTGTTCCCGAATCGGCTTGTCCACGTACATCGTGTGTAGGCAGGGCGCGTCGAAGCCGGTCAGCCACATATCGCGCACGATGACGATTTTCAGCGGGTCGTTCGGGTCCTTGAAGCGCTTTTCCAGCCGCTTCTTGACCTGGGGCTTGTAGACATGGGGCTTGAGCAGCGCCTTGTCCGCCGCCGAGCCGGTCATCACGATCTTGATGGCCCCCTTCTCGGGGTCTTCGTCGTGCCATTCGGGGCGCAGGGCGACCAGGGCGTCGTACAGGTGGACGCAGATTTCCCGGCTCATGCCCACGACCATGGCCTTGCCATCCATCACCGTCAGGCGTTGCTCGAAATGGGCCACGAGGTCGGCGGCGATACGCTTGATGCGGGGTTCGGCCCCGGCCAGCTTTTCCAGCGCGGCCCAGCGGCTTTTCAGGCGGGCTTGGTCGGAGGCTTCCTCGTCCTCGGTCAGTTCCTCGACCTCCTCGTCGATGTTCGGGGTTTCCTCGGGTTTGAGTTCCAACTTGGCGAGGCGGGATTCGTAGTAGATGGGCACCGTGGCCCCGTCCTTGACCGCCTGCTCGATGTCGTAGACGTGGACGTAATCGCCGAACACGGCGCGGGTGTCCTTGTCCTCGGTCGAGATGGGCGTGCCGGTGAAGGCGACGAAGGTGGCGTTGGGCAGGGCGTCCCGCAGGTATTTGGCGAAGCCGTACTGGACCGCGCCGGTTTCCTTGTTGAAGCGGGCCTTGAGGCCGTATTGGCTGCGGTGGGCCTCGTCGCAGATGACCACCACGTTCCCGCGTTCGGTCAGGACCGGGAAGCTGTCCTCGTCCTCGCCGGGCACGAACTTCTGGATGGTGGTGAAGACGATGCCGCCGGAGGGCCGGTTGTTGAGCTTGGCGCGGAGGTCCGGGCGGGAGGTGGCCTGGACCGGCGTCTCGCCCAACAATTCCGGCGCATTGGCGAACACGCCGAACAACTGGCCGTCCAAGTCGTTGCGGTCGGTGATGACCACCAGGGTGGGATTTTTCATGGCCGGGTCCACCATGATTTTCCCGGCGAGGCAGCCCATTTCGATGCTCTTGCCCGCGCCCTGGGTGTGCCAGACCACGCCGCCCTTGCGGTTGCCGCCGGGTTGGCTGGCCTCCAACACCTGCCGCACCACGGCCCGCACGGCGTGGAACTGGTGGTAGGCGGCGATTTTCTTGGCGACCTGCCCGTCGTCCTCGAACAGGATGAAGTGGCGCAGGTATTCCAGCAGCAAGGCTTTGTCGAACACGCCCCGGACCAGGGTTTCCAGTTCGCGCATCGGGCCGAGCGGGTCGGTCGTCTTGCCGTCGATGGTGCGCCACGCGGAGAAGCGCTCGGCGTCGGCGGTGAGCGATCCCATGCGGGCGTTGATGAGGTCGGAGGCCTCAATATGCCCCTTGGTGACTGCTTCTCTAGAAGCCCCGGCATTTAACCCCATCAGATAATTTTTCGTTCTTTGTTGCAACAGGTATAAATGAATAAACCTTGCCGGAATTTCAGGCTTTGCTCTTATTATAACCACATGCTGATTAACTCGGGCTGGCAATACCTCAGGGTCAACAACGCACGTTCTCAAGATTGATGCCCCAGTAATATTAAGTAAAACGTCGTTAACCTTAACCTCTACTCCGCTCAATTGGTCTGCGGCCTGATCTGAAATACGGGCCAAGCCATCCCATATAAATTCGGAGTCATAAGATTTGTACCCGATGCAATATAATGGTATTTTTAATCGGTGGTAATTTCCTCTTCACTTCAGAATAGAAACCCAAAAGTGATTTACGAAAAATTCGCCGAAATAACCGATGATCGAATCGTTGCCGCGCTCATTGGAATGCCCAAAGCCAAATTCACGGCCTTGACCAAACGCTTCGAGTCGGCCAGCTTGGAAATCGACCGTGAGCGGGTTCTCAATGGCGAAATCAAACAGGTCAAGCAGGGCGGTCCAAAGGGATACCTCGATTCTCCCGAAAAAAAGCTATTCTTCATCCTTTTCTACCTGAAAACCTATCCTACCTTCGATGTCCTGGGGTTCCATTTCGGCCTCAGTGGCGGGCACGCCCACGCCCATGTCGATAAGTTATTGCCGGTCCTAGGCCGCGTCCTGAGCAATTTGAACCTCATGCCTTTGCGCCAGCCGACGGATTCCCCAGAATTCAGGCAAGCGCTTGAAAAATATAAGCATATCGCGATAGACGGCGTGGAGTGCCCCTGCGTCAGACCACAGGACGATAGCGCCCAGAAAGAACATTACAGCGGTAAAAAAAAAGACATACGGTGAAAGCCATCGTCATTTCCGACCTCAACCGGATGGTCTTGTTTCTATCCTGCATTTTCGCGGGCCGCACCCATGACTATGCGATTATGAAAACGGTTTTCAAGCCCGGTTCACCCTGGTTTAAGAAACTCAACGTCTGGCTCGACTTGGGATTCCTGGGTGCCGACTCTGATTATCCCGATGCCAAAATACATCTGCCGCACAAAAAGCCGAGAAAATCCAAGAAAAACCCCGATCCGCAATTGACGCCTAAACAGAAAGAAGAAAACCGGAAGCAAGCTTCCACCCGCGTGGTGGTCGAGCACGCTATCGGTGGAATGAAGCGCTTTCACTGCTTGACGCACCGGATCAGAAACCATCGAAGCGATTTCCTGGATTACTTTTTCGCGCTTTCGGCGGGTCTCTGGAACCACAAAATATCTTCTATTACAGAGATTTAGCATCAGGAACAACTCTATAGACATTTTGACTCCTAATCAGAGCCACTCCATCGTCTAAGTAAACTTCCTTCCCGCCACGCGGAGTAGCGCCGCTACCTATCTTTACTGTAAGGCTTTTCAGCGGATTTATTCCCCATCCTTTCGGAATCGGCCCCAACTCCGAATCCCCAAACTCGCTCGGAAATAGTGCCGCCGTGTCCGCGTCCATGCCTTCGGGTTCCCGGCCTTCGGCCTTGGCTTTCACCGGTTCGAAGTCGATGAACCAGGATTTGAACAGGGCTTGGGCGATAGCTTCTAGGGTGGCGTTGGTTTCGCGCAGTAGGATTATTCTGTCATCAAGCGCCCCAATAATCGAAATTATTCGAGTTTGAGCTTCTAAAGGAGGAAGAGGTAGTGGCAAAGAACGCAACGCCGCTTGGAGCGTGGACCGCCTGGGGCGGAGCCTGCAACACCTGGTCGGCTTCCTCGAAGAAATCCACCACCTAGGCGTGGACCTGTACCTGCACCAGCAAGGCATCGACACCACCACGCCAGCGGGCCGGGCCATGTTCCAAATGTTGGGGGTGTTCTCGGAATTCGAGCGGGCGATGATCCGGGACCGGGTGAACGCGGGATTGGCCCGAGCCAAGGCGACCGGGAAGGCGCTGGGGAGGCCGAAGACGGGGGAAGAGACGGAAGCGGCCATCCAGCAATCCCTGGCCGAGGGGATGGGCATCCTCAAAGCCGCGAAGAAGCACGGGGTGGGGACTTCGGTGGTACAGAGAATCAAAGCCGGTTTGCCCCTTGCGGAATAACCCGGCATCGCCAATTATTCGGCGCGGAGAAGCCAACGGCCAATGTTTGGGAAGAACTGCAATTTTCCGATGGTTATCCGTAGAATTCACGTGACGCAAACCGGGCCACCGCATAGATGAAAAAGTCCCGTTTGCGGACAAGTCCAGGCCGGTAGCCGCCCGAACTCCAATCCCATCGTTTTGAATAACACTGAGAATGACCGATCCGAACCTCCACAAAACCCTCTGGGAAACCGCCGACAAGCTGCGCTCCAACATGGACGCCGCCGAGTACAAGCACCTCGTCCTCGGCCTGATTTTCATCAAGTACGTGTCGGACGCCTTCGAGGCGCGGCGGGTGGAGTTGGCCCGGCAGTTCGCCGATGTCGAGTCGGACCTGTTTTTCAGCGACGACCCGGAGGACCAGGAAACCGCCTTGGAGGACCGGGACTACTACACCTCGGAGAACGTGTTCTGGGTGCCGCCGGAATCGCGCTGGGAAACCCTCCGCGACCAAGCCAAGCAGGCGAACATAGGCCGCATCGTGGACGACGCCCTGGTCGCCATCGAGGAGGAGAACCCGAGCCTCAAGAACATCTTGGACAAGCGCTTCGCCCGTGCCCAGTTGGAACCTTCCCGCCTGGGAGAACTCATCGACCTGATTTCCAAAATCGGCTTCGGGGCCAAGGACAAGGCCAAGGATGTGCTGGGCGAGGTCTACGAATACTTCCTGGGCCAGTTCGCCAGCGCCGAGGGCAAGAAGGGCGGGCAGTTCTACACGCCCGCGTCGGTGGTGAAGGCGCTGGTGGAGGTGCTGTCGCCGCACCGGGGCAAGGTTTACGACCCGTGCTGTGGGTCGGGCGGGATGTTCGTGCAGTCCGAGAAGTTCGTGGAGAGTCACGGCGGGCGGTTCGGCGATATTTCCATCTACGGGCAGGAATCGAACCCGACCACTTGGCGGCTGGTCGCGATGAACCTCGCCATCCGGGGCATGGATTTCAACCTGGGCAAGGAGCCGAAGGACACCTTCGCCAATGACCAGCACCCGGACCTGAAAGCCGATTTCATCCTGGCGAATCCGCCGTTCAACGTGTCGGATTGGGACGGCGCGAAGTACATCGAAGACAAGCGCTGGGTCTACGGCACGCCGCCCGCCGGGAACGCCAACTTCGCGTGGTTGCAGCACATCCTGTGGCATTTGAAGCCGGACGGTCAGGCCGGGGTGGTGCTGGCGAACGGCTCGATGTCGTCCAACCAGAACAGCGAGGGCACCATCCGCCAAGCGATGGTTGAGGGCGACGTGGTGGAGTGCATGGTGGCCCTGCCGCCCCAGTTGTTCTTCAACACCCAGATTCCCGCCTGCCTGTGGTTCCTGACCCAGGACAAGAGCGTCCATGGCCGGGACCGGCGCGGCGAGGTGTTGTTCATCGACGCCCGCAAGCTGGGGCGGATGGCGAACCGGACGCTGCGGGTGTTCGACGATGCGGACATTGCCCGGATTGTCGGGGCGGTGCATGGCTGGCGGCGGGATGGCGAGGTCGCGGGCGAGGGCGACTATCAGGACGTGCCGGGTTTCTGCCGGGCGGTGAAGCTGGACGAAATCCGCGAGCATGGTTTCGTGTTGACGCCGGGGCGGTATGTGGGCGCGGAGGAGGCCGAGGACGACGACGAAGCTTTCGCCGAGAAGATGGAGCGATTGACCGCTAAGCTGGCCGAGCAGATGGCGAAGGGGGCGGAATTGGATGGGGTGATTCGGGAGAAGTTGGGAGTATTAGGATATGCGGTCTGAATGGGTAAAAGTTAGGCTTGAAGACGTTACTTCAATTCTTGGTGATGGCCTTCATGGAACTCCTGAATACGATGACAATGGAGATTATTTTTTTGTCAATGGAAATAATTTGAGAGACGGTAAGATTGTAGTTGACGAAAAAACGAGAAGAACGTCGCTTGCTGAATTCAATAAATACAAAAAGAACTTAAACGAAAGAACAATACTTGTTTCTATAAACGGAACTATTGGAAATATTGCTTTGTATAATGGCGAGAAAGTTGTTTTAGGTAAAAGCGCCTGCTACTTCAATGTGTTGGAAAGCATTGATAAGGGCTTTATAAAATATGTTGTATCTGGAAGACCATTTCAAGATTACATACACACGCTAGCGACCGGAACGACGATAAAAAACGTCTCCCTTAAATTGATGCGTGATTTTGAATGTTATCTGCCATCCATCGGTACTCAAAAGAAAATATCAGATACCCTCGGCTGCCTTGATAACCGTATAACCCTTCTCCGCGAAACTAACTCCACCCTAGAAGCCATTGCCCAAGCCCTGTTCAAATCCTGGTTCATCGACTTCGACCCGGTGAAAGCCAAAGCCGAAGGGCGGGAACCCGAAGGTATGGACGCGGACACGGCGGCGCTGTTTCCGAGCGAATTTGAAGATTCGGAGTTGGGGCCGATCCCGAAGGGGTGGAAGATAAAGCGCCTTGCCGAAACTTTTGATTTGAACCCGACCTATAAGTTAAGCAAAGGCACGGCTGCCCCATACCTGGATATGGCAAATGTGCCCCTGTCCGGTTCCCGCGTGGATAATGTTAGACATTATTAAAAACCTTTTCCGGTACTGGTAGCCCGGCATGGTCTGGCACCATTTTCAACCGGTTGATTTTTAATGGATTTCTTGCTGGGCGCTAGGCTATCGTAGTATGCGGGTTACAAACCAGTTTTTAATAATGTCTGTTGTATATCGGGAATTTGGTTCCGGCACAAAATTTATGAACGGCGATAGTTTGCTGGCGAGAATTACGCCATGCTTGGAAAATGGAAAAACCGCTTTTGTCGATTTTCTTGAAGATACCCAAATAGGCTGGGGTTCAACGGAATTTATAGTCATGCGATCCAAAGCGCCGGTGCCGCCTCAGTTTGGGTATTTACTCGCTAGACATGAACCCTTCCGAGCCTACGCTATTCAGCATATGACCGGTACTTCAGGCCGCCAACGAGTCGCCGCCGATGCTATCGCCGGATATGCTTTGGTGATTCCAGACAAGCCCATAATGAGCAAGTTTGGCAGTCTGTGTGATGCCGTATTTGCTCAAATCAAAGCGAAGGATGAGCAAGCGAAAAGCTTGGCCGAACTCCGCGACACCCTCCTGCCCAAACTCATGTCCGGCCAACTCCGCCTGCCGGAAGCCGAAGCCCTGGTGGAACAAGCCGCCTAAACCCCGCGAGAGACCCTGACCATGACGCTTCAAGAAAACATCAACCACCATCTCGCCAACCTTCCAGAATACCTCCACGCCGAAATACTAGATTTCGTATTATTCCTAGAATACAAACACACGGCGCAACCCAAAGATATAGCGCGGGATAACGCCTCCTTGGCCCAGTTGTTGATGGATATACCCGAAGTGGGCCGGGATGAAGATTTCGAGCGCATCGACGAAACGGGAAGCCCGGCCAATGTATTTGATTGATACCAACGTCATCAGCGAGTTAAGGAAAAAACAACGCGCCCATCCTGGGGTGCGCCGTTTTTTCGAGGAAGCCATGCTTGGGGAAATTCCGCTGTATTTATCCGCTGTGACGCTCGGCGAATTGCGGCGCGGGGTGGAAGCCATCCGGCATCGTGGAGATTCCACCCAAGCCGACCTGTTGGAACGTTGGCTGCAAAAGGTCCACCAGCGATTCCAAGGCCGTATCCTCGTATTTGATGAAGCGGCGGCGGAAACTTGGGGGCGGCTTCGTGTCCCTCATCCAGAAAATCCCCTCGATAAACAAATCGCGGCGACGGCTTTAATTCATAACCTAACCGTAGTTACGCGCAACGATAAGGATTTTCTGGGAACTGGCGTTAAGGTACGCAACCCGTTTCTAGAAATCGAATAAAGCAGGAGAAACCGACATGTGGAATGACCCCATCGTCGAAGAACTACACCGGGTCCGCGAAGACCACGCCGCCCGCTTCAATGGCGACTTGCGGGGGGCGATTGCCGAGGACTTGCGCCGCGTGGAGGAAACATGGCCCGCCCCCGTCATCGACCCACCCCCAAAGCCACCGATACCGCACCGCCGGTTGCCTACCGCAGCCTAGCGATAGCAGGCCCGCTTGATGGCCGCTATCGACTCAACGGGAACGCTGCCATGAACGTGCGGATTAGGGACAAGGCGCTTTTCCAACAGCTTTCGCACTTGGATGTCCGCGCCTACCTCGCCAGCCAGCGCTGGCGGGAAGAAGGACGCCTAGGCGACAAGGCCAGCATCCACGCCAAGGAGGACGCCGCCGGGCGTACCTGGGAAATCCTGCTGCCCAGCCGCGAAAACCTGGGCGATTACCCCGAGCGCATGGCCGAAGCCTTGAAGACCCTGGCCGAAGTCGAACACCGCTCCGAACTCGCCGTTTACCGCGACTTGCAGACCTCCGGCTTCGACGCCATCCGCGCCCGCGCTCCCAGCGGCGATGCGGGGGGCACGATTTCCCTGGCCGATGGCGTCACCCTGCACGCGGAAGCGCAAAACATGCTGATGGCGGCGGCTTGTTCGGTGCGCCGCCCTCAACCCGCCTACCACGTCGGCAAAAGCCTGGAGACCGTGGACTACATCCAAACGGTGCGCCTGGGCCAGACCGAACCGGGAAGCTACATCATCACCCTGCTGTCCCCGGTGACGCCCACCCTCAAGCGCAACGGCCAGCAATCCCTGTTCGACGACGAGCCGTTCTCCCGGCAAGTGGCCCTCCGCTTGGCCCAAGCCTGGGAAGCCTTGGCCGACGCCGCCAGCGATGCCGCCGCTTCGGATGACTTCGCCGCCTTCCAGCAGCGGGTGGACCAAGGCGTCAACGCCAACCTCTGCGAATCCATCGCCAAGCTCACCCAAACCTGTGGCGGGATCGAACTCGGCCTAAGCTGGGCGCGGGTCAGGCTTTCGCCCAAGCCCAATGTCCGCCGCCAGTTCTCCAAGGAAACCGGACGCCTCATCGAAGAAGCCGCCCGCGAATTCCGCCGCAACGAACCCCAGTTGGATTGCACCCTCATTGGCTGGGTGTTCGGCCTGGATAGGAGGCCGGATGAATTCGACGGCAAGGCGACCCTGCAAGTGCTGGTCGATAACAAGCCGCGCCGCGTTCGGGCCACCTTCGATCCCTCTGTATACGGCATCGTAATCCAGGCTTTCCAGGAACAGGCCGCGCTGGTTCTCGATGGCGACCTGTACCCGGTGGGGCAGCGCTATGAATTGAGGAATCCCAGGAACTTGGCGCTCTTGGTCGATACCGACGACCCGGACAACCTGCGGCGTTGAACCAGCTTCCAGCGGATTTCATTTAGGCGCGAACCGCGAAAGCTGGGCTTTCCGGCCCCGACCTCAAGAAAAACAGCGCCCCGCCATTTAGGCGCAAACATACACGTCAACAACCCAGCCATTTGGAACGATGCACAGGCATCGGCACAGGGAGTCATGTGCCGATTTCGCGGTGCTTTTCGGGCTTGTCAGGGCGATAGGCCGAAGGCGCAATCACAACAAATCCCATGAGCATCCTGGAAAACGACGTGGAACAAGCCCTGCTGGACTGGTTCGAGGAACTGGGCTATCAAGCCGTGTTCGGCCCCGACATCGCCCACGATGGCAAGCAGCCGGAGCGGGCCTCCTACAAACAGGTCATCCTGGCGGAACGGCTGCGGGCCGCGCTGCGGCGGCTCAACCCCAAGCTGCCCGCCGCCGCCCTAGACGACGCCTTGTCGCAGGTGCTTTCCCCGAACGTGCCGGGCTTGGTGTCCACCAACCGCCAATGCCACCGCTGGCTGGTGGGTGGGGTTCCGGTGCAATACCAACAGGATGGCGAAACCTGCGGCGACCGGGTGTGCCTGATCGATTACGCCAACCCCGCCGCCAACGACTGGTGGGCGGTCAACCAGTTCACCGTGGAAGGACCGAGGCATACTCGCCGCCCGGACGTGGTGGTGTTCGTCAACGGCATCCCCATCGCCGTCATCGAATTGAAGAACCCCGCCGACGAGAACGCCGATGTGTGGGCCGCGTTCCGCCAGTTGCAGACCTACAAGGACGACATCCCCGACCTGTTCCGCGCCAACGAAATCCTGATCGCCTCCGACCTCATCAACGCCCGCATGGGATCGCTCACCGCCGACGCCGAGCGCTTCTCCGCGTGGCGCACCATCGACGGCAAGACGACCGACCCGCTCGGCCCGATGCGCGAACTGGAAACCCTGGTCCGGGGCGTGTTCGACAAAGCCTTGCTGCTGGAATACCTGCGCCACTTCATCCTGTTCGAGGACGACGGGCAGGTCGCCAAGAAAATCGCCGCCTACCACCAGTTCCACGCCGTGCGGGCCGTGGTGCGGCAGGTGTTGGAGGCCAGCCAACCCGGCGGCAACCGCAAGGGCGGCGTGGTCTGGCACACCCAGGGCGCGGGCAAGAGCATCGAAATGGGCTGCCTCGCCGGGAAAATCATGGTGGACCCGGCCATGAAAAATCCCACCCTGGTGGTCATCACCGACCGCAACGACTTGGACGGCCAGTTGTTCGGCGTGTTCGCCAATGCGCCGGAATTGTTGGGCGAGACGCCGGTCCAGGCCACCTCCCGCCCGGACCTCCGCGCCAAGCTCAACAACCGGCCCTCCGGCGGCATCGTCTTCACCACCATCCAGAAGTTCGTGCCCGGCGAGGACGAGGACAGCTTCCCGGTCCTGACCGAACGCGGGAACGTGGTGGTCATCTGCGACGAGGCCCACCGCAGCCAATACGGCCTCAAGGCCCGCTTCAACAAGGAAACCGGCGCGGTCCAGTACGGCTTCGCCAAATACCTGCGGGACGCCCTGCCCAACGCCACCTTCGTCGCCTTCACCGGCACGCCCATCTCGACCGAGGACAAGGACACCCGCGCCGTGTTCGGCGATTACGTCCACGTCTACGACATCGAGCAGGCGGTCAAGGACGGGGCCACGGTGCCCATCTACTACGAATCCCGCCTCGCCAAGTTGGAACTCAAACCCGAGGAAACCCCGAACATCGACGAGGAGGTCGAGGAACTGACCGAGGACGAGGAAGCCTCCGACCAAGCCCGCCTGAAAAGCCGCTGGGCCGCGCTGGAAAAGCTGGCCGGGGCCGAACCCCGCATCAAGCGTATCGCCGCCGACCTCGTGGCCCATTTCGAGCAACGCCTGACGGTGATGGATGGCAAGGCCATGGTCGTGGGCATGAGCCGGGAAATCTGCGTCCACCTGTACGACGCCCTGGTCGCCCTGCGCCCCGAATGGCACGACGAAGACCCCGAGAAGGGGGCCATCAAGATCGTGATGACCGGCTCGGCGGCGGACAAGGCGCTGCTCAAGCCCCATGTCTACAAGCCCCAGGTCAAGAAGCGGCTGGAAAAGCGCTTCAAGGACCCGAACGACCCGCTGAAAATCGTCATCGTGCGCGATATGTGGCTGACCGGCTTCGACGCGCCCTGCCTACACACGATGTACGTGGACAAGCCGATTCGGGAACACAACCTCATGCAGGCCATCGCCAGGGTCAACCGGGTGTTCAAGGACAAGCCCGGCGGCTTGGTGGTGGACTACATCGGCATCGCCCAGGAATTGAAGCGGGCGCTCAAGACCTACACCACCAGCCAGGGCCGGGGCCGTCCCATGGTGGACGTGGCGGAAGCCTTGTCCCTGGTCATCGAGAAAATCGACGTGGCGCGGGGAATGCTGCACGGCATCGACTACAGCGCCTTCCTCACCGAAGCGCTGAAGCTGTTGCCCATCGCCGCCAACCATGTGCTGGGCCTGGAGGATGGCAAGAAGCGCTTCTCCGACTGCGTGCTGGCCCTCAGCAAAGCCTTTGCCCTCTGCGCCTCGCTGGACGAAGCCGCCGAATACCGGGAGGAAATCGCCTTCTTCCAGGCCATCCGGGCGGCGCTGGCCAAGGGCGACCCTTCCAAGAAGCTGGACGACGACGCCAAGGAACACGCCCTGCGGCAAATCATCTCCAAGGCCGTGGTGTCTGACGAGGTGATAGACATCTTCGCCGCCGCTGGCCTGAATAAGCCCGACGTGGGGATACTCTCGGAAACCTTCCTGGAGGACGTGCGGCGGATGAAGGAAAGGAACCTAGCCGTCGAACTGCTGGAACGGCTGTTGAAGGATGAAATCAAAAGCCGCTTCGCCACCAACGTGGTGCAGAACAAGAAGTTCTCGGAACTGCTGAAAAACTCCCTGACCCGATACCGGAACCGGGCCATCGAGACCGCCCAGGTCATCGAGGAACTGATCCAGATGGCGAAGGAGTTCAACGCCGCCGCCAGCCGGGGGGAGAAGCTGGGGCTGAACGCCGACGAACTGGCCTTCTACGATGCCCTGGAAACCAACGAGTCCTCGGTGCGGGAACTCGGGGACGACATCCTGCGGACCATTGCCAGGGAATTGACCGACAAGCTCCGCAAGAACCTGAGCGTGGATTGGTCGGTGCGGGACGCCGTGCGGGCGCGGCTCCGAATCATGGTGAAGACCATCTTGAAGAAGTACAAATACCCGCCCGATAAGCAGGAGGCCGCGACGGAGACGGTGCTGAGGCAGGCAGAAACGCTATCGGCTGCGTGGGTGGGCTAGCTTTTCAATTAAGGGGGGCAAAAATGCAAAAAGCCAGTATGAACCGGCTTTTGCTTTTTGTAGGGTCTTGATTTGTTTGGTCGGGGTGAGAGGATTTGAACCTCCGACCACCTGCACCCCATACAGGTGCGCTACCAGGCTGCGCTACACCCCGAAGGCCCGCCATAATACACGATTTGCGCCCGAAGGCAAAGCCAAAAGTGCGCCAAGCCCGTTAATGATGGTGCTGGCAAGCGGTGGCGAGGCCGTGCCCCGCCCGGCGATGGTTGCCAAGGCGGATATCACAATAAAGCGCGTCCGGGTCGCAGCCCTCGCATTCCATCTGCAAGGTGCAATGGCCGATGCCATAGCCCTCGTGGAGGGCGTCGCCGATCTGGCGCTGGATCAAGGCCGCTTGGCTGACCGTCATATCGTCCACCACGATATGGGCCGACAACACCTTGAGGCTTTGCGACAGGCTCCACACATGCAGGTCGTGGACGCCGCGCACCCCCTCGATCTGCATCAGGTCGCGCACCATGGTGCTCATCTCGACATCGGCGGGCGTGCTTTCCAAGAGGATCGCCACGGTCTCGCGCAGGATCAGCCAAGCGTTCCACAGGATCAACCCGCCGATCAACACGCTGGCCAGGGGATCGAGCCAATCCAGCCCGGTCAGCCAGATGCCCACCCCGGCCAAAATCGCCCCCAAGGTCGAAAACACATCGCCCAGCAAATGCAGGAAGGCGCTGCGCAGGTTCAAATCATGTTCGGCCCCATGGCTGACCAGCCAAGCCGTGACCAGATTCACCACGAAGGCCGCGGTCCCGACCGCCATCAGCACATCGGACGCCACCGGGGCCGGATTCAAGAAGCGTTGGTAAGCCTCGAAAAAGATGAAGGCTGCGATCAACACCAGGGTGCTGGAATTGACCAGGGCGGCGAGGATGCCGACGCGGTGGTAGCCGAAGGTCTTGCCGGCATGGGCCGGTTGCTCGGCCAGCCGGTGCGCGTACCAAGCCAGGGCCAGCGCGGCCACGTCGGTGATATTGTGGGCGGCGTCGGTAAGCAAGGCCAGGCTATGGGCATACCAGCCTGCCAGCGCCTCGAACACCACGAAGCCAAGGGTGAGCAACAGCGAAACCACCAGCCTGAACCGGGTTTGCCCGCCATGCGCGTGAACGTGAGTATGCCCTGCCACGAGTCGAACCTATAATGAGTGGAACCAATCCGTCCGGAGGAACCGGACCAGGCTTGCGCATGGTCCGGATCGACGGTGCCGAGTGTAGAACAGCTTACTCCCGCCGCCCGCCCGCCGACTATGCCCCGCCGCCAAAACGCCGCGTCCCTGTCCGCCGCGCCGGAGCGCCAACCCGCGCCCATCCCTATTAATGGAGTCCGCCATGTCATCCCGTTATTTCACCACCGCGTTCTTCGCCGCTATCCTGCCGCTCTGGACCGCCCCGGCGGAGGCCGACACCGTCATCGAATACCGGGTGGAACAAGGTAAGCATAGCGTCCTACAGCCGGTCATCATCAAGGGCGGCACCGTGTTGGTGAAAGGGGCGGGCGGCGATGGCAACCTGGACGTGTTGTACGAGCGCGAGTCCGAGCGCCTGGTCCTGATCGACCACAAGAAACAGCGCTACACCCCCATCACCGACGAGCGGGTCGGGCGCATCGCCCAGCAGGCCGAGGACTTGCAGCCGGTGTTGCGCGGCATCGGCGAGCAACTGCGGAAGCTGTCCCCCAAGCAGCGCGAGAAATGGGAAAAGATGCTGGGCGGGGTATCTCTGGACCAGTTCGACGCCACCCGCAAGGCCGCCGCCTCGACCCGTTTGCTGAAGACCGGGGTGGGCAAGCAATTCGCGGGCGTGAACTGCCAGGAAATGGATGTGGTCAAGGGCGGTGCCAAGGCTTTGGAATTCTGCCTCGCCGACCCGGCCGCGTTGAAGCTGGGGCGGGAGGACGCGGAGACCTTGCGGGCCTTGATCGGCTTCACCCAGAAGCTGGCCGAGAAGGCGCAGGGCTTGACCAGCCAGTTGGGGATGGAATTGCCGATGGGGGGCTTGGCGGGTTTGGCGGGGGTGCCCATCGAACTGCGCGACCTGGACGGCAAGCATCCGCTGGCGATGCGTTTGAACCGGGTCGATGGCGAGACCGTCGCCGCCGCGCCCAAGGTGCCGGAGGGCTATCGGGAAAAGTCGCTGGAACTTTGGCGCTGAGCCGGGGAGGGGTTTCCGGTGCGCGGATGATGCTTGGAGTCCAAAGCCGGCTTTGGACTCCGCGCTCCGGCCGGAAACGCCTTAACCGCGCATCATCCGCTCGCCCGCGGGCACGCCCACCGGCGCTTGCGCCTGCGCTTCCTCGGCTTTCTGCTTGAACTGCCCGCGCTGCGCCAGCAAGGACGCCCCCACGCAGACCAAAATGGCCCCGAGGCTGGTTTCCAGCGTCAGGAACGCCCCGATCTTGAAATAGGCGAAGGCCGGATGGGCGAAGCGCACCAGCCAACCGGCCAGTTCGTCGGCCAGGGCGGACACGAAGGTCAGCCCGCTCAGCCAGATTTTCAGCCCCATCGACAGGTTGGCGAACAACAGCAGATGGGTCAGCGTCACCGCCAGCATCCCCATCGCGAACAAATGGAAATGGGTCACTTCCAGCAAGCTTTGGTAGCTCTTGGGCTGGGTGAACTTCTCCTCCGAGCCCAGGTAGTACTCGACCACCGAATCGTAGCCCAGGCCCATCTTATGGAAATACATCATGCCGTTGCTGATCCACAGCAGGGCGATATAGCCCAGGAACATCAGCACGATGGTGTTGAGCAGGGTTTGGCGGCGCTGTTCGCCGGTGACGAAAAAACGCATTATCGAACCTCTTCGCGCAAGGCGATTTTGTGGATGGCCATGACTTTGCGGAGGCTGTCGAGGGCGGCGCGGGAACTCAGGGTCGCGCCGCTGATGCCATCGACGCCTTGATTCAGCTTCAATTCTTGCAAGGGGCGTTTATAGAGCCGCTCGAACCACCGTGCCGGCGGCTGGTATTCGGGCGGTTCGTGGAAGGCCAGGATTTCGGCGCGGACCAATTCGCCCGCCGGGGATAGCACCACCAGCAGCATTTCCGGCTGGGTACGCACGGTGTGCGATTCCAGCGCGGCATAGCCCAGGATTTGCCCGCCTTTCTTGCCCACGTAGAAGGTGAATAAATGGCCTTCCAGCTTGGCCTGGGCGGTCTTCTCGACCTCCGCCGCTTGTTCGTCGCTCAGGAACACCGGCTGCGTTTCGATTTCGGCCTCCTTGCCGAAGGCCAGTTCGAAGGCTTCCTCCTTGCTGTAATACACCATGCCCAGGGCGGTCGGGGCCGCGATGGCCAGGAAGAGGAAAACTGCCGTCAAATAATTGCGCATGTCCGCTGGTTCCCGTGCCCGGTGCCGTGGTCCGGGCGATGATGATGGTGAGGCCGAGGGTTCTGGTTGGAGGGGGTCGCCGGGCGATCCACTGTCAGCCGTCCGCGCTGTCATGGCGCGGACATCTTGCCCAGCACTGTAGTTGACAATGAATCTCGTTTCAAGCGGCGCGGGCGGCGATGGACGCGCTGCCGGAATAAAGCCTGCTTCCCGATCCGAAACAACGTGGAGGGGCGGTCCCCGATCCGGCTGGACCCGCCCCAAATTCCGCGTTGCCCGCCGATAGTCCTGGTGTAAGCTTTTGCCGGATTTGGACCCGGTTCCCACTATTCAGGAGGAGAAATCATCGATGCGGAAGATTTTAGGAACGCTCGCCCTCGCGGCCTGGCTGGCCGCTTGCCAAACGGCCCCGGACAAGGCCGCCGCCCATGGCCATGGGACGGCCAATGTCGATCCCGACCTCGACGAGGCGAGCAACGATTTGGAGGAATCGAAAAGCGATTACGAAGCCTGCTTGCGCGAGCAGGAGGACGATGCCGAACTGGATTGCGAAGCCTCGAAAGAAATGTACGAGGAAGACCAGGCGGCCTACGACGCCCTCCTGAAGAAGAAAAAAGCCCAGCACTGAAACCGGCGCGGGCCGGTGTCCCGGCCCGCCCAAGCCTTTCACGGCGGTGGCGCTTGGGGCGTCAACGGCCTGTCCCCCGGGCCCAGCCATCGGCGGCCGTTGTCCTTCCAGGACCAGCGGCCCTGGGCCTTCAATTCCAGCACGGCGTCGTAGCGCTCGATAGGCTCGTCGCCGTCGCGCTGCCCGTGGCGGCCGAAGGTGAGATAGGTGATATCGCGCCCGGTCAGCATCCTCAGCAATTCCCCGGCTTTTGCGGGATCGAGGTCGCCGCTGGGATTCTCGATCAGCACGAAGCGCGGCTGGGCCAGCAGCACGCGGGCGAAGGACATGAGTTGTTGTTCATCGACCGAGAGCGCGGCGTCCCAATCCTGCTCGGCCTCCAGGCCGCCGACGCGGGCCAGCACCGGCTCCAGTCCCAGGGTGTGCAGGGTTTCCAGCAAGGCCGTATCGGTGACGGCGATTCCCGGCGCGTCCGGGTTCAAGGCTTCGCGCAGGCTGCCGGGCGGCAGGTAGGGCCGTTCCGGCAAGAACTGGATGCGCCCGGCGCGGGGCCGGATCAAGCGCCCGGTGCCGGTGTCGAGGATGCCCGCCGTGGCCTTGAACAGCGCGTCCTTGGCCGTGGCGTCGAGGCCCGCTACCAGCACCCGCGTCCCGTGTGGGATCGATAGGGTCAGGTCGTCCACCAGGACGGTGTGGTCGATGGGCGAGCGCAGGGTCAGGTGTTCGTAGCCGATGCGGTCGTCGTCCTCGCCGAAATCCATGCCACACACGGTTTCGGTCTGGGTCAATTCGATGGCGTACCATAGATTGATGAGCCGCTCGATCACGGCGGCGAACGAGGACAGCGATTGGAACTGGGTGATGATGAGCGAGAACGCCCCGATCAACATCACGAAGGCCGCCGCCGATTGGGTGATGACGCCGAACTCGGCTTCCCCGTCGATGAACAAGGGCGCGACCAGCAGGATCGGGATCACCTGCACCAGATAGTTGTAGCCGGTGGTGAAGAAACCCAGGCGGCGGTTCACCAGGATGATCTGGTGGAAATTCTCCACCACCGCGTCGAATTGCCGGTATAGCCGCCGCGACATGCGCTCCTCCCGGTTCAAGAGGGCGATGGATTCGGCGCGTTCCCCCACATGCAACAGGCCGGAGCGGAAACTGGCCTCCTTGTCCAGCTGGGTGTAGTTCAGGTCGATCAGGCGATGGCCCAGGCGGAAGGTGATATAGGAGCCGAACGCCGCGTAGACCACCGCGACCAGGAACAAACGCGGGCTGATCGACCACAGCACCCCCGAGAACGCCAGCGCGGTGAACGTCCCGTTCAGCAGCATCAGCGCGAAGGACAGCGTGGTGGTGGTGAAGACCCGGACATCCTCGGCGATGCGCTGGTCGGCGTGTTCCATGCCGGTGCTTTTGATGAGGCTGTCGTTCATCCGGTAATAGCTGGGATAGCGCAGATACAAATCCAGGAATTGCCGGGTCATCCATTCCCGCCACAGGAGTCCCAGCCGTTCCTCGGCATAGCGCAGGAACACCGCCACCACGGTCAGGCAGGCGAACACGGCGGTGTAGATCGAAGCCTGCCGCAGATAGGCCGGTACGTTGCGGTCGGCGAGGGCGGACATGAAATCGCGCCCGACATAGCTGTTGAGGATGTTGAGTCCGTTCAGCCCGAACAACAGGGCGATGAGCAGGCCGAACAGGGCGATGGCCTGGGTGCCGGACGGCGAGCGGACGAAGTTGCGGATGAGTTGGAAGAACAAGCCCGAGCCTTGCTCGTTGATGGGGATGCGGAGCATGGTGGTTTTCTCCTGTGGGGACCGGCGTGGTGGTCGCGCCGTTATTCTTGTTTTTGACCGATGGCCCCGCCGTTTTCCGTCTCCGCTTTGCCGGGGTCGTCCCCATAGGCCAAGGCCATCCGCTCGCCCATGCGTTTGCGTAGCTTGGCCCGCCGCGAAGGCGTGACCCGTTCATGCAGCGCCCGGTGGTGGAGCGCGTGGACGAAGCCATACTGCGCGGCTACGGTGCCGTCCGGCCATTCGTCCACGCCTTGGCGCTCGATGAACTGCCTGCGCTTGGCCAGCGCTTGGCAGCGGGCCTCGATGGATTCGATATCCTGGTCCAGGGCCGCCGCCAGGCTCGCCGCCGAGAAGCTCCGGCCCGCGACGCTGGCGGTTTCGAGCAAGCCCTGGTCCGCTGCGTCCAGCCGTTCCAATTGCTGCTCGACCCATTCCAGCAAGCTGTCGGGCACCGCGGGTTCCATCCCATCCAGATCGACCGCCAGCCGCCAGTCCCCGTCTTCCCGCACCAGCCAATTCCGCGCCAGCGCGTGTTCCACCAGGCGGACCATGAGCAGGGGATGGCCCCCGGCGTGGCGCTGGACGAACGCCCCGAACCCGGCGGGCAGGCCGGGGCAGCGGGTTTCCAGGTAGTCCGCCACCGCCACCGGTTCCAAGGGCGGTAGCGCCAGTTCGGTGTAATGGCCGCGCTTGCGTAGTTCGTCGCGCAACCGCCGGAGGGGATGGCCGTCGCCCTGTGTTTCCACCGGCTGCTGGGTGCCCAGCACCAACAGCCGCGCCGCCTGCCGCCGCAGCGCCAGATAGGCCAGCAGGTTGAGGGTGGAAGCGTCGGCCCAGTGTAAATCCTCGAACCATAGCACCAAGGTCCGGTCGCCGCTGGCGCTTTCCAAGAATTGGGCCAGTTCCCGCACCAGTCTTTCGCGGGTGGGGCGGGCCGTGCCGTCGCCGCCGAGTTGGCAGGTGGCGGCGCAGGGCAGCAGCGAACACCAGCCCGGCGCGTAGCTGCGCAGCCGTTCCGCCCAGGGCCCGCTTTCCTGCCCGCCGCAAAGTTCCTCGATGGCTTCCTGGATCGGCATGAAGGGTTCCAGGGTGCCGAGCAATTCCGAACATTGCCCCCGCGCCACGCGGATATCGGGACGCCCGTCCAGGCTTTCCAGGAAGGCCGAGACCAGGGCGGTCTTCCCCAGGCCCGGCCCGCCGGAGACGAAGCCGAATTTGCGCTCGCCGCCCATGGCCTGGGCCAGCCAGGCGCGGAGTTCCCCGAGTTCCCGTTCCCGTCCGGTCAAGGGGCCGGAGGCCGGGGTTTTGAACGGGGTCGGGGCCGGGATGGCGGCGGGTTCGGCCAGCATCGGCGGCAAGGGCGGCGGCACGGCCAGCGCCACCTCGCCGATGAAGCGGTAGCCCAGGCCATGCACGGTCTCGATGAAACGGGGCGTTTTGGGCGGGTCGTCGAAGGCTTTGCGCAATTCGAGGATGTAATGGCGGATGCCGTCCTCGGTGATCAGCACATTGGGCCAGACCGCCTCGAACAGCGCTTCCTTGGTGACCAAGCGGCGGCGGTGTTCGATGAGATAGCGCAGCACGGCGAAGGCTTTGAGGCTCAGGGGGATATCCTGGCCGTCCCGCGACAGCTTTTGATTGACCGGATCGAGTCGGTAATCGGGCATTTCTTATTCTTCCTCTGGTTTGAGGGGGCGGGTGTGTGAATTCGCGCACATCATAACGCCCAGGCCGGGCGGCGAAGTAGGGCGGGCACGGCCTGATGGTCTTTGCCCATCCTGCAGCCTGCCGGGCCTTGGCCTCCCATGATCCCGCCCAAGCCCGGCGGATACGCCCATGGCGGCGCGATCTGGCCTGCGGAGGCCGATGTGGTGGGTTTATTCCGGCCCGAGGATTTGGCCGGGGCGGCGGCGCGATGGAGGAGGGGGCGGGGCGGGTGGCTTTGGTCCCGTGGCCCGGATTCCGGACGATGCGGGAAGGTCGGTTTAAACCATGGGAAGGAGGTCGGGAGACCGGCTCAAAGCCGTTTCAAGCACACCCCGTCCAACAACGGCTGGATTTCCTCCGGCGCGATCATCGCCACGTCCGGGCGCAGGGCGTTGGCCGCGCCCGCCGCCACGGCGTAGCGCAAGCGTGCCTCCCAGGACCATCCCGCCAGCCAGCCATGGGCCAAACCAGCCAGATAGCAATCCCCGGACCCAACCGGATTGACCTGCCGCAGGGCGGGAGGCCACACCCGCCATAGTTCCCGCCCGGATTCGACGATTTCGATGGCGGCGGCGCCATCGGTGATATGCAGTTCTTCGACGCGCTCCCAGCCGGGGCTTTGCGCCCATTCCTGCCGGTTGGGCTTGGACAGGCCGGGAGCCACGGGACCGGCCAGCGCCCGGCCCATCGCGGGACCGTAGGCATCCAGCCAACAACGCACCCCCCGCCGCCCGCATAGCGCCAGCAAATCGGCGTACAAGCCATCCGCCACCGGATCGGGCACCGAACCGCTGGCGATCACCAAGCGTACCGAGTCCAGCAGGCTTTCCACCCGTCCCAACAAAGCTTGGCACTCGGCCTCGGTCACCTGGAAGCCGCCCGGAAACACCGTGGTCGGATGTTCGTCCTGGGGGTCGGAGGCCATGAAGCCCACCCGGAGCGGGGCCAGGGTTTCGACAAAGGCGTCGTGTACGCCCTCGGCCCGGACCAGTTCGCGCAGCCAAGCCCCGCTATGGCCGCCCGCGAAGCCGGTCAAGGCCACCCGGTGTCCATGCCGGGCCAGGACGCGGGCCACGTTCACGCCCTTGCCCTCGGCGACCATGGCCAGCGCGGCCACGCGGTTGACCGCCCCCGGCGTGTATGGCCCCGGATGGACCAGGTTGAGGAGCGGATTGGCGTTGATGACCAGGGCGTCGAACAGCATGGGGCGCGGACTCGGCAGGTGGGGGGCGGGCGATTATCGCACCGTGGCGGGCGGGATTTCTTGATTCATGTCGCGCCGCGGTGGTTATCACCCAAGGCGGCGGGGCCGGGTGGACACGAAAAAGCCCCGCTGATCGGGGCTTTCGGTGGGGATGGGATGCGGCTGGTTTAAATCCGCTTCATCTTGATATTCAAAGTCTGCACCCGGTAAGCGATCTGCCGCGGTGTCATGTTGAGCAAACGCGCCGCCTTGGCCTGCACCCAGCCCGATTGCTCCAGGGCCGCGATGACCCGCTCGCGCTCGTCCAAGCTCTCGTCGGTGAAATCGATGGTGGCTTCCTTGCTGCTGGCGGAGGAAGGCTTGGGCGCGGGCGTGTTCAAATCGTCCTCGAAGCCGCTCAGGGCCAGCACATCGCGGTCGATCACCCCATCGGGGCTCATGATGGCGGCGCGTTCGATGCGGTTCTCCAGTTCGCGCACATTGCCCGGCCAGCTATAGCGCATCAACAGGCGGATGGCGCTTTCCTTGAGTTCCAAGGGTCGCCCGCCTTGTTGCTTGGAAATCCGCCCCAGCAGGAAGCGGGCGAGTTCCGGGATATCCTCCAAGCGCTCGCGCAAGGGCGGCAGGTGGATGGGCATGACGTTGAGGCGGTAATACAAATCCTCGCGGAACCGGCCTTCGTCCACCTCGTATTCCAGGTCGCGGTTGGTGGCGGCGATGATGCGGACGTTGACCTTGAGGGTCTGGCTGCCGCCGACCCGCTCGAATTCGCCCTCCTGGATCACCCGCAACAGTTTGGCTTGGAACGCCGGGGAAATCTCGCCGATTTCGTCCAGGAACAAGGTGCCGTTGTGGGCCAGCTCGAAACGGCCCTTGCGCAAAGTCACCGCGCCGCTGAACGCGCCCTTCTCGTGGCCGAACAATTCCGATTCCAACAGGTTGTCGGGCAGGGCCGCGCAATTCAACCTGAGGAACGGCCCGTTGGCGCAGGCCGAGTTGTAATGGATGGCGTTGGCGATGACCTCTTTACCCGTGCCGGATTCGCCCCGGATCAGCACCGTGGTGTTCCATTTCGACACCTGCCGCACCAGTTCCAATACCCGCATCATGGGCTGGGCGTGGCCGATGATGTTCTCGAAGCGGTAGTTCTTGCGCAGGGTCTGTTTGAGCTGGTCGCGCTCCATCGCCAAATCGCGCTGCTTCTGCTCCATGCTGCGCAACAGCCCCGCGCTCTGGGCGATGAGGTTGGCGACCATCTCCATGAAGCGGGCGCGATCCCTGAGCCAATCGTTGGCCACCGGCTGGGCGGCCAGGACGCCGACCATCTCGTTGTCGCCGACATGGATGGGCGAGCCGATGAAGGGCAGTTCCGGGTCGTAGAGCTTGAGCTTCCCCAGGAAGCGGGGTTCCTCGGCGAGGCGCTCGACGATGAGGGTGTCGCCCTTGTCCAGGATGGCCCCCACCAAGCCTTCGCCCGGTTGGTAGCTCACCTTGTCGTCCAGGGGTTCCCCGCCTTCGCGGTGTACCGCGCACACCGACAGCGCGTCGCTGTCCAGTTCCCGGAGGGTGATGAGCCCGGCCCTCATGCCGGCCCTCTGGTGCAACACTTCCAAGACCTGCCGGAGTTTGTCCTGCAAGCTCAAGGTGCCGTTCAAAACCCGGCTGACTTGATATAACGCGTCCAACTCATGCTCGACGAGTTCAGTGCGTTCAACCATGGAAATCCCCTTAATTCGCGGCGGAATGGTGTATGTCGAATTGCAGGCGGATACGGCAGCCATCGTGGTACTCCGGGTCGATCATGATCATTCCAGCGTGGCTGTTCACCACGTCCTGCACCATGGCGAGGCCCATGCCCGCTTGCCGGCCGGCCCCGCCCTTGGTGGAGAAGAATGGCTCGAACACCTTGGTCCTGAGTTCCACCGGGATGCCGGGACCGGAATCCTCGATCACGATGTGGATCAGGTCGGCTTCGGGCCGGGTGGCGATCCTGAGTTCGCGTGGCTTCGCACCATTTTGGCGCATGGCGTCGATGGCGTTCTCCAAGAGTTGCTTGAACATGGCGCGGAGGCGGTTTTCCAGCGCCATGATGGTGGGGAGGACCGGCGTCGGTTGCCATTCGATGATGATGCCGTCGGCCAGGAGCCGCGGCGTCAGCAGGATCAGCACCTCGTGCAGTAATTGGTTGATGTTGACCGGGGCGACCTTGGCCGGGTCGGCGTCGGGCATGCAGCCTTGCAGGGTGGCGACGGTGTCCTGGCCGGAATCCAGAGCTTGTTTTAATAGCCCCGCTAGGGCGGCGTTGTCGTCGCCGTTGCGGCGGCGGCGTTCCAGCATGTTCAGGGCGGCGGAGAGCATATTGACCGGGGCTTGGACCTGGTGGATCACCCCGGACAGGGTTTCCCTGAGGCTTTGGATGCGTTCCTCGTCGGCCATGATGGCTTTGAGCGCGTTGATGCGGATTTCCTCCTGCTGGCGCTTTTGCTGGGTGATATCGGTCAGGGTCAGCAGCAGGTAGGTTTGCTGGCGCTGCTGGAAATAGGCCTCGACGCCGATGTCGTTCTCCGAGAACCAGGTGCCGGCGCAGGAAAACCAGCGCGGTGGCCGGTAGCCGCCCAGGTCGACCCGGACTTCGTGGTTGCGGAAGCTTTTGCTGCGGCGTTCGAGGTCGTGCCAGCGCTCGCCCATCTCCTCACGCAGCATCCTCAAGAATAGCTGGATCGGCTCGGCCACGCCCAGTTCGCTGGTCAAGCCCTTATAGACCAGGTTGTCGAACACCACCCGGTCCTCCGCGTCGAGCAGGACGGTGGCGACCGGGATGGAATCGACCACGGTCTCGATCAGCTTCTTCTGGTTCTTGACCTTTTGCTCCAGGCCGTAGAACTCGGTCACGTCGCGGTGGATGCCGATGTAATGGGTGAGTTCGCCGCGCTCGTCCAGCATGGGGGCGATGGTGAGGTCGGCCAGGTATTTGCCCTGGGTCTTGTGGCGGTTGACCAGGACGCCCTGCCAGACCTTCTTCTGGCCCAGCGTGGCCCATAGGTCTTGGTAGACCCGTTTCGGCGTGATCTTGTCGGAGAGCATGGATTCGTTGCGGCCGATGGCTTCCTCGGGGCTGTAGCCGGTGATGCGGGTGAAGGCTTGGTTGACGTAGATGATGTTGGCGCGTTGGTCGGTGATGGAGATCGCGACGGGCGATTGGTCCATGGTTTCCATGAAGAGTCGCAGGGGGGTCATCTGGGGATTCTCGGTGGAGGGTTCGGGCAAGCCGGTCTGTGCTTCGCCGGTGTCGGGGATGGGGGTCAGCGTGCGTAACGCTTGCTCATATCGCATCGGCGTGGAGTCTCCTTGGGCATGGGTTTTTAGGCTGGCATAAAGCAAAAAACCCGCCAATGTCGGGATTGCTACCGTCACGCGGCCTAGGGACTTGATTTTGTTGGGTTCGCGACAAGGCCCGGATGGCGCTGTGGATTATGTGGGCTTTATGACAGCGGGATGAGGGCGATTTGGGGCGGGGCTGGGCCGGCTTGGTGCGGGGTCCGGCGGACCGGGTTCCCAGGCCGCCGCTCGACCGGGGGCCTGGGTGGCGTGCTTGCTTGCCGGGGAGCGGGATCGCGCCGCGCCCCGGCGGGGATACGATCAGTCCATGTCGTCGTCGGAGGCGCTGGCCGGTGCGCGGCGTGCGGGGGCCGCCGGGAGGCTGGCCGCTGCGGGCCGCGCCGACGCCTTGCCGGCCGCGTCGGGTTTGTCGACCCAGATCGGCGTGGACCAGGCGCGTTCCGAATTGCTCTGGGTGACCCTGAGGTAGTAGAAGTTTTTAGGGGCGGTGGGGGTGTCGGTGAAATCGATATTGATATGCCCCACCTTCGACGAGTCGCTCCGGATCACCGTGTTGTTGCGGATCAGTTCGGCCTTGACCTGTTGGGTCTGGGCTATCACTTCGTAATGCACCTGCACGGGATCGCCGGTGGTGAGCTGCGCCCCCATCCACGAGTCGTTGATGGTGAAGTCCAGGTAAATCCGGTCCGCGCTGGTGGCGTAGACCTGGAAGTTCTGCCAGGCGTCGAAGATGGCTTCCCGGGTCAATTCCTTGGCGCGGAAGGCCACCAAGCCACCGGGATAGGCCCCGCCGAAGGCCCGGCCCGGGTGGGAATCGTGCCCGTCCCCGGAGCCGATGACCCCGAAACGCCGCCCGGCGGCCAGCCCGCCCTGTAGGTAGTGGGACATATCCTTGCTGGCGTTGGGCAGCGGGGTGGGGTTGCCGGGATATTCGCTGGCCCCGTGCTTGGAATAGACTTCGACGAAGCGCTCCACGGTGTCGTTCCAGGCACCGAAGGCGTAGGGTTCGTTCGAGTCGTGGCCGAAGGCGTGCGGACCCGTGATGAGGTCGGTCCCGAACTGCTGGGCCAGGCTGTTCGTCAAGCCCTGGTAGGTCTGTTTGGCCCAGCCGTCCACGACCGGGGCGGTATCGCCACGGAAATACAGGTTGATATGGCCGCCCGGCAGGCTGGCCTCGAAGCCGAGGAGGGTCACGAATTCCCCCGGCTTATAGAAGGATTTGACCGCGGCTATGGTTTCCGGCCAGCGCTTCTGGGCGTGGTCGCTGAGCGCGCACACATCCAGGTGTTGCCCCGTCTGGGCGTACCAGAAATATTCTTCCGCGTTTTCCCCCAGGCCGTCGGAGAATTTGGTGTGGCCGTGGATATCGCCCCAATAAATCTTGTAGTTGGGTTCCTGGTTGAAGGCCTTGAAGGGGTTGCTGCCGCCCGTCAGCGTGCCGTCGCTGGCGGTGAGCCAATGGGGACCGGGGGTCGAGACCCGCACCTGGGTCAGCGCCCATCCATCGTCGAGCTTGAGATCTTTTGCCAGGACGTTGCCTTTTTCGTCGGTGATGGTGACCTTGCCGTTATAGGCGGGCACGGGGGTGGTGAAATAACTATTGTTGACGAAGTTGTTGAAGGCGTCCTCGGCATGTATCTGGAGGTCGAATGGTTGGTTCGCGACCACCTTCGAGGGCGCGACCAGCAGGAAATGGTGGGCGGGGGCCGGGATCACGTCGAATTGGGGCGAGGCGCTCCAATCGAACTTGCCGTCGGCGTTGAGGTCAGCCATGACCCTGAGTTCATGGTGGTCGTCCGATAGCTTTTGTTGGATCCCGCCATATTGGACGCTGCCGATGGTGATGGTGACGACTTCGCCGGGTTGTAGGGGTTGTTGGGCGACTTCCGCCACGATGCCGCGGTTGTACAGTGTGTCCCCTTTCGTGGTGAAGGCGCTGGCGGGGAGTTTCTTGAACTTGACCTTGAAGTTATTGGGGACCTTGCCCACGACCGATACGTAGCCCGGCGCTTGGGGTTGCGAAACCTGCGTCCCTTTCCATTGCGAGGAATGGTGGAAACCCAGCATGAGGCTGCCCTTCACGGGAAGGCCGTCCTTCCCGATGGTGATTTTGTATTCGAACGGGGTCGGTTGGCCCGCCACCACGAAGCCGGGGCTGACAAGTTGTACGGTGGGTGGGGTGGCGGAGCGGGCCAGGGGGGAAGTTAAGCCCAGGACGGTGCCCATGGCTAATAGAAGGGTGTTTTTGGTATGGGACGTTATTATTTTGGGCATGGCCGCCTCGATGAAGCAAATAAAAAAGCATTCTCCTGTGAATAAATGCAATTGTAGGGTTTATATGGGACGCGATCAAATGGTTTGAGACTGTCCGTATATGGATTGGTATGGTTTATGGTCTGTCCGGTTGGCTTGGCCTATCCCGCAGCTTGGATAGGCGGCTGATTCCAGGGTTATAGGGCAATCGTGAATGGACGGTTATGCCCATGGAATCGGTTGTATTCGGAGCGTGATTCCCCCTGTCCCGGAATCGCGGAAAAGGGTTCCGGGTTTATTGGATGGCGTGGGAACGGCGGGATTGGTGAGGGGCTGCGGATTTCCCGATTTCCGCCGATACTTATTGCCATGAAACGGACGGTCCCATCTCGGTGTCCGGTCCGGCCTTGCCCAGGAACAGCCCGCCATGCCCGCCACGGACCTGCTCGAAGCCTTGTTGCGTTCCCCGCTGATCCATTGGATTTTGGGGCTGTCCCTGCTCGCCCAACTCGCCGCGGCCGCCATGGCCTTCCGGCTGACCCGCATTTCCGGCTGGTATGTGCCCGCGTTGCTGATGACCTTGGGGCTGCTGGCGATGGCCCTGCGCCGCGCCTTGGGCTGGTACAGGCTGGTGGTGGCCGGGCCTTGGCCCATCGATCTGCTGCTGGAGGTATTGGGCTTGTTCGTGTCGGTCACCATGTGGGTGGGCCTGTGGTGGTTCTATCCGCTGCTCAAGAGCGACCGCCACCACCTCAAGATGCTGATGGCCCTGGCCAGCGTCGATGCCCTGACCCAATTGCCCAACCGCCGCGCCCTCGACATTTTGTTGGAGCATGAGTGGCGGCGCGGTGCCCGCGACCTGCATCCCTTGTCGATCATCATGGTCGATGTGGACCACTTCAAGGCCTACAACGACGCCTATGGGCATACCCAGGGCGATAACGTGCTGCGGCAGGTGGGGCGGGTGATCCGTAGGCTGGCCCGCCGCGCCGGGGATATTCCCACCCGCTACGGCGGCGAGGAATTCCTTATCATCCACGCCCACACCCCGCCGGAATTGGCGGCCCGGTTGGCGGAGCGCATCCGCGAGGGTGTGGAACGCTTGAACATTCCCCATGCCTCCGGCGCAAGCGGGGTGGTGACGGTCAGCCTGGGCGTCGCCACGGCCTTGCCCGTGGCGGAGGGGAATCCCAAAGCCCTGGTCGATGCCGCCGACACCGCGCTCTACCGGGCCAAGGACGGCGGACGGAACCGGGTGGTGGTGGCCGGGGGAGGCTTGGGACTCGAGGCTTGAGGTTACGGCTTCAGGGGCCGGTTTCCCGGCCTGGGCTTGGCCGCGGGGGCCGCCAGCCGCTGTTCCAGCGCCCGCAGCTTGGGCGCGATGTTCTTCCCGACATGGATTTGCGGCAGGGAAGGCTCGTTGCCTTCGGCCTGTTCGCGCCGTTCTATCGTCTGCCGCGCCATGTCGAAGGCCGCGACGAAGGAGCGGGTTTGCGCCAACGCCTCCACGAAATAAGCCTGCCCGAAATAGGTGAACTCGGAATCCACCCCGCAGCCGAACGAGGCCCGGTCGCGGCGGGCGGCGGTGAGGATCAGGGAATCGTCGTCCTTGAGCGCGTCCAGGAACCCCCCGGAATAACAGGCCGACACCACCACGATCCGCTGGCGGATACCGGCGCGGTCCAGCGCGGCCTTGAGCGTGGCGGCGGGCAGGTCGTCCAGGGGCAGGGGCTCGAAGCGCACCGAGAGCTTGTGGTCCTTCGAGCCATGCGAGGTCAGGAACAGGAACAGCACGTCCTCCTTGGGGTCCATGCGGCGGGCCACGGCTTGCAGGGCGGCGTCGAGGGCGTGGCGGTTGGCGATGGGCCAGCGGACCAGGGTGTCGGGGCTGTTGACCAGGGCGATGGAGCGGCCTTGGGTGTCGAAGCGCCGGTCGAACAAGTCCAGCGCGTACCCGACTTCATGGGCGAAGACCTGTTCGTCGGATTCTCCCGCGAAGCCCACGAAATACAGGTCGGCGACGCCGGGGCGTTGTGGGGCGAGGGCGTCGGTGGCTTCGCGCAGGAGCCGGTGCTGGCGGTAGAGGACTTCCTCGGCGTCGATCCGGGGAGCCGGGGCGGCGGTGGCTTCGTCCTCCGCCGGATAGAAAATCTCCTGGACCGGCAGTTGGAAGCCCACGCCCCAATCCAGCAGGGCGAAGGCGCTGGCGAGGAATAGCGCCACCGGGGCCGGTTGCCGGTAAACCCCGCCCACGGCGCGGAACACGATGGCGAAGTTCCACAGGAACCACGCCAGGAACAAGGCCCAGCCGATCCAGGGCGCGGCGGTTTCCCCGCCGCCCGGCAGCGCGGCATAGGCCAGCCGGTACAGGGCCGAGGTCAGCCATTCCGCCGCCGCGATCAAACCCAGCAAGCCCAGCAGGGGTTTGGTATCGCGGGCCAGGCCGCCCAGCGCCAGCCCGCTCAGCAGGAACAGCAGCATCCCGGCCCCGTGGTCGATCAAGCCGTAGGCGTCGAAGCGCGGCCGCGGCAGCGCGGCGGCGTAATCCCCCAACGCCGACACCCCCAGCCGCAAGGCCAGCAGCCCGGCCAGCACGCCGCCGCCCAGGGTGCGGACCGCGCCGCCCTCCAGCGGCCTGAACAGCGCGAGCCGGAAGCCGCCGCGCAGCGCTTCCGCGAATCCCGCCAGCACGCGCCGGCCCGGGCGTTCCGGCCGGTCCGGCAAGCGCCGGCGCCGGTGGCCGGGCTGGGCTTGCCAATAGCGGCGGACGAGATCGGCGAAAGCTCGAGGACCGTCCGGTTCGGGCAGGGCGCGTTTGGGCAGGGTCCAGAGGGGGCCGGAAACCGCGTGTAGGTGGAAATGCTCCGGTCCTTCCACCAGGGCCGCGAGGTCGGGCCAAGCCAGGAATCCGGCCTCCGGCCCCGCGGCCCGCACCAGCCCGGCGGGCGTGACCACGAGCCGGCACACGCCCGTGGGCGGCGCGGTGTCGGCGGTATCGGGATAGCAGCGCCGCCACAGGGCCAGCGCCAGGCCGGACAGCCCGAACAAGGCGGCGGTGCCGAACAGCAACACATCGCGCCAATCGGGGGCGTCGGTCCGGGCCGCGACGGCGAGGCCCAGCCCTAGCCCCAGGAGGACGATCCATAACGGCGGGTCCGGGGGCCGGCCTTGGTCGCGTAGGTGACGGAGATGGGCCGCGGTGTCGGCGGGGGTGGGTTCGTAGCGGATTTCCATGCGCGGTTTCATTGCGGTGGGCGACTCCGGGCCGGGAGGCGTGGGAACGGCTTGGCTTTCTTGCGGGTGGGCTATCGGTTAATCTGCACCCGACCGGCCGGCACAGGTCGGCGCACAATCCGATAATTCTTGCAGAGGAGGCCATGTCATGGTGTTGATTTCAATGTTGCTGACCGCGGGGATCGCGTTCTGGTTCTATCGCACGGCGGAGCGGCTGGGCTCGAAAGCCATGCATTGGGGCGTGGCCGGGGCCATCGCCTACCAAGTGCCCGCCTGGGCCTGGATGATGCTGGTATCGAGACCGTATATGGCGGGCATCCGGGGCGTGGCCGCCAAGACCACGCTGTCCGCCAGCCTGATGAGCCACTCCTGGGTGGTGGTGGGAATCCTTTGCGCCTGGGTGGTCTATAGGTTCTTCCTGCTGAAAACCACCGTGAAGGACGGGGCGGCGGAATAGGCCGTCCCGTCCCCGCTCCGGGCCGTCCCTAGGCGGGGCGGTCCGAACATTCCGCCAACACCGCTTGCAAGGCGTCGAAATCCACCGGCTTGACCAGATGCCGGTCGAATCCGGCCAGTTGCGATTTCTCGCGGTCTTCCGTCTGTCCATAGCCGGTCAGGGCGACCAACTGGGTCGCCGGCACCGCGCCGCGCCGCCGCAGTTCCCGCGCCACGCTGTAGCCATCCATCCCCGGCAGGCCGATATCCAGCAACACCACGGCGGGTTGGTGGTTCAGGGCGAGGTCGAGGGCGGTTTCGCCGTCGTAGGCGGTCAGCACCTCGTGGCCTTCGCCCAGCAGCAACAGCGCCATGCTGTCCGCCGCGTCGAAATTATCGTCCACGACCAGGATGCGCAGCCGCTCGCCGGTTTTGCGGACCGGGTCGGGCCGGGCGACCGCGCCCACGTCCAGCAGATCGCGCAGGCAGGGCAGGCGGACGACGAACTCGCTGCCCCGGCCCCGGCCCGCGCTATGGGCCTCGACCTGTCCGCCATGCATCCCCACCAGTTTTTCCACCAAGGACAGGCCGATGCCCAGCCCGCCCTCGGAACGGTCCAGGGTGCGGTCCACTTGGTAGAACAGGTCGAACAAGTGCGGCAGGACGGCGGGGTCGATGCCGCGGCCATTGTCCTCCACCCGGATCAGGGCGTGGCCGTCGGCGCATTCGACCCCGAGCCGGATGCTCCCGCCGATATCGGTGTATTTGGCAGCGTTGTTGAGCAGGTTCGAGACCACTTGCGCCAGCCGTACCAGATCGCCCTCGACCCACAACGGTTCCTCGGGCAGGTGCAGGCTGAGTTCGTGGCGGCGGGATTCGATCAGGGGCAGGCTGGTTTCCAAGGCCCGTTGCAGGATATCGGTGAGCGTGAACGTGCCTTTGCGCAGCTCGATCTGGCCGCGGGAAATCCGCGACACGTCCAATAGGTCGTCCACCAGCCGCGCCAGATGCTCGGTTTGGCGCTGGATGATCGAATGGCAACCGCCGATTTGGACCTCGGACAGTTCGCCGCGCCGCTTGAGGATTTCCACGGCGTTGCGGATCGGGGCCAGGGGATTGCGGAGTTCGTGGGCCAGCATGGCGAGGAATTCGTCCTTGCGGCGGTCGGCTTCGCGCAGGGCTTGTTCGGAGCGCTTGCGCTCGGTGATGTCCTGCGACAAGCCGAGCAACCGGACCGGGCGGCCCGCGGCGTCGCGTTCCACCCGGCCCCGTTCGTAGACCCAGGCGCTGCCGCCGTCGGGATAGAGGATGCGGAATTCGTTTTCGTAGCGGCCGTCCGCGCTGGTCAGCGCGGCGTGGATTTGGGCGATGAAGCGCAGGCGGTCTTCGGGATGCACGGCCTGGCAGACCGCGCCGAAAGGGTTGGGGGCGTCTTCCGGGCTGGCGGACGGGGCATCGGGGGCGATGAAGCGGCGGACCTGGTCGCGTTGGATATCCCATTCGAAGGAGGTCAGCCGGGCCGCGTCCAGGGCCAGCCGCAGCCGCAGTTCGTTGTTGCGGGCGCGTTCCTCGGCGTTCTTGCGGTCGGTGATGTTGACCGCCGCGCAGACCAGGCCGGCGACCGCGCCCGCCGCGTATTGGGGGCGCACCGCCAGATCGTACCAGTGCGGCCCGCCCTGGCCGAGGATCGGCACCTCTTCGCGGGCGGGCCGCCCGGTGTCCAGCACCCGGCGCTTGAGCGCGGTCAGGCGGGCGGCGTCGGCGGGTTGCTCGAACAACTCGGCATCGGTCGCGCCCAGCACTTGCTCGTCGCGGAAGCCGAGGGTGCAATTGTGGACCCAGGTATAGCGGAGGTCGCGGTCCTGCGCGAACACCACCACCGGGGAGTTTTCCAGGGCGGCGGCGAAGCGCCCGTGGGCCAGGCGCAGCCGTTCCTCGCTGGCGCGCAGCGCGGCCTCGGTGTGTTTCTGCGCGGTGATTTCCAGGGCCACGATGCCGATTCCGGTGCCGGCGGCGGACCCGTCGGGCCGCACCGGGTAGACGTGGGCCAGCCAATGGCGGAGCATGCCGGGTTGCGCGGGGGTTCGCCCGGCGATTTCGAGGCTCGCGGGGGGATGCCCCCCGGCGAGGACGGCGTGGCAGATCGGTTCGAGCCGCGGCCAGAGGGTCGGCACCACCTCGGCCACCCGGCGGCCCAGCATGTGCTCCACCGCCAGGCCGACGAATCCGGCCAGGGCCGGGTTGACGCGGACCAGGCGGAAATCGGTGTCGATATAGGCGAACCCCGCCGGAGACGCCGCCAACAGGCCGTCCAGCAAAGCCCGCTCGCAGAAGGCGGCGGGTTCGGATGGGCGCTCGGCGGAATCCGCCGGGAGCGCGGGGCCGGGCGGGTCGGGGTGGTCGGATGTCATGGGCGGGGAGCGCGGGTGGCGTCGGGCGGGGGGAAAACCCGTACTGTACTCCCGAATCCAGACTTGTTTAATACAGGGGAAGGACGCCCGGACCCGCGCCGGCTGTCCGCGCTCAGCCCGCCAGCAGATATTCGTAGGCCCAGCGCAACATGGCCATTTCCACCGGATGGCCGCCGCGCAGTTCGGTGATGGGGTGGAACGCCGCCCCCTTGAGCCGGGCCGCCTCGTGCGGCGGGTCGTGGCTGGTGAAGCGGGCCAGGTGCAGATCGACCACCGCCCTCGGGATTTCGGCCCGGCGCAGGAAGTCCGGCTCCACCACCAGCATCCCCGGCTCGAAGCCCAGGCTGGCGTTGAGCCGCATGCCCAGGGTCACTTGCTGGATGAGGTCGAGCTTGGGCCGGGGCGGGTCGTCCTCGATGGGGCTGGTCAGGAACGGCAGTGGGCGCGGGGCCAGCACGCTGCCCGAGGCGTGGCGCATGAACAGCAGCCGGGCGCTGATGGGCTGCAAATGGTAGAGCAGGAAGCGGGGTTCGGCATGGGGCGGGAGGCTCATGGCGCGGTTCCGGGGCTGGGGCGCTCAGCCCGGCTGGCGGGCGCGGAGCGTGGTCCAGCCCCTCGGGACCGGATTGCGGAGCGGGAAGGCCGGGTCGATGGGATGGGCCTGCCGGGGCCGTTCGCTGAACACCCCGCAGATATCGCAGAGCGGGATGACCCGGTCTTCCGGCGCGCCATCGTCGGGACAGACCGTCCCGCGCACCACGACCACCCCGGTTTGCGGGCTGCCGCGGGCGATGAGGTCGTGCGGGCGGAAGCGCGGGAGCATACTGCCGTCGTTCAACATGACCTGGGTCGAGAGGCCCTGGTCGATCAGGCGGATCAAGGAATTGACGTGGTTCATCGGGATGGGTGCCGGGGCTATGGGATGGGACCGATAGCCCCATTATGCCCCGCGTGCCGGGCCGATGGGGGCGCATTCCGGGAGTGGATTGTTTACCGGATGATAACGGGCGGGGTTCCGTCGTCGAGCGCGGCTCAGAGTCCGAGTTCGCCCAGGCCGGGATGGCCGTCTGGGCGGCGGCCTTGGGGCCAATGGAATTTGCGCTCGGATTCCGGGATGGGCAGGTCGTTGATGCTGGCATAGCGCCGGGCCATGAGGCCGTGTTCGTCGAATTCCCAGTTCTCGTTGCCGTAGGAGCGGTACCAATTCCCGGCGTCGTCGTGCCATTCGTAGGCGAAGCGCACCGCGATACGGTGGCCCTCGAAGGCCCACAATTCCTTGATGAGCCGGTAGTCCAGTTCGCGCGCCCATTTGCGGGCCAGGAACCGGGCGATTTGCTCGCGCCCTTGCGGGAATTCGGCGCGGTTGCGCCATTGGCTATCGGCCGTGTAGGCCAGGACCACCCGCGCCGGGTCGCGGCTGTTCCAGGCGTCCTCGGCCATGCGGACCTTTTGGACGGCGGTTTCACGGGTGAAGGGCGGCAAAGGGGGACGGGCTTCTGGATGCATCGGATGGCCTCGGGGCAAGGGCGGCGCCAGGGCCGCGGGGTGGAATCAAGCGGGGATGGGCTCGGGGCGGATCAGCACCACCGTGACATTGTCGCGCCCGCCATGGGCGAGGGTGGCGTCGATCAGGGCTTTGGTGGCGGCGGCGAGGTCGGCGGCGGCGAGGTGGCGGGCGATCTCGCCGTCGTCGAGTTCCTTCGCCAGGCCGTCGCTGCATAGGAGATAGAGATCGCCCGGCGCGGCCTCGAAACGGAGGCTGTCCAGCTCCAGCCGGGATTCCGCGCCGACGGCGCGGGTGATGATATTGGTCCCGCCTTCGGCGGAGGCTTCCTCGGGGGTCATGAGCCCGGCCCGCACCAATTCGTCCGTCAGCGAATGGTCGGTGCTGAGTTGTTCGAGCCGCTCGTCGCGGTAGCGGTAGAGGCGGCTGTCGCCGGCCCAGAAAGCCTCGCAGCGCAGTCCCTTGGCCACCAGGGCCACCACCGTGCTGCCGATGATCTGCCCGGAACTGGATTCGGCCGCCAGCCGGTGCAGATGGCGGTTGACCTCTTCGATGCCTTGTTTGACCCGCGCGGCTTGGGTGTCGAGTTCGGCGGCGGCTTCGAGGGTGGCCAAGGCTTGGACCAGGGCGTTGCTGGCGACATCCCCGGCCTGGTGCCCGCCCATGCCGTCCGCCACCATCCACAGGCCGATATCCGGGCGGGCCAGGAAGGCGTCTTCGTTGATCTTGCGGCGATGTCCCACATCGGTGAGTCCGTGGGAATGCCAGCGCACCGGCTGGGGCGGGATGGCCGCGTCCGCCGCCGGGGGCTTGCCCGCCTTGGCTTGATTGGTGAAACCGAACAGGTGTTTGATTTTCATAGGCTATCCTCTTTGCTCGGTTCCCGGCCCTGGCTGGCGGCAACCCGGCCATCCTCCTTCAAGCCGCCGTCCAGCGGACGGCGGTATCTCCTAAGGCCGCGTCCGCCACCTGTGCTAACTATAGCGGACATTGCGCCGCGCCAGTAAGCGGGCCGGGCCGCCGCCGCGCGGGGGTTAGCGTCCTTTGACCGTGCGTAGCAGGCGTAATTGCCGCTGGTAGGTCTTGACGAATTCCGCGCCCAGGAAATTTTGCGCGATGTCCTTGGCCAAGCCCGGATAGGCTGTGCGGAAGGTTTCCCAGCACCGCGCCGGGTCCGGGTCGCCGCCGATCCGGGCGAGTCCGTCGGGGTCGAAGCGCCGGAGGGCCACGGCCAGTTCCGCCTGTAGGGCCGCGTGCAGGGCCAGCTTTTGGTGGGCGGCGTCCTCGAGGCGGTCGAGCAGGGCGTCGAGCGGGTCGGTGGCCGCGCCGGGACCGGGCAGCAGCAGGTGTTCGAGCGCGGCGTCCAGGCAGGCGGATTGGGCGGCGGGATCGGTGGCGTCCGCCGCCGGGCCGGGATGGAGGGGGGAGGGGGCCAGGGCGGCTTCGGCCAGGGGACGGAACAGGGCGCCCAAGGCACGCATGAGTCCGGGCAGGTCTTCCGGCTTGAAGCGGTGGCGGAGGTCCAGCCCCGCGCCTTCCAGGAACTCCTGGAACAAGTCCGGGTTGGGCCGGTCGGGTTTGGAGCCGGTTTCCGCATCGGGCAGCAATGCAACGGCGATTTCATAATCGCCGATGCGGAGGATATCGCCTGGGCGCAGGGCCAGGGTATCTTGTTCCAACAGGAGGTTGCGGGTCGCGAAATAGGTGCCGCCGCTGCTGGTGTCGGTATAACGGTAGTCGCCGTCCTGGTAGGCGATGCTGCCGTGCTTGCGGGAGATGAAGCCCTCGGGGTCCGGGAGCCGCAGTTGGTTGCTGGACGAGCGCCCGATGGAACCGCCCGCCGTGTCGAATAAATGGGAAAGGGCGCTCTGGGGTGGCCCGCCCCGCCAGGTGAGGACGTTCAGGAGCAGCAGCATCGGCATTGTTGTTCTGATTGAATGACTGCTTGTGGTGGGGGAGGCGGGTCTACATCGCCGTCGCCTGGATAGACTACAAGTTTAAACCGAATCCACAAACCCGCTATGACACAGGTCCGCCCCGTTTGGGTTGCGCGGAAATTGCGCTGGAGATGGGTCCGAGCCTGGACGCTGTCGGCGCTGTGCGCCGTGCTGGCGGGTTGCGCCTCCCCGGCCGGGCGGGTTTACGCCATGGCGGCGGCGGCGGGTTTCCAGGCCTTGTCCCTGGAGGGCGGGGGTTTCCGGCTGGCGGCGTTCTACAAGCCCGCCGCCGTCCCGAATCCGGTCCTGCATGTCTATTTGGAAGGCGATGGCACGCCTTGGGAATCGCGCTGGCGCATCGCCCAAGACCCCACGCCGCGCCATCCTTTGATGTTGCGATTGATGGCCTTGGACCCGGCCCCGGCCCTGTATCTGGGACGGCCTTGCTATCACGGCCATGCCCAGGACGCGGGCTGTTCCCCGGCGCTGTGGACCGACCGCCGTTATGGGCCGGAGGTGGTGGAGGCGCTCGCGGCGGGTTTGCGCGGCTTCGTCCGGGCGCGGGGTTTCCGGCGGCTCCGCTTGTTCGGCCACAGCGGCGGCGGGGCCTTGGCGGTCCTCCTGGCCCCGCGCCTGCCCGGCACCCTGGCCCTGGTCACTGTGGCCGGCAACCTGGATAGCGCCGCCTGGACCGCCTATCACGGCTATAGCCCCTTGGCCGGTTCCCTCAATCCCGCCGACCTGGCCCCCGTGGTGGCGGAATACCATTATCTCGGCGCGGACGATCCGGTTATCCCGCCCCAGGTATTCGCGCCCATCGCCCGCAACCGTTCACCGGGAAACTGGGTAATATTGCCGAAAATGGGCCACGGCTGTTGTTGGGAGGCGGAATGGGGGCTTATCCTAAAGCGGCTGGAACCCGGCCCGGCCCTCCCCCACCATGAATAAGCGCGTTTGCAGATCCCCAGCGGAGAATTCGCCACATGAATAAAACCACCCTGGCTTTCGCCGTCGCCACGGCCTTGCTGGTCGGCTGCGCCACCCAGCCCCCCGCCCCGGAGGCGTCCGCCGCCAGGGCCGTGGAAGGCTATATCGAGGATGTGGACAAGCTCAACGTGGTCGATTGCCTCCTGCCCGGCCAGTTGCGCAAGCTGGGCTCGCAAATGACCTATCTCAGCGGCCGCCGCCCGATCCGCACCACCGAGGCCGATTGCGAGGTCCGGGGCGGCGAATACGTGGCCTACGACCGCGCCGATTACGCCAGCGCCCTCAAGGTCTGGCGGTCCAAGGCCGAGGAAGGCGACGCCACGGCCCAGCTCTACGTGGGCCAGATTTACGAGAAGGGCCTGGGCCAGGCCCCCGATTACCGGGCCGCCGCCGATTGGTACCGCAAAGCCGCCGCCCAGGGCAACGCCCAGGCCCAGGTCAACCTGGGCGCGATGTACGAAAAGGGCTTGGGCGTGCCCAAGGACGCCGCCGCCGCCGCCCAATGGTATGGCAAGGCGTCGGGGCTGGACGGGGCCGGACTCCAGTTCGCCGCAGCGCCCACCGCGCCCGCGACCTTGCAGCAGCAAAGCCAGTCCCAGGAGGCCGGGGGTTCCCGCGAGGAACTCGACCAACTCCGCCTGGACGCCGAGCGCAGCCAACGCGAAGCCCAGGAACTCCGGGCCAGGCTCGCCGCGGTCGAGCAGCAAAAGGGCGCGGGCGCGGCCCAGAAACAGCGGGAAATCGAAGCCCTGCGCCAATCCGCCGAGCGCAGCCAGCAGGAAGCCGAGCAATTGCGGGCGCAACTCGACGCCGCCAAGCGCCAAAGCGCCGATCAAGCCGGGCAACTCGGGGCCGAGCAACGGCGCGAACTGGAAACCTATAAGCTCGCCGCCGACCAAAGCCGCCGCGAGGCCGAGCGGCTCCGCGCCCAACTCGACGCCACCCGCCAGGATTTGCTGGACCAGCAGGAGCAACTGCGCAAATCCCAGGATGAACTGGAACAACTCCGCGAGCGTCTGGCCCAGCAAAAAGTCTCCGCGCCCGCCGGGGACGATGCCAAGGTCCGCGAACTCGAAGCCGAGTTGAAGCGCAAGGAAACCCAGCTCAAGGCCCAACAGGCCAGCGTCAACAAGATGGCGGCGTCCTTCGACAAGGAGCGCGGCAAGATGCGCAAGGAATTGGCGGCGGCGCAGGCGACCGCCAAGGCCGCGACCACCGCCCAAGCCGCCGCCCCGGCCAATCCGGCCCGCGAGCAACTGGCCTCCACCGAGAACGCCCTCAACGCCAAGCTGGAGCAATACCGCAAAAGCTCCGCCGAACTGACCACGCTCCTGACCCGCCCCGGCCAGGGCGGCGCGGACCGGACCGAGATCGACCGCCGCAAGGCCGAACTCCAGGCCCAGGCCAAGGAAATCACCGGCTTGAAGGACGAGGCGCAACGGCTGGCGCTACAGGCCAAGGAACCGCCCATACAGCTGGCCGAGGCCGGCCCCGGCATCGAGATCATCGAGCCGCCCGCGACCCTGACCCGCGGCATGAAGGTGGTCCAGGTCGGGCTCGGTGCCAAGGATATCGTCGGCAAGGTGCAAGCCCCGGATCAACTCAAATCCCTGCGGGTCAACGACCAGCCGGTCACGCCCGACGCCGCCGGCCTGTTCCGCTTCCCCGCCACGCTGAACGGGGCCGAGACCACGGTCAAGATCACCGCCACCGACCAGCGGAACCAGACTTCCCACCTCGACCTGAGCCTGGTCGCCGCCGGGGCGCCCGCCGCCACCCCGGCACCGGCCACGGCCAATCCGGGCGGCATCGACCAACCGGGCGATGTGAAATTCGGCAAGTTCTACGCCCTCATCATCGGCAACCAGACCTACACCGCCTATCCGGCCCTGCAAACCCCGGCCAACGACGCCAAGAGCCTGGACGTGGTGCTGAGGGAGCGCTATGGCTTCGACACCAAGCTGCTGTTGAACGCCAACCGCCACCAGATCATGACCGCGCTCAACGAGATCCATAAAAGGCTGACCCCCGACGACAACCTGCTGATCTATTACGCCGGCCACGGCGAGATCGACAAGGCCACCCAGCAAGCCTATTGGCTGCCCACCGATGCGGAGGTGGGCAATCCCGCCAACTGGATTTCCAGCCAGAGCATCACCGATTTCATCGGCATCCTGCCGGCCCGCCATGTGATGGTGGTGGCGGATTCCTGTTATTCCGGGGCGATGACCGGCTCGGCGGTGGCCAAGCTCCCGGACGGCATGGACCCCGACAAGCGGGCCAAATGGCTGAAGGTGATGGCGGGCCGCAAGGCGCGTACCGTGCTGACCTCGGGCGGGGTGCAGCCGGTGCTGGACCAGGGCGGCGGCGGGCATTCGGTGTTCGCCAACGCCTTCCTGGGTGTGCTGCGTAGCAACCAGCGGGTGCTGGAGGATTACGATGTGTTCCGCTCGGTGGCGGGGCAGGTCCAGGGCGCGGCGTCCAAGGCCGGGTTCCGGCAATCGCCGCAATACGCCCCGCTCCAGCACGCCGGGCACGAAGGCAGCCCGTTCTTCTTCGTGCCCGGAAACGCCTGATCCACCCGCCCGGAAAAAGCCGAAGGCCCGGCCCGTCTTCCCGTACACAGCGGGGGGACGGGCCGGGCCTTGTCGCGTCCGGCGTGCCTAGCGGTCCCAGGTTGCCACCGGGTGCCGGTTGATGGCCCGGCATTCGGCGAGTTCCTCGTCCGCTTCCGCGAAGGAGCGGAACGGGCCGAAAACCTGGGAGCCCGCCGTGAAGAACCAATCCTTGCGGCCGGTCTTGTCGTCGAGCCGGAAATAGAGCTGGAATGGGTTGGGGGCGAGACGATCCGGGGCCATGGTCGATGGCCGCCCTTCGCGGGCGGTGGGCAGATGATTTCCTGACACTTCTCTCTCTCCTTCTGCTGCGGGTGGTTCCGGTTGGGATTGAACCGGGTATTGCTGTGACATCACAACGGGGAAACAGTTTCTTGCGCTTGCTATGAATCGGGTGACAAGTTCATGCGGGTGGGTGGGGGGCCATGGTGGGATTCGCCGGGGGTCCGCTATTTCCGTCCTAAACCGATGCCGGGGAAAATCAAATAATAGCCCATCATCGGGGGTTGGGGATATGTCAAAATGTCGCGGCGATATAGCGCGATGTTTTTGCTTTATATCACGCATATCCACCGTCAATGCGGGGCGCTTTGGCTTATAACAAGATTGCCTAGGCTTAGAGCCGGTGATGGCGGCAGCGCGGACCCTGGGAAAATCTCCGAGGAGATGAAATCGAGCAGTTATGGGTATATGTGCTTTTTAAAATGCCAAATTTATTGATTATTTATCCTGGGTATTTTTGTGTATTGGTGTTGGGTTATTGATTGTATTATATCGACCCAATATGACAATGATCCTAAAGCGGTCGCGAGGGCCGGGAGGCGGATGGGCGGGGCCGACGGAGCCAAGCACCAAGATCGTGCCATTCCGCTACGGCCCGCCCGGAAGCGGATCTTCCCGGCGGGCTTGGCCCGCCGGAACCGCCCGGATGGCGCGGCGTTCCGCCTGGCGGCTGGCTTCTTGCATAAGGGCGGTGTGCGGCTCGCGGCAGGAGCCTGTAAACTGCGCGCCCCGGTCCATCCTAAACCAAGGTTTAAATCCATGAATATCGAACAATCACTAGGTCTGGGTACCCAATCCCACGACCCCGAAGCCGAACGTCGGCGTTTGCAGCTTTATATCAACCTCAAGCTTTCCTCCACCGGGCAGCCCGTCGCCAGCCAGGCCGGCGACGACGAATTCATGTCCATCGCCCACGATTTGCTGAAGAGCTACCGGGAAAAGAACCGCCTCCTGACCCACCACCTCTGCCCGGTGGACCGGCGCGTCCAGGATTTCCTGGCGGCCTACCTGGAAGACCTGGGCGAGGAGGGCCAGGCCCATTTGCCCACCAGCACCTTGGTCCTGGACCGCTACGGCGTGGCGCGGGAATTGTCCTTGCCTTCGGATGGCGCTAGCTTCAAGTCCGATATCGTGTCCAGCTACCGGGTGCGGCAGGGCATCTTGCACAATCCGGCCAACGACCGCCGTACCACGCAAGGTTCGTTCCATATCGCCGAGGGCGGCCTGCCGATCCCCGGCGACAAGAAGGCCGTGCCCAAGCTGGCTTTCGCCCGCCTGCTGCGCAGCGCCCTGAATCCACCCGACGAACTCCTGGAATTGCCCTTCACCGCCAACCAACCGGAAAAGGCCAAGCTGTTCCTGTCCTTGCTGCTGCGTCCGGTGGTGTGCCCGGAGATTCCCGGCGTGCAACCCGAGAAGACCATGGAAATCCGCTGCTTCGCGCCCGGCAACCTGGTCAGCAACCTGGATTTCCTGGAAAGCATTTTCGGCAACGCCGGCAACCCGAACCTGCCCGAAAACGACGCCGCCCTCGATGTCGAGCATTGGACCGGCCACACCGGCTGCATCCTCCTCGCCCCGCACCTGACCCGGCTCACCAAAAAAGAACTCGGCCTTCCGCATTACGACGACGCCACCCCGCGCCAACGCGCCGACGGCATGTGCTGGCAGGATGAAGCCGAGCGCTACAACGACGGCAACGCCTTCAAGATCACCGCCCGCGACCTGCGCGGCGTCATGGTCACGATCCTGGCCGACAACTATTACGGGTACGGCAAGAAGGAGGTGAAAACCCAGATCAGCTACGCCGCCAACCTGTTCGGCCTCGCCGAGGAGGAACACGCCGGCGGCGCCTTGGCCTTCCAATGCCGCAACCATGGCGAAGAGTACGGAACCGACAGCCGTACCCGCGAGCAACCGGACCTCTATTCCTTCGAGAAGATGGTGGAACGCTACGGCGATATCATGGAGGTGCAAGCGGAGGGTTACGCCATCGACCGCGCCCACCCGGATTTGGTTTACGTGCCTTTGGATTTGCGGATGGATTTGCGTTCGCAGACCATCCGTTGGAAGAACGCCCAGGGCGAACAGGCTATCAAACTGCGCCCCGGCAAGATTTATATGCAGCCGCACGGCTACCGGGTCGAGATGCGCAAGCACCCCTCGGCCCCGTCCTGGCGCTTGATCGGCACCGACGCCGAAGGCGTGTTCTGCCACAAGCCCTGCACCGTGTCGGGCGGCGGCAAGTCGGAAATCTCCAAATCCATCGATGACGCGGTGATCTACGGCCCGGTGTTCGTGCAGGATTTCGAGGAGGATATGGCCCTGGTCGCGTCCATCTTCGAGCGCGATTACAGCAACCGGCTCAAGCCCGAATTCGCCCACGAGGACCGCGATCCCGGCCGCAAGGTGCTGAGTCCCGAGCGCAGCCTGGGCTCGGTCATCAAACTGCTGACCCCGACCGCCAGCAATACCGACGACTACGCCGCCTGGTTGGCCGCGATCCCCTCCCGCATCCTGTCCCAGGTGTTCATCATCAAGCGCTTCTATAAACCGGAATGGGGCGAGGATTGGCGCTCGCATTTCTCGGTCGATGTCATCAACGGGATGCCGGGCCACGCCTTGAAGTTGGACGGGCGCGAACTGGAGGCTTCTTACTTGCGCATCGGCCTGGGCAAAACCGGCAACTGGCGCACCTATAAAGTGCGGCAGGATTTCATCGCCGCCGAAAAAGTGCAGATGGAGGACGATATCAGCGCCTCCGTGGTGGTCAGCCGCGCCGTGTTGCCGAATTGCTCGCCCAAATCCTCGAATTCCAGCGTCAAGCTGGTGAAGAACTGCGAATACCGCTTGTTCCAGCGCCCGGACGAGGCCATCCATCGCGGTTTCGACAAGCAGACCGAGTTCGACATGGCCCAGCCCGGCAATTTCATCGCCAACTTCGAGCCTTTGATCGGCGAGCAGTTGGAGGGGATCGTCGAGGACGTGGTGGAGTTCCAGAAATACACCGACCCCATGCGCAACCTGCTGCAGGCGGCCTATACCGAAGGCGGGCAGTACGTGGTGTCCTCGGCCAATCCCCGGCTCATCGGCGGCAAACCCAGCAAGAACCCGCGTTATCTGCAAGTGCGTCCGGATATCCAAAAGCCCTTGCGCACCTACACCGCCGAGATCGGCACCCGTTTGCGCCGCCAGGTGCCCCTGGGCCAGCCCTTGGTGAACCCGGTCAACGCGGTCCTGACCGGCCGCCGCAACAACCCGCCGGAAAAGGGCATCCGGCCCCTGGCGGTGTTCAACCCGATCCATTACCAGGAACTGCCGGAACTGTTCATGGATTTCATCTGTAGCGTGACCGGCAAATCGCCCTCGACCACCGGGGCGGGCAGCGAGGGCGCCTTGACCAAGGGGCCGTTCAACGCGCTGCGGGCCACCGCCGACCTCAACAACGCCCTGGTCTCCTTCATCGTGACCGGCTATGCCGGGTTTTCCAGCGCGGCGGGCTATATCGGGCCGAACCTCCGGGTCGATCACGATATCAGCCTGCTCATCCCGGAAATCTGGGCGCGGTTGGAAGAACACGAGCGCGATCCCGAATTCCTCATCCGCAAAGGCTACCTGGAACCGCTGAAGGATTTCGAATACCAGGGCCGTTGGGTGCAGGCCAGCCGCCTGGGCTACCGCATCACCGACCGCTTCGTGTCGCGCTTCATGGGCAAGATTTTCGACAATCCCACCGTGGCGATGGACGAGTCCATCCTGAAGCCCGAGACCCAGGACATGGCGGTGTTCGTCGATGGCGTGAACAACATCGTCGAGGCCCAGCAGCAAGCCGCCCAGCATTATCTGGACGACGGCAGCATCGAGGACGCCTGCCCGCCGCTGAAAGCCCTGCTCCACATCATGGCGACCGGCAAATACCAGGGCAAGGACGCCCACGACCCGGAAATCCGCGCCCTGTTCACCCGCGAGTCCCTGCTGGATTCGGATTGGTACCGGCGGCGGCTGGTGGTCAAGCAGCAGCGCGATATCGCCCGCTGGGAGCGCCATTGCCAGGATTTGCGGGCCTTCCTCGCCCTGGAAAGCCACCGCGACGTGGCCCAGGAATTGGATATCCCGGGCCGTCTGGGCAAGGCCGAGTCCATGCTGGAACAGGCCCGTGCCCCCGCCTATCTCGATAGCCTCAAGGGCACCATCGGGGCGGATTTGCTGGCGGCCTATCCCACGGCTTGAGGCGGTTTCCCGGTTTGGAGGAGGCGGGTTCCGCCTCCTCCCCGCGAGCGGCGGTGGCGTCATGCCCCCGCCGCTTTTTCATGGGCCGCGGGAATCGATGCCCCGGCGGTGCCGACGCCGGGTCGGGG